>JAFYXE010000016.1 GCA_017546275.1 Bacteroidales bacterium | reverse complement strand
TGCAGGATGCAAGGTAGAGTCCTAGAAATACGAAGAGAGGACTCAATGCGACCAGCCCCGATATGCGTCTTTTGTTGTCTGCGTTCATATCAAATCTGTGAAATCGGGTGCAAAGATACTTAAAATAGGAGTATATTTGCACCGTTATGAAGACCAACAGGCATAAGCCTCAGATCCAGGCACCGATGGGAGAGACGACAGTCCTTCTCCATACCTGCTGTGCTCCCTGCTCAAGCGCCATAATAGAGGCGATGATGCAGAACGGAATCACTCCCATCATATATTACTGCAACCCCAATATCTATCCCCAGGAGGAATACGAGATCCGAAAGAACGAATGTACACGTTACGCTGAATCGCTCGGACTTGAGATCATCGACGCAGACTATGACCACGACAACTGGCTCAAGGAGATGACAGGGTTGGAGTCAGAGCCTGAACGTGGCGGCCGCTGCCTGAAATGCTTCAAGCTGCGCCTTCTGCGCACGGCTCGGTATGCCCGCGAAAGAGGCATAAGAGTCATCACAACCACTCTCGCATCGTCTCGTTGGAAATCCTTGGACCAGATCAACGAAGCCGGAAACTGGGCAGTCGCTCAGCTGGAGGGAAAAACAATCCCACCAGAAGAGCAAAGCGTCATCTGGTGGGATCAGAACTGGAGAAAGAACGGGCTCCAGGAGCGCCGTCTTCAGATTATAAAGGAATATGATTTCTACAACCAGCTTTACTGCGGCTGCGAATTCAGTATCCGTAAAGACTAGAGAAGCGGTCTGATGTCCTCTGTATAAGCGGACTTCACCTCGACTGCACCATTCCTGATGTCAGACGGAATCTCCTCCTTCACATAGACCATAGCCTCTTCAGAGCCGTTGAGCGCAGTGAGAACCATAGTTCCCTCTGTGCTGAAGTCCATTGTATATGCACTTCCCCAATCGGTTCCGTCGGCATAGTGTCCTGAAAGAGTGGTGCCCTCGATGGCCCAGTCTCCTGTATAGTGCCTGTGGCGTCCCTCTCCGATCTTCTGGAAAAGGTCGAAGCTTCCGTCCTCTGCAAAGGATACATATACGTCTGCATCCATCTCTGCAGGAGTGCAGTGCCACTCTCCTATAATGCTTTTCTTATAGTCGGTCTTCTTGTCCTCCTTCTTGCAGGCGGTGGCGATCAGCATCAATGCTGCCAATATAAACAGTAATTTTTTCATTTCTGTACTTTTAGATCCTTCGACTTCGCTCAGGATGACGGGCTAGAACCATCCTCCATTGCTTGAGTGAACACCTCTTGAAACGATCGAAATCTCACGTGAGATCTCTGTACCTCCTATGTTGTTTCCGCCTCCGAGCTGGCCGCCACCTGCGATGGCAGATACTCTGATCTTGGCAGAACCGTTGTTGACGCAGGTGATGTCAAGGATACCCTTCTTCACCTTAGGCTTGGAAGCAAGTCCGAGAACCTTCTTTGCAGCGTCATCATAAGTCACATCAAGGTATGTAAGGTCAGCGGCAGACTCACCGAAATACTCGCTGATGTCCACGCTGCAGCTTACGCCGCTCTGAACCATAACCGAAGGAGTGCCCTCGATCTGCATAAGGAGCTTCCACGCATCGATGGCGCCTGTACCCATACGCTTGTTGTATGTAGAAAGGCCGATGGTAGTGTCGCCGTAAGGCTTGAGACCGTCCTGAAGGAATGCGTTCATATCGTTTACCGAAGTCAGGAGAATGCTTACGAACTCACCCTCGCCGAACTTTCTTCCGATCTTGCCAGCATATGAAACGCCGAGAGCAGCTACTCCTGAAACGTGTGGGCAGGCCATAGACGAACCCTGCATCCAGGTGTAGTCGCTGTCGACCTCGCTGATGCAAGTCGAAAGGATCATACTTCTGTTATCCTCTTCTTTCAACGCTCCGATCCAGTAGTCTCCGCCTGGGGCTGCGATGTTGCAGCCACGTCCGTAGTTGGTGTATCCGGCAGGAAGGAAATCCGGTCCGAATGCAGTAACTGAAACGCAGATAGGAAGAGCACCAGGGTAGTCTGAATTCGATGCAGCCTCATTGCCGGCGGCAAAGATCGCCACATTCTCGTTCAATGACGGGTGGTTGCAGTTTGAAGGATTCACGAAGTACTTCAAGGCTCTGTACTCGAGCGGTGCAGCGTTGATGTACTGGTTGTCGCTTGAGAACACGCTTGCACTGTAGCCGTATGAGCACTGGGCGATGCAGGCGCCGTTGTCGGCAGCATAAGTCAATGCATTCGCCATCTCGCGGTCTCCGCCGGCATATCCGCCTTCGAATACCTGGCAGGCCATAAGGCGAACGCCGTCACCATTGCCGGTACCTCCTGCGATAGAGCTCACACCGATGCCGTTTCCGTTGACTGCAGCAACGATGCCGGCAACGTGAGTGCCGTGGCCTGATTCACCCTGGACCTCCCAGTTGATGGCGCCGTATGAATAGCCGTCTGTATAGAAGTTGTATCCGTGGATGTCGTCGATGAAGCCGTTTCCGTCATCATCGATTCCCTTGGTTCCGTTCTTCTCTGCCTCGTTCACCCACATTGCGTCTGCAAGGTCAGGGTGAGTGTACTTGACAGGAGCGTCGATCACAGCCACGATCACGTCAGGTGTACCTGCTGTAAGGCTCCAGGCATCAGCGACTCCTACGTCTCCACCTTCACGGGCAGTC
>JAFYXE010000015.1 GCA_017546275.1 Bacteroidales bacterium | reverse complement strand
TTTGTCATCTGGTCCACATGTTACTTTCTCTGATACGATATTAAGCTTTTTTGTTTTGCCATTTTTCATAGCGTTAAAAAGGTCTGTACTAAATGATGAGCGTAACCCATGGTGTGGCGTAACAAGAAAATCGATGCCGGTACTCAATTGTTTTCTCAATGCAGGATTGTCATCTAAGAAAATCTTCATGCCTTCTTTCTGAATGTCTCCAGAAAAGAAAATACTATAACCGGAATGGAGTATAACCCCAAGGCTGATGTTATTAGTATAACTCTCCAATTTTAATGTGTCATTATTTTCGACATTACCAGGATAGATATATCCGATCGTCATCTTTGTAGGCTCACAAACTCGTAAAGGCAGTTGCCTACCTTTAAACATATCACGTAATTTCATTACCGGATTACTTTCGGGGTCATCTACTAATTCCCAGTTCACATTCATATGTTTGTCGGTCTCTGGAGATAAATCATTTGGTGTTGTGTATAGTACCGGGTAGAAATTCTTGTCAAAATCTTCCAGATCGTTTATGTGGTCGGCATGTGGATGCGATAATACTAATTGGTCAATGACATATTTACCATTACCCGATTTTGTTCCTCTTTTCTCAAACAAGGGAATGAGAAAATCATTGACCGGAGAGAACTCTTTACTTTTGCCCAGGTCAATGACAATTTTCTTTGTACTAGTTTCTACATAGGAGCTTAGTGCGCCGCCAACATTAAAAATAACTACTTTCATTTATCGCAATATTATTATGATATGACAGTTGGACAATACGTGTACCATTAACCTAAATGGCAGTAAGTTGCTACGCAATAGTTATTTCTGTATGTCAATATGGCAAGATTCTGACGTTTTGTCATGTAAGAGTATCGGAGGAATCGAACTTATTGTTTATTATTTAAGATTCTATTCATAGATAACGGACAATTACTAGTTTTGTTTAACAAATGTTTAACGACCAAAACAAAAACGCCATCCTAGTTATCTAGAATGGCGTTTAATGTGATTCGGTTGGGATTCGAACCCAAGACCCACAGCTTAGAAGGCTGTTGCTCTATCCAACTGAGCTACCGAACCGATCCTTATTCCCACTTTCGGTCTGCTGGGCAGTTGTCGAAAGTGGGTGCAAAGGTAATGATTTTTTTCTTATTTGCAAATGCTTGGCTGTTATTTATATGCTGAAAGTCGATGCATTTGTGTCTGACGGGTGTCCTGGTCGTCTCCGGAGGTCCAGACAATGTGGAGAATGTCGTTGTCACGGTGGCCTTCGAGGATGGTTACCTTCCTGTCAGGGTAGGTGAGTGTGAGGTTGTTGAACCTGGCTGCGGTACCGTCGCTCTCGTATGTTCCGTATGAGCCTGCTGCGGATACTGACTTGATCATAATCGCATCATTGCAGAGGAACTCAAGGGTTACGTCTCCGAGGGTGTCGTCTGCAGATTCCCAAAGGGTTCTGAAGAAACGGTCGCCTGGTGCGTCATAAATGCAGGATGTAGCAGCAAAAGCCGCGATAAGCAATACTATAATTTTTGTGCAATAAGTTTTCATAATACAATACTTTTAAGTTAAAGCCTGTACCAGAACTTCTTTTGCACACGCAATTCAATGTTTGTGCCTTTTATTTACGGCTGAGTTTTTTGCTGATTAGCTCGATAGATGTAACTAATGAGAATCCGATCACGGCGAAGAGAAGAGCCCAGCCCCACTGTAGGCCGCCGGCTGTTTCAGCCTGTGCCAGTGCCTCTGTGTTGCTCCAAGGCCACACTTTTACCAATGATCCGATGATGAAGCCGGCAAGTACGATGAGCACTTCCTTGTTCCATCGAGACAACAGCCAGTGGAGAAGTTTGCTGAAGCTGATGATGCCCACTCCTGCACCTAATGCGAATACGCCCATAGTGAGGAGGTTGCGGCCAAGGTCAGTACCGGTGACGATACCTGTGATGCAGCTCATAATGAACTGATACTTGCCAAGGATGAGCAGGATGAAGCTGCCGGAGATTCCGGGCATAATCATCGCGCAGATTGCGATGGCTCCGCTCAGGAAGATGAACCACAGACTGTCTGGAGTCTGGGTAGGAGAGAGTGTGCAGACTGTGACACCCAGTGCTACGCCCAAAGCAATGAAGATGAATTCGCGCAGACGCCAACCGGAAATGCCGCGCAGAATGAAGATGGACGAAGCTACGATCAGGCCGAAGAAGAAGGCCCAGGTTTGAATAGGGTAGGTGGTCAGCAGCATCTGCATCAGTCCTGCGAGTGCAACGACGCTGACGCCGATGCCGAGGACGAGACTCAACAGGAAGTTCCCGTTGATGTGCCGCCAGAAAGCCTTGAACTGCCCGTGGAGAAGCAGGCGGAAGGCCTCCGCGTTGATTGAGGCAATCGAGCCTACCAGCTCGTCGTAGAGGCCGGTGATGAAGGCGATGGTACCTCCGGAAACTCCCGGGATAACATCAGCTGCCCCCATACAGGCTCCCTTGATGCCTACGGTTAAGTAATGTTTGAATGTGTGCATAAAATTGATTGTGTGTGTATTATTTGATCTTGGTTAAAAAATCCGTCATCGCTGCAAAGATCCTCCTTGAGTCAGAGCGCAGTTCTGCGGTCTGGTTTCCGGAGATCACAAGGTCGTAGACGTGTCCTTTGTATTCGGTGCGTCCGATCTTGAATCTTGCCTTTGCACATTTGCTGAGGAAGTCGATAGGGAAGTTTCCGTTGTCCACCATCGAGATGAATAGATCGCTTGTTTCGCCGAGGAGTCCGATGACTTTGCTCAGGTCAGGAGTGCCGATCCAATCAAGTTCCCTCTTGATGATTGTCGTCTGTATGCTTGTGAGCAGCAGTTCTTCTTTGTCAAGTCGTCTGAAGTCGAAGAAGTAGATGTTTACTTTGAGGCCGGTCTGGCGTCCCCACGAAAGAATGTCCTCCTTGAGAGCCTCGAATCCGGGCTCTTCAACGTCTACGACAACGTTCACCGTGGTGATCTTGTCGAGCGGCAGGAAACCGGTAGGTACGTTGCTTACGAACTTGCCGATTTTCCTTTTGCGGAGTATGTTCTTTATCGCTTCAAACATAGTCTAGGCGTTAGGTGTGTTTGCTGCTATCAGTTCCTTTATTTCTTTCTTTGCCGCTTTCCAGCGCGGGATATCAATCTTTGTTCCAATCACTTCCACGACTTTGGCTGCGATGATCGATCCGATCTCTCCGCAGACCTTGAGTGGCATTCCGAGGCTGTGTGCATAGAGGAAGCCTGCTGCATATGTGTCGCCTGCTCCTGTGGCGTCTACCGGATTTGCCGGCCAAGCCTCGATGAAGTGGTACTCGTCACCGCTCTTTACCATTGAACCGTCTTTGCCGACCTTCACTACTGCGATCTTGCAGTGGCTTGCGATCTCGTCAAGGGCCTCTCTTGGCTCGAGCTTGGTGAATGCCTTCGCCTCTGATTCGTTGGCGAATACTATGTCTACGTAGTTTTCCACGATGTCGTGAAGGAAGGCGTCGTTAGATTCGACTACGTTGTATGATGCCATATCGATGGAGATGAGACAGCCTGCCTCTTTCGCCAACTCTACCGCTCTACGGATTGTAGCCTGGTTCTGAACGAGGTATCCTTCAATGTGGAAATAGTCATAGCCCTGGAAATACTCGAGCTTCAGGTCCTCTGGAACGAGTTCCAATGCTGCTCCGAGATATACCGCGAAAGTTCTTTCTGCGTTTGGCGCCGTGATGAATACCATCGCTCTTCCGGACGAGTTCACGCCTTTGAACAGGGTGGACTTGATGCCGTACTGTGCCTGGTCGCTCTTGAACAGGTGGCCGAGGTCATCGTCACCGACTTTGCCGATGAAGCCTGACTCCATACCGAAGATGGCTGTGCCTGTGATGGTGTTGGCTGCCGAGCCACCCGCCACGAGCTGCACTCCCATTGGTTTGAGGGTCTTCCAGATCTTGTCTCCGGTTTCCATATCCACGTGCTGCATACTGCCTTTAGGGAGATGGAATTCCTTGAGGAACTTGTCATCGGGAAGAACCGCGAGGATATCAGTCAATGCGTTACCTATTCCTAAAATTGACGCCATAAGCTAATTTTTGAAAAATAATTCAACAAAGTTAGTAAACTTTTGGATAACTTTGTCTTCGATTATGAAAGAAACATTAAATAAATCAATTAAATACGTTCTCTCGGCGGCTGTGGCGGCGGCACTTTTGTGGTTTTCGTTCAGAGATGTTGAGTGGAACGATTTCATTTCCGGTCTTAAGGGATGTCGCTGGGGATTCGTTATTCTGTCTATGGTGGCGGGTTCTTTTGCGTTCTGGCTCAGAGGAATCCGATGGAGAAGGCTTCTCCTTCCGATTGACGAAAGCATCACCCATATGACGACTTTCAATGGCATCAACATCGGCAATATTTCCAATTTCGTATTCCCTCGTATCGGTGAATTCGTGCGCTGCGGAGTGATCACACGCCGTTCTCAGCCAGTGGATCCGGCACATCCGGAGCACAAGAAGGCGTCGTATGAGAAGGTGCTCGGAACAGTGGTGCTTGAGCGCAGCTGGGAGCTTCTCGTGATGCTTATGCTTCTGGGAGTTGTGGTGGTCGGAGGTTTCCGCCGTTTCGGTTCGTTCTTCGTTGAGAAGATCTGGATTCCGATGACTGAGAAGTTCGATTTCAGTCTCTGGTGGGTGGTAGCAGTTGTGGCTGTTGCGGGCGCAGGACTCATCTATGCATTCTGGCGTTTCCGCAATACAAACCCTTTCTTTGCTAAGGTTTGGGGCATTTTCCGTGGCATCTTTCAGGGATTTGCAAGCTGCCTTAAGATGGAACAGAAGTGGCTTTTCTTCGCATATACGGCGTTCATCTGGATGACTTACTGGTTTATGGCAGCAAGTACCGTGTGGGCTGCACCATTCCTTGACGGACTCGATCTCATTGATGCTCTCTTCCTTTCGCTTGTCGGCGGACTCGGATTTGCAGTGCCTGTACCAGGAGGCATCGGAGCTTTCCATTTCGTGATCAGCACTGCGCTTGCAGTGGTGTACGGAGTGCCAGTGGAACTTGGAATCGTATATGCAACTTTGTCGCACACTTCTCAGGCGATCACTCAGATCATCTTCGGCTCGTTTTCGTATATCTACGAGGCTCTGAAGAAGTAGGCTGGCATCTGTTTTGAAAATTCTGTCGGGAAAAAGACGGTTATGAACAGCAAGATAATCCACCAGCAGGACCTTCACAGGTTTTCAATGTATGTAGAGGGCCACGAGGCCTTTGTCGAATATGTAATCAGAGACGGCTATCTGATTGTGACTCACACCTATGTGCCTAAGCCAATCAAGGGCAGGGGCATTGCGGGGGAACTGGTGAGTGCGGCATATAAGTATGCGGATCTGGAGGGCTACGGTTGCAAGGCGACTTGCTCTTATGCACTGGCCTGGTTGGAAAAACACGGATATTGTTAACTCTAAACTCGGTTTTGGCACGGCGTTTGCTAAATCATAAGTCAAGGTTAGTTTAGTTGTTAATAATAGGGTTATAGTTAAAAACCGGAACTGGTCGTGAGATCAGTTCCGGTTTTCCTTTTATCTTTTCCGATATGTCTATTTCATTGTGAGTTCGACAGGGCAGTGGTCGGATCCGAAGATTTCTGTGTGGATCTTTGCATCCACGAGTCTGTCCTCGAGGTTCTCGCTTACTACGAAGTAGTCGATACGCCAGCCTGTGTTCTTCTGTCTCGCCTGGAATCTGTATGACCACCACGAGTAGATGTCGGTCATATCAGGGTAGAAGTATCTGAATGTGTCGATGAAGCCTGTGCCGAGGAGTTCTGTGAACTTGCCCCTTTCTTCATCTGTGAAGCCAGGGTTCCTGCGGTTGGTCTTCGGGTTCTTCAGGTCGATTTCCTTGTGGGCTACGTTGAGGTCTCCGCAGAGTACTACGCCTTTGCCTTTGGCCTCGAGTGCGTTCACATATGCCCTGAAGTCGTCTTCCCACTTCATTCTGTATTCCAGTCTGCGGAGTTCTTCCTGTGCGTTAGGAGTGTATACGCATACAAGGTAGAAGTCCTCCATTTCGAGGGTGATGACGCGGCCTTCGTGGTCGTGCTCGTCGATTCCCAGTCCGTATGTGACCGAAAGGGGCTCGTGCTTGGTGTAGATCGCAGTACCTGAGTATCCCTTCTTGTCTGCAAAGTTCCAGTATGACTTGTAGCCGAGGAACTCGAGGTCGAGCTGTCCTGCCTGCATCTTTGTCTCCTGAAGGCAGAAGAAGTCTGCGTCCAGTTCAGTGAAGATGTCCGCAAAACCCTTTCCGCACACAGCCCTCAGGCCGTTCACATTCCAAGAGATGAATTTGTACATATCTTCCTGTTATTCAAGTGTCCACTCTGTACCGTCCTTGCCATCCTTGATCTGGATGCCGAGAGCCTTGAGGTCGTCGCGGATGCGGTCGCTGGTTGCCCAGTCCTTAGCCGCCTTGGCTGCCTTTCTCTGCTCGAGTACCATCTGCATAAGGCCGTCGATAGTCTTGATTGCCTTGCCTCCCTCTGAAGCCTCCTCATCGCGGAGTCCGAGTACGCCGTAAACAACGTTGTCGAAGAGGTCGACGAGTGCCTTGTAGTCAGCAGCGTCGAGAGTGAGCTTCTTGTCCTTTACAGTGTTGATGATACGTACTGCATCGAAGATGTGCGAGAGGGCGATAGGAGTGTTGAGGTCGTCGCAGAGAGCCTCGTATACGTTCTCTACCAATGCCTTCACCTCTGCGTTTGTCGCAGCCACCTCAGCTGGAGCGTTTGCAGTTACGAACTCGCCGTAAGGGAGAGCCGGTGCAGCCTGGATGCCTGCCGCAGCAGCGAGTGCGCGGAGGTCCTTGCCTGCCTGCATAATTCTCTTGAGGCCCTTCTCTGCTGCCTGGAGTGCCTCGTTGCTGAAGTCGAGTGTGCCTCTGTAGTGTGCCTGAAGGATGAAGAAACGCACGGTCATAGGAGTGTATGCCTGCTCGAGCTTAGGATGCTTGCCTGCGAAGAGCTCAGGAAGAGTGATGAAGTTGCCGAGCGACTTGCCCATCTTCTTGCCTTCGATGGTAATCATATTGTTGTGCATCCAGTATTTTACTCCGCTGGTGCCTCTTGATGCTGTGTTCTGCGCGATCTCGCACTCGTGGTGAGGGAAGAGGAGGTCCATTCCGCCGCCGTGGATGTCGAACTCCTTGCCGAGGTACTTCTCGCTCATTGCCGAGCACTCGAGGTGCCAGCCTGGGAATCCGTCGCTCCAAGGTGAAGGCCAGCGCATAATGTGCTCTGGTGAAGCCTTCTTCCAAAGTGCGAAGTCATATGAAGCGCGCTTGTCCTGCTGACCGTCGAGGTCGCGTGTGCCTTCCTTCACTTCGTCGAGGGTACGGCCTGAAAGGATGCCGTACTTGTGGTCCTGGTCATATTTGAGGACGTCGAAGTAGATTGAGCCGTTGCTCTCGTATGCATAGCCGGCCTCGATGATCTTCTTCACGAGGTCGATCTGCTCGATGATGTGTCCTGAAGCGCGAGGCTCGATCGAAGGCGGAGCCACGTTGAGCATACGCATAGCCTCGTGGTAGGCCAGAGTACATCTCTGAACCACCTCCATAGGCTCGAGCTGCTCGAGGCGTGCCTTCTTTGCAATCTTGTCCTCTCCCTCGTCAGCGTCGTGCTCAAGGTGTCCCACATCGGTGATGTTACGGACATAGCGCACCTTGTAGCCGAGGTGCTTGAGGAGTTTCACGAATACGTCGTAAGTGACGCCAGGTCTAGCGTGACCTAAATGCGCATCGCCGTAAACAGTAGGTCCGCAGACGTAAAGTCCTACGTGTCCTTCGTTAAGCGGCTTGAAGATCTCTTTCTTTCTCGAAAGAGAGTTGGTTATATATAATTCTCTCATATCCATTTGTTTTTACGCAACTTGCAAATATAACGAATTATTTCCAAAACCCCATCAGAAGCAGTAGCGCACTGAGAGGGATGGGATGAATCCCATCATTCCGTTGTCGTAGAAGTTGGTCTTTCCGCCGTACTCTACAGTAAGTCCGGTGTTAGGATCCTTGAATTTTCCGTCGTTCATATGCACTCCGAAGCAAGGTCTGAGGTCGAGGGCGAGCTGGAGAGGGAAGTCGAAGCGGTATTCAATACCCACCTGAGCGGCAAGCGCAAGCATAAAGCCGTGATCGCGGTAGCCTGTGGTCACGTCACCGATTGTATAGACAACCATATCCTCTGCCATTCCGACGCTGATGCCGGGGCCTGCATAGATGGCCCAGGTTCCCATTGAAGTCCAGTCAGGGCAAGCCCAGATGAAGTTGTATGTGCCTGTGAGTTTTACACCTGCCTGTCCACGTCCTGCGTATCCGAAATCGAGACCGAGGTCTGCTTCGATGAACTGTCTACCATTGATGATGTGCTCATAGGATGCTTCGAGTCCTGTTACACCGAGTCTACCTCCGATTGCCTTAGGCTGAGCAGTTGCTGCGATGGCTGCCATAGCGAGCAGCATTGAGATGATGATCTTTTTCATTTCTGTTTACACGTCCCGTTGTTTGTTGCGGCGGGACTATCCACAAAGATACATAAAAAACGACGACCAGTTGCCTGATCGTCGTATAAATCTGTCGTGTGGATTCTTAGAATCTGTAGCGAACACCAAGACCGATGCTTGATGGGAACCACATACCGTGGCCGTTGAATCCGAATCCGACGTGCTGTCTGAAGTCGAGAGAGAGCTGGAGAGGGAACCAGAATGTGTACTCGAGACCTACCATACCAGCAGCTCCGAGAGCAAGGTAGTTAGCCTCACCAAGACCGAGACCTACAGTAGCACCAGGACCTGCGTAGAAGCCCCACTCACCTCTTGAAGTCCACTGTGGCTGAGCGATCATAAAGTTGTAGATACCAGTTGCACCTACGTTGAATACACCGTCGAAGCCAAGTCCAAGACCTCCGTCAACCTCGAGGAAGTTAGCACCGAGCTGATGCTGGTAGCTGATCTCACCACCGTTACCGATACGTACACCGAGAGCTCTTGGCTGAGCTGATGCAGCAACTGCAAAACCGAGTACCATTGCTGCTACGAGAATGATTTTCTTCATAATAGTTTGTATTTGGTTAATGTTTCTAACACTTAATCTCTACAAAGATAGTCAAAAAATCCTATGATGTATCATTTTTTTAGGCTTTCCGACCTACTCTGTCTTGACGCGTCCGTCAGTTGTGGCGGTGATCTTTCCACCGTTTTCAGCAGCAAGATGTCTGAAATATTCTACAAAATAATCATTTATGTGCTCAGGTGCGTCCGTTCTGCTCAAGGCATTGTTGAGGCCGTATCTTCCGAGTTCCACGACGTAGTCGATGGTCGCCAAGGTGTATGTCTTGTTGTCGTCTATCGCTTTGCCGTTGAGTGTCACAGACTTCACTTTCTTGTTGCTGATGACCAGCTTGACTGCCGAGTTTACAGGGAGGCCGCCGTTGGAAGCCACATAGTCGAATACTGTCTTAAGGTCTTTTCCTTTGAGTGTAAGGATGGACAGTACGTTGTCGAAAGGATATACTGCATAGACGTCTCCTACTGTCAGGTCACCTTCTGAAATCTCGGCTCTGATGCCTCCGGCGTTGTATACGCTCACGTCTGCTTCGACATCCATCAGCTCTTTGCACATCCAGATGAGAGCGTCTCCGGTGAGGTTGTACAGAGGGCTTTCCGGTGCGCCTTTTCTAAGGGCTTTAGGGCAGGTTCCGATGACTTCCCCCATCTTGTAAGAGACTGATTCCGAGTACTCGTCGACGAGTGCGGAGAACTCCGGGTCGAGTTTCTTGTCGAGGTGGTTCTTCACAGGGATGAGCTTGTATGTGAAGTAAGGCTTGCCGCTCTTGTCGATCTTGACCTTTGCGTAACCGAGGCAGATGCCTTTGCTTCCGGCCTGGACTACAGGAACGCTTTCGTTGTCTTTGTTCTTGATGAAGTCTGCATAGTTGAGGAAGGTGTGCGAGTGACCTCCGATGATCATATCGATGTTGCGGGTGTTCATCGCGATGCCTCTGTCGTAGTAGACTTCAGAACTGTTCTTCTCGTAGCCGAGATGCGAGAGGGCGATGACGATGTCAGCTCCCTGGTCGCGGAGTTTCTGGGCTTCCTGGTCAGCGACGTTGATGGCATTCTGCCACTCGACTCCTTCTATGGATGAGGGAGGTACGAGGTTGGCCAGTCTGACGTTGAGACCGATGAAGCCGACTTTTACGCCGTTCTTTTCGATTATCATTGAATCTTCGACGAGGCTTGCGAGGCTGGTGCGGCTGAAGTCGTAGTTTGTGGCTACTGTCGGCACGTTGCTCCAAGTCAGCATATCGTGCAGGCAGGACATCTTCTTGTCGAATTCGTGGTTGCCCAGTGTGCGGATGTCGTATCCGATCTGGTCCATCACTGCCATCTCGACTACTCCGTTGAGCAGACTGAAGTAATATGTGCCCTGGACAAAGTCTCCGGCGTCAGCGAGGAAGACGGTCTTTTCTGCGTTTCTTACGCTGTCTACGAGGGCCTTGATTCTTTTGGCTCCACCTCTGTCTGCGTTGTATGTCTCTTCTTTGCTGAGCGGCTCGATCTGGCTGTGGAAGTCGTTGGTGAAGAGTATCACGAATTCCTTCTCCTGGGGTTCCGGCGGGTTGGGGCAGTCGTCATCTCCGTTTCCGGTGTTGTCTCCGTTTCCGGTGTTATCTCCGTTTCCCGGCTTGCCCTGTGACGAACCACCGTTAGGGTCCTCGGTGCCCGGCTTGCCTGAGAGTGAAGGGTCGTCTCCGAGCCTCTTCTCACATCCGGCGATCCCCACCGTGAGAATGCATATCAATATCGCGCTCAGCAGCTGTCTATATAGTTTCATATCTTTCTTGTCGAATTCTGCCACAAAGATAGTCCATAACATATGATACTCTGCCATCTCCCTGTTGATTTTTCTTTTTCTTTAAATTATTTCTCTTTTTTTAACAACCTTTTTCTTTTTCTTAAACAGGTTCTCGTCGGTGCACAATAACTTTGGCTTTGTCCAGGTTCTGGTGCTTGCTTGTTTATATCTGCTGATTTTGTGGTGGCACTTAATGCTCTGGATATTAATTGTTTAAGCAATGTTTGTTCTCTTAAATTGAGGAATAAACAATGCATAAAATACTGAGTGTTAAATATTTAAGTGCCACTATGATTTTATGGTGAAGAGGTTCGTTAATAATGTGATAAATCACGTGTATCAGCGCACAAGATCAGGCTTCAATATCTTCTATGAAGTAGAGGATTACCTCGTATATTATACGATTTTTTCAGTTATGTCTGTCCGTTATGGAGTCGATGTATATGGGCTATGTCTGATGATTGACCATATACATTCGCTTGTATCAGCTGGTAGCAATCGAGCATTTTCGTCATTTTTCTCTAATGTCACTATTCAGTTTGTGAAAGAGTACAATCGTTATCGTGGCCGCACCGGTGCGTTTTTCAGCAAGGCATTCGGATGGTCCCCAAAAGCTGGTATGAAACTTCTGAGAACAGCGATCTCGTACTTGTTCAACAATCCTGTTGAGAGGCACTTGTGCAAGAGGGCTCAGGACTATAGATGGAATTTCCTGGCGTATGCATCTTCAAAAAATCCTTTTTCTGAACCTTTAGTCTTGAAGCAGGCATCCAGATCTTTGCGTCGTGCATTGAGTGAGGTTGATGGGAATGTTAGAAGGAATAAATATCTGACATATCCTCAGCTGAAGAGGATGTTTGCTTGTCTTGACCGTAAAGAGAAAAATCAGTTGATAGATTACATAATCGTTAAATATAATGTGATAAGGTATGATGTTCTGAAAACTACCTATTATGAAGGATATGATAATATGCTTGTTGCAATCAATTCAAATGCAGGTAGTGAGTATGATATTCCTGAACATCAGTGGAGCCGTTCTGATGCTGAGTATAGGGACCTATATAAATATGTCCACGAATCAGGAATGGAAGATGTAGGGAAGGTTGTTTCTATGCCATTGGACTCTAAACTCATACTGATGATGGAAATGTTGCATAAAACCACGGCCTCAAAGATTCAGATCTGCAAATTCCTACATATACGAGTGGCGCCTAAATGATTGTTAATCAGTGTTTTGTGTGTTCTTTATTCCTTGATTTTGTGGAATAAAGGAAGTGTAACTCATTGATATATAATCGATTGTCTGCCACTCGTAAATTTGCGATGTTGTCTGTCTAAGCGTGGTGTAATCCTGTTTGAAGGGATTATGGCAACAGATCGGGAGGGTAGGGCGGCCTTTGATCGAGCCGCCCTTGTCCGCACGATCTGTAGACGCCGGATTGTGTATATTCCTGCGTCGGTGACTCGGTTGCTGATGTGCACGTCAGCGGAGCTGGCGAATGCGCAGGCCAGCTCCTCAAAGCAAAGTCTGCGAGCTATGCCTAAAGGCTCGCAGACTTTGCTTTGTGCCTTTAGACCACGTTACTTTAATGTGTATTATGTCTTGTTGCTTTAGACCAGGTTACTTTAATGTGTATGATGTCTTGTTGCTTTAGACCACGTTACTTTAATGTGTGTGATGGCTTGTGCCTTTGAGGTACGTTACTGTTGAGGGTGTGATATCTTCTGCTCCCCTGATGTCCTGAATAAGGTGTTGAATGATACAGTGAATGTGATTGTGATAGAATTGATGAGAGGAGGATGGGTGACGGATGAGTGAGGATGAGTGAGGATGAGTGAGGATGAGTGAGGATGAGTGATGGTGAGTGATGGTGAGTGAAGGGTGATAGATGTGGTGAGTGAAGGTGAGTGAAGGGTGATAGATGTGATGAGTGATAGATGTGATGAGTGATAGATGTGATGAGTGATAGATGTGATGAGTGAGGGGTGAGCGGGGGAATAAAAAAAGTGGATTTCATTCGAAATCCACTTTTGCAGTATTTGGTGTTCGATTAGAACATCTCTGGCTCGTTGTTCTGCTCTGGAGCATCAGCTGGGCGCTCACGACGTGGGCCTCTTGGACCTCTGTCGTCACGACGTGGACCTCTTGGGCCTCTGTCGTCGCGGCGTGGAGCACCGTTGCGCTCCTCACGACGTGGACCTCTGTCACCGCGTGGCTTGCGCTCTGGCTCAACGTATCCCTCTGGCTTCTCGAGGAGAGCCTTGCGAGAAAGTCTCATCTTGCCAGTCTTCTCGTCAACTTCGAGGAGCTTGACGTCAACCTCGTCGCCTACGTGAAGAACGTCCTCTACCTTCTCAGTCTTCTTCCAGTCGATCTCAGATACGTGGAGGAGGCCTTCCTTACCTGGGAGGATCTCAACGAATGCACCGAACTCGAGGATAGATACGATCTTACCGTGGTAAACTGTACCTACTTCTGGAACTGCAGTGATGCCGTTGATCCAGTTGATAGCCTTGTCCATAGACTCCTTGTCAAGACCGAAGATATCTACAACACCCTTCTGTGCGCCATCGATCTGCTGCTCAGTGATAGTGATAGTAGTACCTGTCTCGCGCTGAATCTTCTGGATAGTCTCACCGCCCTTACCGATGATAGCACCGATGAACTCGCCGTCAACGATGAGCTGAACCATACGAGGAACGAACTCCTTGTATTCAGCACGTGGCTCGCTGATAGTCTTCATCATCTCGCCCATAATGTGGAGACGACCCTGACGTGCCTGCTCGAGAGCTCTCTCGAGAACGTCGTATGAAAGACCGTCAACCTTGATGTCCATCTGGGTAGCAGTGATACCGTCCTTGGTACCTGTTACCTTGAAGTCCATATCTCCGAGGTGGTCCTCATCTCCGAGGATATCTGTAAGGATAGCGTAACGCTCGTTTGGATTCTCCTTGTCAGTGATAAGACCCATTGCAACACCTGCTACAGGCTTCTTGATCTTAACACCTGCATCCATAAGTGCGAGGCAGCCTGCACATACGGTAGCCATTGATGATGAACCGTTAGACTCGAGGATGTCTGAAACCACGCGAACTGCGTATGGATTCTCCGGAGCCATTGG
>JAFYXE010000014.1 GCA_017546275.1 Bacteroidales bacterium | reverse complement strand
GGATCCACCTCTTCCCATTCCGAACAGAGAAGTTAAGCTCACCATCGCCGATGGTACTGCCCCACCAGGTGGGAGAGTAGGTAGCTGCCACTTTCTTATACGACACCCTGTCATCATACGATGACGGGGTGTTTTGTTTTATTCCACCTTTCTGTCGTGAGCGCAACGGCGCTGGTGTGCCTGGTTATTTGGCAAAGAGTTTGGAATGTGAAGGATCGGATGATTAATTGAATTGTTATGTTTTACAGATTCTTGTTCCCTCAGCATTTCAGGGGAAGAGGCGTTTCCCTCCTGATTCTGGCGCTCCGTCTATTCTTTGGAGTGATGTTCTTCATTCACGGATTGGATAAGATGATGAATTTCTCTGCCCTTGTGGATAATTATCCTTCCGTATTCGGCTTCGGCAGCTATATGACGTTGATGCTGTCTATATTCTGTGAGTTCTGCTGCTCTATGTTCCTGATTGCAGGACTGATGATCCGTATAGTCGTTCTTCCTATGATCGCTGCTATGGCAGTCGCATTCTTCGATATCCACGACGGATTTTTGCCTGAAGGAGAGCTCTCATTGATATATCTCTGCGTATTTGTCCTTCTTTATCTTGTCGGACCAGGACGATATTCCCTCGATTATCTGATCGACTACAGATTTATGCAACGTATGAAGGGTAATAATCAGTAGATATACAATGAAAAAAGCCGATCTGCTTTCTGCAGACCGGCTTTATACCGTATGTCTTGGAAGAAATTACTTCTTCTTTGCGTATCTCTGGTAGAATTTGTCAACACGACCAGCGGTATCTACGAGCTTCATCTTACCTGTGTAGAATGGGTGAGATGTGTTAGAGATCTCAAGTTTAACAACTGGGTACTCAACGCCCTCGATCTCAATTGTCTCCTTAGTGTTCGCGCAAGAGCGAGTGATGAACACTACGTCGTTTGACATATCCTTGAAAGCTACAAGACGGTAGGTTTCGGGATGGATTCCTGTTTTCATAATGCTTAATAAATTTAGTTAACTAATTTTGCGCGGCAAAAGTACGCTATTTTTTTCAATTATACAAGTCTTTTTACTTAATTCTGTATGGCTGATCGTCATAAAGTAAGAACTTTTTGGCTTTTCTGATCCATTTCTGTTCTTCGACCTTCATATGCTCTCTCATATCCTCCCAAGAGACCTCTCCATTGACATATCCGAGGAGCACTTCGTCCGAGAGTTTTGCTACAAATCCGTCTTCCAGCTTGAACTCTTCATATCGTTCCTTGAAGAATCTCATTACCTGAAGAGTATGCATAAGCGAGTGATACTCGACTCCAGGCTCGCGCATCAGCTGGTAACCGAAGCATTTCTCTCCTGCATATCGTCCGCAGGATGGAGTGAATGAGCAAGGGCGCAAAAGTATGCCTTCAGCTACAGGGATAGGCTCGCGGTTGGCTGTCTTGATGAACGGTGCACCGAAATACTCGTATGGACGAGCTGTTCCGATCGCTGGTGTGATGTTGGTATTGTTCCAGAGTCCGCCTCCGCTGTATACGTCGCAGGTGAAAAGTCCCGGTACGTCAGAAGCAGGAGCGATTGTCCAAGGAAGCAGATGATGGTTTGAATCCGCTGCGAGGGCTGAGATCACGTGAAGAGCGAACTTTGCTCCGATTTCGTGATAATACAGGTTGGCAAGCTCTCCAAGTGTCATTCCGTGGCGGTGTGCCACCTTCGGTACATATGCCTCCACCTCAGCTGACGGCATAGTTCCCTCGACGATTCTACCTGCAGGATTGATGTGGTCCACAATGTAGAGCGACGGAGCATCGTCCTTCATCTCCTTGAGGACAGACATTAGTCTGAATACGTCCTTGGTGTAGTTGAAGTAACGCGATCCTACGTCCTGGATCTCTACAACTACTGCATTGAGATTCTGCAGATCCGACTGCTGGAATTCAATGTGGTTGGTGAGGGGAGTGAGCTCGGTATCGCGTGGATTGAAGATGATCTCAAGGTTTCCTCTTTCACGGAATATGTCGTACATATATCTGCCGCGCTTTGTGTCCCAACAGTTCTGAGTACAGAAACAGCCAACCTTGCCTTCCTGCAAAGCCTTGTCAAACTGCTCTTCCAATGATGTAGTTCTGAATGAAAACATTATGCTGCCGTTATTTTACCTGTTAATCTATATATAAGGGTTGCAAAAGTAAAGTTTTATGGATGCAATTACAAATTTAATGTTACTTTTGCAGACTCAAATTGAAACTGAAATGAAAGCAATCTGGACAATACTCTTACTTATAGCATCCAATGTGTTTATGACCTTCGCCTGGTATGGTCATCTTAAACTCCAGGAGATGAAGATTTCCACAAACTGGCCGCTTATTATGGTGATTCTCTTTTCGTGGGCAGTAGCTTTCCTTGAGTATTGTGCACAGGTGCCGGCAAACAGAATCGGATACGTTGAGAATGGCGGTCCGTTCAATCTTATGCAGCTGAAGATCATTCAGGAGGTGATCTCTTTGACAGTGTTTACAGTCCTCGTGACAGTAATGTTTAAGGGCCAGTCACTGCAGTGGAACCACTTTGCAGCCTTCTTTTGTCTGATTATGGCAGTATTTTTCGTGTTTTTGAAGTAAAAAGTCAAAAAAAATTTGGAGGTTGCAAAAAAATACCTATCTTTGCACTCCCAAACGTAAAACGCTCGGTTCGTATAACGGTTAGTACTCAAGATTCTCAATCTTGCAATAGGGGTTCGATTCCCCTACCGAGTACCAAAGTTCTTTAAAATTATGGGGGTATAGCTCAGTTGGCTAGAGCACCTGCTTTGCAAGCAGGGGGTCGTCGGTTCGACTCCGACTATCTCCACCACTAGCTCGGTTCGTATAACGGTTAGTACTCAAGATTCTCAATCTTGCAATAGGGGTTCGATTCCCCTACCGAGTACCAAAAGCAGTCATCGAAAGATGACTGCTTTTTTTGTTGTATATATGCTAGTAGATATTCTGGAGAGTGTCGAAGGTGAGGATAACACCAGTTGATGGATGACGGAAGGTGATTCGGAATGCGTGGAGGCAGAGGCGTGCGCATTGACAGCCTCCATATAGAAGGTCGCCTGCGATAGGGTGGCCCAGGCCTCTCAGATGTGCGCAATGTACCCTGAGCTGGTGAGTGCGTCCGGTATGAGGATGCAGCTGAATATCTAAGCTTCCGTCAGGATTGACCGCCTCGATCTCGTATTCTGTGTGAGCCGGTTTGCCCTGCACGTCATCAACTTTCTGACGAGGTCTCTCGTCGTAATCCGGACTCAACGCCAGTTCTATGCTGCCGGTATCTCCTTTCTTCAGCTGAACTCCTTCAGGAGCTGCAGACAGTCTTGCCTTGTATGTCTTTCTGATGGAATGTTCCTCAAACTGTCGCTTCAGATCAGCTGCGGCTCTATGGTTGCGGGCATAGATCATTATGCCGGATGTATCCATATCCAGCCTGTGCACACTTTCTGTAGACTTGTCTGTGTCCTGAAGGGTTTCCAAAAGTGATCTGAGTCCGTTAAGACCTGGTACAGAGGGAATTCCAGACTTCTTGCTTACCACAAAGATGTCCTCATCTTCATATAGTATGTCAGCCTTTTGACTCACTTCGGTTGAAGAAGATTCCAATTCAAGCCCATTGAGCATATACTTCAAAAGGGGACCGCATTTGCTGGTGCAGGAAGGATAGAATCTGCCCTGGGTTCGGACGGCAGTGTCAGGTGACAATCCGTACCAGAATTCTCCCATTGCGATAGGCTTCAATCCGTTTAGGAACGCGTACTCCAGAAGTTTAGGTGCAGCGCATTCTCCGGTGCCGCCAGGGGGAACAAGTCCTTCATTTCCGAATACGTCATATATCGAAGACTCTTCTCCTGTAGCGTTATGCACGATGTAATGTCTGAATATCCATTCCTGGAGTGAGTCAGACATATTTTTTCTGTGATTCTTCAGGTCCTGAATCTCCTGCAGAAGTGCGCTGATCCTGTTTTTGAGATCTGCAGTGTGTGCTTCCCATTGGGTCTTTATTCTCTTGAGTTCCGCCTTCTGGAACTGGCTTTCCTTTGTCAGCTTTTCCAGTGTGTACGGATCCGAATCGCAGTTCCTGATTTCGTCGCGTTTCTTTTTTAGATCTGCCATCAGAGACTTCTGTGCAATGACGGCTTCATTCATTGACTTTTCAGCTGAAGCCAGCTCTGAACGTAGAGATTTCAGGGCTTCCGAATCCAGGAGGGTGCGTATTCTTATGTTGAGAGCGGATATTTCCGCTTCTTTTATCTTGAAATGTCCCTGCGGATTGCAGAGATCGTAGATCGGAGGCACGAAGCCTTCGATTGTGCTCTTGCCGCCTGCATTGCCGGAAAATGCAGCAAGGTATCTTGGCGTAGGGTCTTCTTCAGATGTGACTACGAGGACTCCTAGCATTTTGCCTTCAGCAAATGCTCCCTCGAGTTCCGGGGATGATGCGATTCTGCCCATCAGTTCCTCGGCAGCCTTCTTTACCAAAGGATGCGGGGAGTATCTGAACGGGTCCGTGAACTGATCCGGTGTATCCCAGGAAATGCTTTCTGAAAAAGAATGGATCACAGTTTGACGTTGTTGGAAATGTATTCTCTGCAGAGATCCTTCAAACCGCAGCTGTCGCATTTAGGCTTGCGGGCGGTGCAGACATATCTGCCGTGGAGGATCAGCCAGTGATGTGCCTTTGGGCGGAGTTCCGGAGCGAATCCGGCTGTCAGGTCTTTCTCGACGGCTTCTACTGAGTTCCCGTCCGAAAGTCCTATGCGCCTTGACACTCGGAAGACGTGTGTGTCCACCGCGATGACAGGCTTGTCGTATATGACAGAGGCGATGACGTTTGCGGTCTTTCTTCCCACTCCCGGCATAGTTTCCAGGAGGTCGGGTTCAGAAGGTACGATGCTTCCGAAATCGCTTACAAGTTTCTGGGCCATTCCGATGAGGTGCCTGGCCTTGTTGTTCGGAAATGATATGGATTTGATGAGGTCGTATACCTCTTCAAAGGTTGCAGAAGCGAGATCTTCAGGCTCAGGGAACCTTGCGAAGATCTGCGGGGTATGGATATTGACCCTCTTGTCTGTACACTGTGCAGAAAGGATCACAGCGATAAGGAGGTGGAAGGGAGTGTCATAGTGCAGCTCTGTCTCCGCTACCTCCATATTCTCTGAGAACCATCTGGTCACATTGAAGTAAAGGTCCTTTCTTTTCATCAGATAGTAAGCTCAAGGTCAATGATTTCGCCCATAGCCTGCTCCTTGCAGACCTCATCCTTGCAGACCATTACGCGGCCAGGATATTTCTCGAATATCTGTCTGTTATGGGTAACCATCACGATGGCTGTTCCCTTCTCGATGTTGATGCGGGTAAGGAGCTGCATAATGCCGTCAGCTGTCTCGTTGTCGAGGTTGCCGGTAGGCTCGTCCGCTATGATGACTTCAGGCTCATTGAGGAGGGCTCGTGCGATTGCGATGCGCTGCTGCTCGCCGCCGGAAAGCTGGTACGGCATCTTGTGCGCCTTGCTGGTCATTCCCACTGCCTCAAGTACTGAAAGGATGCGCTCGGAGATCTTCTCCTCGTCCTTCCATCCGGTCGCCTTGAGCACGAACGAAAGGTTGTCCTCCACTGTCCTGTCCATAAGCAGCTGGAAATCCTGGAACACTACTCCCATCTTCCTTCTCAGGTAAGGGATGTCCCTGTCCTTGATACCGTTGAGACGGTAGCCGCATACTTCACCTGAGCCCTTCACGAGCGGGTTTTCTGCAATGATGGTCCTGATTATCGAAGTCTTTCCGGTGCCGACCTTTCCGACTACGTAGACGAAGTCGCTTGGGTATACGTCCATATTGAGACCGTATATTACTGTCGCCTCACCGTTAAGTATATCTGCATCTCTGAAAGAGATGATAGGAGTGTTGTCTTCCATATAAAAAATCGCTATAACCACACAAATATAGTGGAAAAATGGCTAAATTTGTAAAATTTTTGTTCGATGATGAAATTGAATAACCTATTGGCTGTAATATCAGCTACAGTACTGGCTACAACAACATATGCGGCTGCTGATTCGAGGGAGTTCAGAGAGATTCTCAGACTCCAGGATGCAGGAATGCACAGCAGGTCCAGAATGCTTCTTGAGGACGTTTACCGCAAGTCAGACAATATCAGTCACGAGGGCTATGCTCTGATGAGTGAAGTCATAATGGATGTTCCGGGATATGAGTCGGATATGTGGCTTTATATCAATGAGAATCCGCATAGTGCCCTTATCCCGCAGTTGCGTTATCGTCACGCGCTCAATCTTTTTGACAAAGGTGATTACATCGCTGCAGGTGCCCAGCTTGATACGGTTGCTCCGGTGCAGCTTCAGAAGAGCCAGCTTGATGAGTATCTCTTCAAGAAGGCATATTGTGAATTGGAAAGAGGTGATGTGGAGAAGTCGCTCCTCAGATTCGTGGAGCTCGAGAAGCGTCCGGTTTCGGATTATACCGCACCTGCAAAATACTCGATTGCATACATCCACTACAAGGAAAAGAGATTCGCAGAGGCTCTCGAGTGGTTCGGCAAGGCAGCAAAGGACGAAAGATTCAAGGATATCTCGGGATATTACATCCTTGAGTGTCGCTTTATGCTCAAGGACTACGCTTATGTGACCGGAAACGCCGAGTCTATGTATGCATCGGTTCCCGATGACCGCAAGCCTCACCTTGCAAGAATCATTTCCGAGTCTTGGCTTGTCCAGGGAAATGCTGCAGAGGCAAGAAGATACTATGACCTCGCATCCGCTTCGGCAGATGGCGTAAAGACACGTTCAGACTGGTTCTACAGCGGATCGGTTCTTTATGCCGTAGAGGATTACAAGGGAGCGGTGGAAAGCTTCACTATGATGGAGGAGCGCACCGACTCGCTCGGTCAGGTGGCAAACTATCACCTCGGATACAGCTACGTGCAGCTCAAGAACAAGGTATCCGCACTGGATGCGTTCCGTGAGGCTTCACTTGTAGCATATGACAAGGCTCTTGCCGAGGATGCTCACTTCAACTGGGCGAAGCTTGCCTTCGACATCAACAACGACTCATCTGTCTTCCACGACTATATGAGCAGATACTCCAACCGCGACAAAGACGAGAAGATCTACAGCTATATGGCTGTGGCTTCGCTTCGCAACAGAGACTATGCAGGAGCTGTGGATGCATACGGAATGATCGACGATCTCGACAGGGATATGCGCAGCAACTATATGAAGGCCAACTATCTGAGAGCAAACCAGCTCATCGAGAACGGCTCATATCGTCTCGCGATTCCTTGCCTCAAGATCGCTGCATATTACTCGGAGAGAGGCAGCAGATTCAATCAGCTGACCAGATTCTGGCTTGCAGAGTCGTACTATCGCAACGATCAGTACAAGGATGCACGCGACCTTTTCACAGAACTTTACAACCAGGCAGCCCTTCATCGTCAGCCTGAATCATATCTCCTTCCTTACAACATCGCATACTGCTATTTCAAGGAGGAGGATTATGCATCAGCGGAAAAGTGGTTCACATACTATCTCAACGCATCTACAGTGCAGTACAGGAAAGAGGCTCTCACACGTATCGGAGACTGCTATTTCATCAACAGGAAATACAAGGACGCCGGTTCGTCTTATGACCTTGTGCTGAAGGAGTTTTTTGATGTGAACGACATCTATCCGTACTACCAGTCGGCTGTGTCTTACGGACTAGCTGGCAATAACGAGAGAAAGATCAAGCTTCTCAGCTATGTTCTCGAGGCAGAACCTACTTCGGAGTTCTATCCTGAGGCTCTCCTTGAGCTTGGCCGCGCCTATGTGATCAAGGAAGACGACGAGAAGGCATACGACTGCTTCAACAAACTCGCCGAGACTGTGAAGGATACATCTTTCGTAGCAAGAGCATACATCGAGATGGGTTCTGTCGCAAGAAACCAGTCGCAGTTCAACGAGGCTCTCGGTTACTACAAGTCGGTTGTGGAGCTTATGCCTATGTCTGGACACGTTGACGATGCCCTCGCTGCAATCGAGTCTATCTACCAGACCAAGAACGAGCCAGAGGAATATCTCAGATATATCGAAAGCATCGGAAAGGGTGCATCTAAGACCGAAGAGGAGAAGGAGGATATGATCTTCAACTCCGCTGAGCAGGTATATCTTTCGGGAAACTACAACAAGGCTATTACTTCGCTCCTGTCATATCAGGATACATATCCTGACGGAAGATACGGATACAAGGCGGACTTCTATATGGCGGATTCTTACCGTAATCTCGGCAAGTACGAGCAGGCCTGCGACTGCTATGAAAGAGTCATCCTTGACGGCAGCGGATCATATGTGGAGATCTCAATGCTGAACTTCGCTGACCTTTCGTACAGACTTGAACGTTGGGACGATGCGTACGGCGCATATTCGTCACTCAATACGACAGCAAGACTTGAGAACAACATCCTTGCTTCTATGAACGGTATGATGCGTTCGGCATACAAGGGCCACAAGTGGGACAAGGCTGTGTCTGCAGCGGACAAGGTGCTTTTCGACAGCAGAATGAACGATGACCAGAGACGAGAGGCCGAGTATATCAAGGCCAAGTCATATATGGCTACAAGCCGCAGAGCCGAGGCTGTCAAGATAATGGAGAAGCTTGCTTCCGATATGTCTGACGAGTATGGTGCAGAGGCAGCATATGTACTCATCCAGAACTGCTACGACAAGGCTGAGTTCGATGAGGTCGAGAACAGGGTATATGCATTCGCCGAGGCCGGTTCGTCACAGACCTACTGGCTTGCAAAGAGCTTCATCGTTCTCGGTGATTCATTCGTGGACAGAGATGATCTCGAGCAGGCAAAGGCTACATTCGAGAGTGTACGCGACGGCTACAGACCACAGACTGATGACGATGTCCAGGACAATGTCCGTATGAGACTTGCCAAACTTCAGGAGATGATGTCGTCAAAATA
This sequence comes from Bacteroidales bacterium, assembly GCA_017546275.1. Lineage (GTDB taxonomy): Bacteria > Bacteroidota > Bacteroidia > Bacteroidales > UBA932 > Cryptobacteroides. Next base: position 15,041 of record JAFYXE010000014.1, on the reverse strand, counting down.
ATGTTATCGAAGATATGAGAAGAACAGATATATTCAAGGCTCTTGCAGCCTTATTCGTACTGGTGCCGTCAGTTGCGTCGGCCCAGGATATCGACCCTACTGTTGTCGTGAGCAGGAAGTATGAGGGAAAGCTTATGGAGGTGAGCAAGCCTGCCATCGAGATGGCTATTCCTGATTCTGTTACGACATTCGCTCTTGATATCGACTATTCAGTGTTCGAGAAGCCATACAAGGGCGCTTATGAGTTCAATCCATATGTCCTTACTATGCAACCGGCCTCTGCTGTCCAGGCGCCTCGTCAGCTCTATATGAAGGCTGGTGCGGGATATACACTCTATCCGACATTGGATCTTGTATGGACTCCGTCTTTCAAGGGTCCGTTCTCAATGGATGTATATGCTATGCATAGATCATATGTGGGCAATTACAGGTCGTTTACCGCTCCTGAAAGCTATTCCGATGAGGTTGTCATCGAGAGATGGAAGGAAGTCGGAGGGGCACAGAAGGACTGGTTCGGCTATGACCTTCAGACAAGGGCAGGAGTTGACGGACGCTACGATTGGAATACCGTCGCTGCCGACTTCGATGTGGCTTACTACGGCCTCGCGTCAAAGGATCTCGTGAAGACAAGAGCATATGACGCATTGGATGTCAGATTCGGTATGGCATCAAAGTCTGACAATGCTGACCGTTTCGTGTACAAGGCAGGCGCAACCTACAGGTTCGCTGAAGACAAAATCTCATCAGAGGCAGAGTCTTTCGTCGGAGAGCATATCTTCAATGCGGAAGGTACATTCGGTCAGGTGTTCTCGACAGGACACAGGGCCCTTATGGATCTTGGAGTGGACGTGGTGGCATACAAAGGCTGTCCTATGGAGTCTGTTTCAGGTCATTTCTATCTTGTCCCTCACTATATGTATGTCAAGGACAGATGGGGAGTGGACGCTGGACTCCGCATCGCAAAGGTGTTCAGACCTGAGGTGCCTGTGGACATCTTCCAGGCAAAGGAGCAGATCGTCTATCCTGACATCAAGGCCTGGTTCAACGTTCTTCCGAACGCAATGAGACTTTATGCTGCAATCGGAGGTGGAAGCAAGATGAATACATATGCTTCGCTTCTTGAGGAGAACCATCATATGGATCCGTCTTTCGGTTTCGGAGGCAACGGATTTATGGATGTGACTGTGGAGAGGGTTTCTACAGTTCTCGGAGTTGAGGGACGCATCGCATCTTCGGTATCATACGACCTTAAGGCAGGATATGTGAACTATGCCAATGCGCTTCTTGATGCGGTTGCAGTGGGCACGGTACCTAATGTCCAGGGACTTCAGTATCTTCCTGGATTCGGCTACGATTCATACCAGAAGTTCTTTGTGTCTGCGGACTGGAACTGGAGATCGGAGAACATCAGATTTGACGGAACCCTGAACTATACTCACGCTTGGGGCTTCACAGCTGACAACGGACTTTTCGCATTGTCTCCGTTCACCGGTGATGCGTCGTTCGAATATTGCTGGGGCAGAAGGATTTACGCAGGTATTGACTGCGAGTTTGCAACCGGACGAAAGGGCGCTCTCCGCCTCGCTTCGGATAATACGCTTGCCGATGCAGTAATCCCTGGCTATGCCGACCTCGGAATCTATTTCGAGGTGGCTGCAAGCCGCGTTCTTTCGGTGTGGGCGAGGGGAGGAAATCTCCTTAATATGACAATTCAGAGAAACCCTGTTTATGCGGAAAAAGGTATCAATTTTACCGTCGGAGTTTGCTTGAATTTATAAGAAAAATTGTTATATTTGTCCGTTTGTTTGAATAGAAAAATAACATTATAGATAATGAGCGAAGAAGTAATCAACAATGCTTCAGCGGAGCAGTACTCCGCGAACAGTATCCAGGTGCTGGAAGGCCTTGAGGCCGTAAGAAAGAGACCTTCGATGTACATCGGTGATGTAGGCGAGAGAGGTCTTCATCATCTCGTTTACGAGGTTGTGGACAACAGTATCGACGAGGCTCTTGCCGGATATTGTACACACATCGACGTACTCATCAACGAGGATAATTCAATCACTGTAAAGGATAACGGTCGTGGTATCCCTACCGGTATGCACGAGAAGGAGAACCGTTCGGCTCTCGAGGTCGTTCTCACAGTCCTTCACGCCGGCGGTAAGTTCAGCAAGGACAGCTACAAGGTGTCCGGAGGTCTCCACGGTGTGGGTGTATCCTGCGTGAACGCGCTTTCGGATTATCTCAAGGCTGAGGTACACAGAGAGGGCAAGATCTTCGTGCAGGAGTATTCGCAGGGTAAGCCATACAAGCCGGTTGAGGTAGTAGGCGAGGCTGAGGATACAGGTACACACGTGACTTTCCATCCGGATCCTGAGATCTTCCAGGTCACTACAATCTACAAGTACGACACACTCGCGGCACGTCTCCGCGAGCTTGCATACCTTAACAAGGGCATCCACCTTACACTCACTGACAAGAGAAATCTTGTGAACGATGTGGATGAGAACGGAAACGAGCTTGAGACTACTCACTACAGAAGCGACGTGTTCTATTCGAAGGACGGTCTCCGCGAGTTCGTGGATTACCTTGACGGTGGCGCAGAGAAGCTCATCGAGTCTCCTATCCACCTCGAGACAGACAAGATCATTCCTATCGAGATCGCTCTCCAGTACAACACAAGCTACACTGAGAAGATCTACTCATACGTAAACAACATCAACACCATCGAGGGTGGTACGCACCTTCAGGGTTTCAAGATGGGTCTTACAAGAACTCTCAAGAACTACGCAGACAAGCAGGGTATGCTTGCGAAGCTCAAGTTCGACCTTGCAGCTGACGACTTCCGTGAGGGACTTACTGCAGTCGTTTCAGTAAAGGTTGCAGAGCCTCAGTTCGAGGGACAGACAAAGACAAAGCTCGGAAACGGTGAGGTTGTTTCTGCTGTATCACAGGCTACTGCGGCAGCTCTCGAGGCTTATCTCGAGGAGAACCCTAAGGAGGCGAAGATGATCGTCGAGAAGGTTATTCTCGCAGCGACAGCACGCCACGCAGCACGCAAGGCGCGTGAGATGGTCCAGAGAAAGACAGTTATGTCCGGTGCCGGAATGCCTGGTAAGCTCGCTGACTGTTCATCACGCAAGCCTGAAGAGTGTGAGCTCTTCCTCGTCGAGGGAGACTCTGCGGGCGGTACTGCAAAGCAGGGCCGTGACCGTATCACTCAGGCCATTCTTCCTCTCCGAGGTAAGATCCTCAATGTGGAGAAGGCAATGGAGCACAGAGTGTTCGAAAGCGAGGAGATCAGAAACATCTATACAGCCCTCGGCGTTACAGTAGGTACAGAAGAGGACAGCAAGGCTCTGAATCTCAGCAAGCTCCGTTACCACAAGGTCATCATTATGACCGATGCCGATGTGGACGGCAGCCACATTGCAACACTCATCCTGACATTCTTCTTCCGTTATATGCAGGATCTCATCAAGAACGGATACGTATATCTCGCAACCCCACCTCTTTACCTCGTGAAGAAGGGTAAGGAAGAGATCTACTGCTGGACAGAGGCACAGCGCAAGGAGGCTACTCTCCAGCTCGGAAAGGGCTCTGAGAAGGGTGTCTTCGTACAGCGTTACAAAGGTCTTGGAGAGATGAGCGCAGAGCAGCTCCAGTCTACCACAATGGATCCGGAGAAGCGTCTCCTCCGTCAGATCACAATCGAGAATGCTGCTGAGGCAGAGCGTACATTCTCAATGCTGATGGGTGATGATGTACCTCCACGTCGTGAGTTCATCGAGCAGAATGCGCATTATGCCAACATTGACGCATAATTGCTGAAATACAAAATATGAACGAATATCTTGTTCCTTCCATCTGCGGAAGGGCATACCTTTACGGCAGCAATGCCGATGCATCAGTGTCGTCACGTATCGTGGCGGCACTGACTATGCAAATACAGCCGGCTCTTCTTGAGCAGGCGTTCAATGAGGCGATGGTCAGATTCCCTCAGATCGCTGTAGGTCTGACTGTTCAGGACGAGCGTCGCGTCTTTGTTCCAGTGGATGCGAAAGTGCCTGTGTTTGAGGCATCTGAAGCGGATTTCACAGACTTTGCAGATGAGCGTCTTAGAGGATATTGCTTCAAGGTGTCGTATTGCCACAAGAGCATATTTGTGGATTACCACAGATCCTTGGCGGACGAATACGGAATGATGGCCTTTGTCAAGGCCGTGCTTCTGCGTTACCTTGAACTCGACGGATATCCGGTAAGGACAGACGGATCAGTAAAACTCCTTTCAAGCGAATATTTCGAGGCTGAAGGGGACGATCCGATGGAGAGGATGGATGATCTTCCTGCTTCACGTCCGGTCTGGTATATGGATGCGACAGCTGTTTCACCTGCTGCGACAGAGTCCGATACAGAGGAAGTCGTTCAGGTAAGGATCCCTATCGCGAAACTCAAGCGCGATTATGTTGAACTGCCTAATATTCCGGTGACTTACATCGCTCCGTTCTTCTCGCACTGCGTCCACGAACTCGTCCGCGGCGAGATGGAAGCCTCTGAATATGTGGTTGCAGCGGTTCAGGTCAACCTCAGACCATACTTTCCGTCTTCTTCACTGAGACCGTACCATACGCCGGCTTTGCTTGCATACAACAGAAATCTCAACGACTATCCTTACGGCACAGTGCTGATGTCTCAGAAGAAACTTCTTGAGGCTCAGCTCAAGAGCAACACTCTTGCATATAGTGCACAGCGCAAGATCGCAGAAATCGATCGCGCATATTCTTCTTCCGCCGATCTCAAGGAGCTTGATGCAAGATTTGCAGAACTCCAGGAAAAGACCGCTGCCCGTTCGACCTACAACATCGCGAGAATCGGCAACGTCATTCTTCCGGACAGTATGCAGAGGCTTGTGACAGAGTTCTATCCGGTCATCCCGTCATCGGGTAAGACCTTCTCTGTGACAATCGAGTCCTTCAAGGGAGAACTGATCATCACAGTCAGCGGCAGAAAGAACGTGCAGAAAGTGTCAAGGAGATTGGTTGAACTTTTGCAGGAAAACGATATTGAGGCTTACATAGCTGATAGCTATGCTTTCAGTCTGATGAAGGCTAAATAATGAAAGATTATGGAGAAAAGTAAATTGCCACGCAGATTCAGGGCATACCTGCCGTTGCTGGGACTGTTCGTCCTGATTCTGTTCCTGATGCCGAAGAGTCCGAAGTTCACATATGACTACAAGAAAGGTTCACCTTGGATGTACGAGACTCTTGTGGCCCAGTTTGACTTCCCTCTGCTCAAGACAGATGCACAATATCAGGAAGAACGTGAGAAGGCCGGTTCCGGCATTACTCCGTTCTACCGTCACGATGCTTCCGTAGGACGCGCCAAGATAAGCGAACTTGCGGTTTTCGATATGGGTGAGTACGCAGGTCTCAAGCCGTCGTTGACAGCCGTGTTCGAGAATCTTTACTCGAAGGGTATCCTTCCGGATGACGGACGCATTCCTGATATGACTGACGGAGTCATTTACATCCAGAAGAATATGAGGGCTAATAAAGTGCCTGTTTCTGAGGTGTATACAGTATCTTCAGCAACGGCTGCTCTTGCAGATGCTCTTGCTGAATGCAATGTGAGACCTGATTCGGAATCCTATTCTATGCTCGTTTCCCTTGTGGAGCCTGATATGGAATATGACCAGCAGACCACTGACCTTATCCACGACGAGACCGTGAATCACGTCTCAAGAACCCAGGGTGTGATAAAGGGTGGACAGACCATCGTTTCAAGAGGTGAGATCGTGACAGCAGAGATCGAGCAGATGCTGGATTCCTACAAGGCCGAATATGGACAGAGCGTAGGCTACAACGGTGCCCCTGCAGTGCAGTGGATGGGCAACGGGCTTATAGCACTTCTTTTCGTAGTCATCCTTTTCTTTGCGATATATTACTGCAACTATACTATCTTCGACAGATTCAACGAATACCTTTACGTCCTTCTGGTCTTCACTCTGTCGTCGCTGGCATCTTTCCTTGTAGCCAAGTTCTCTCCTGGACTTTTCTACCTGGTTCCGTTCCCTCTGGTTGCACTTTATATGCTTGCCTTCTTCTCTAAGAGGCTTGTATTCATCGTGTACATACTTTCACTCCTTCCGCTGCTCGTTGCAGCTCCGAACGGTGTGGAACTATTCTTCGTCTACCTCACAGCAGGAGTTGTCGGAATCTATGTGTTCGACTACTTCAACAAGGGATGGCTCCAGTTTGTGACTGCGTTTATCATCTTCATCGTGATGATTCTTGTGTGGGTGGCATTCAAACTTGTTGACGGAGTTGAAAGTCTCTCAGACTACCGCGTGATCTGGAATATGGCTCTCGGCGCATTTATGACCGTTGCCGGCTATCCTCTCATCTATCTGTTCGAGAAGATGTTCAGACTCGTCTCGACATCGAAGCTTGTTGAGCTCAGCGACACCAGCAATACTCTCCTCCGACTTCTCGCCGACAAGGCTCCTGGTACATTCCAGCACTCGCTTCAGGTGATGAACCTCTCTGATGCAGTTGCAAGAGCGATCGACGCAAATGTGCCTCTGGTACGTGCAGCGGCGCTTTATCACGATATCGGAAAGATCAGCAACCCGCAGTGCTTCACTGAGAACGAGACTCCTGGCGTTAAATATCACGAAGGACTTACTGCCAAGGAGAGTGCGCAGGAAATCATCAGACACGTCTCTGACGGACTTGCTCTTGCTGAGAAGTACAACCTTCCTGGCGTACTCAAGGCGTTCATCAGCTCACACCACGGAACCACCTGTGCGGCATACTTCCTTAACAAGTATCTCAACGAGGGCGGCGATCCTGCAGAGGTTTCGGAGTTCTACTACAACGGTGTGAATCCTGTCACCAAGGAGCAGGTGATCCTGATGTTCTGCGACGCTGTCGAGGCGGCTTCAAGAAGTCTCAAGGACTATTCTGCAGAGAGCATCTCCGATCTTGTGGAGAGGATCATCAACGGAAAGGCGGATGACGGACAGCTTTCAGACTCTGACATTTCCCTCCGTGAGGTGACCAAAATCAAGGAGGTCCTCAAGTCTTACCTCCAGCAGATGTACCACTCAAGAGTGGTTTATCCAAAGCGTAATGCCAGGGCCAGGAAATGATATTTTGAAATGTCCTGCAGAATGATTATTTTTGCAGGCTTTTAGCGCGCGCCTATGCGCATAGAAACGAAATTGATTAAAGAATTACGATATGAAAATTGAACAGAACAGAATCGACGATCTCAATCTCGAGCTTACCCTTTCAGTAGCAAAGGAGGATTATTCAGAAAACAGAAAGAAGAGACTCAGCGAGTTCAGAAAGAAGGCTGAAATCAAGGGTTTCAGAAAAGGAATGGTTCCTATGTCTCTCGTAGAGAAGATGTATGGCCAGAACGCTCTCGTAGATGCAGTTAACGATGCAATCTCTGAGGGTCTCAACAACTTCATTCAGGAGAACAACCTCCGTGTTCTCGGTGAGCCGCTTCCAAGCGAGGAGCACATCCAGAACGAGTGGGTTGACGGCAGCGAGTTCACATTCAAGTTTGACCTTGCTCAGAACCCTGAGATTTCTTTCGAGCTCTCTAAGGAGGATGAGGTTGTTTACTATACAATCACTGTAACTGAGGCTGCCAAGAAGGAGATGAGAGAGAACCTCCTCAAGCAGTACGGTTCACTTGAGGAAGGCGAGAACGCTAAGGAGGATGACTTCATCATCGTTGACTTCGAGCAGGGTGAGACTAAGGTAGAGGGTACATACGTAGCTCTTCGCAACGTAGCTGAGCCTGCTAAGTCTTCATTCGTAGGTGTAAAGGCTGGTGACGTTCTCGACGTAAACGTAAACGAGGCTTTCGTTAACGAGACTGACCGTGCTTCTATGCTCAAGATCAACAAGGACGAGCTCGCAACTCTCGACCCAATGTTCAAGATGACTGTAAAGAACGTCAAGACTTTCGTAGGCGCTCCTATGACTGAGGAGACTTTCGAGAAGATCTTCGGCGTTAAGACTGAGGCTGAGTTCGAGGCTAAGATCGAGGAGAGACTCCGCGCTGAGTACGCTCAGGAGGCTGATTTCCGTTTCTCTAAGGATGCCAAGGCATTCCTCCTTGAGAAGGCTAACGTAACTGTAGCTGAGAAGTTCCTCAAGAGATGGATCTACGTTATCAACGAGGGCAAGTTCACTATGGAGGACATCGAGAAGGATTGGGATCTCTTCATCGCTGACTACAAGTGGCAGATGGTTCGCAGCTTCCTTATGGAGAAGTATGGTGTGAAGGTAGAGGAGGCTGACCTCCTTGCCAGCGCTAAGGGCTTCGCTGCATACCAGTTCGCTATGTATGGAATGAACAACGTTCCTGAGGAGCAGCTCGAGGCATTCGCTAAGAACATCCTTTCACAGGAGGAGCAGGGCAGAAGAATTCTCGATCAGGTAGAGAACGAGAAGACTTTCGCAGCTGTACGTGAGGTCGTAACTCTCAAGAAGAAGAAGATTTCAGTTGACAAGTTCCGCGAGTTGAAATAATTTTAACTTAATAGGCCGGCTCGCAAAGCTGGCCTTTTTATTATCTGTATGAATAAGGAATTTCAGAAATATGCAGTCCTTGAGCACGGTATCAGCTCAATGACAATGCACAGATACCAGTCTGTCCTTGACGGATACATCAACCCTACCATCCTTGAGGAGAGGAAGCTCAACGTCGCATCAATGGACGTGTTCAGCCGCCTTATGATGGACCGCATCATCTTCCTCGGTGTTCCTATCGACGACGATGTTGCAAACATCATCCAGGCTCAGCTTCTCTTCCTCGCTTCAAACGACAGCTCAAGAGATATCTCGCTGTATATCAACACTCCAGGTGGTCAGGTGTCATCAGGTCTCGGCATCTATGACACAATGCAGATCATCGAGCCGGAGGTCGCTACAATCTGTACAGGAATGGCGGCGTCTATGGGTTCGGTGCTTCTTTGCGCTGGTGCTCCGGGCAGAAGGTCTGCTCTCAAGCACTCTAGAGTGATGATCCATCAGCCACTCGGCGGAGCAAGGGGACAGGCGTCTGATATCCTTATTGCAGCTCAGGAGATCGAGAAAGTGAAGAAGGAGCTGTACTCAATCATTTCAGAGCACACCGGCCAGCCGATCGAGAAGATCTACGCTGACGGAGACCGTGACTTCTGGATGAACTCTCAGGAGGCTCTTGAGTACGGTATGATCGACGAGATTCTTACTAAGAGAAAGTAATATGGCCAAATCAGACAAACAGCATAGACACTGTATGTTCTGCGGAAGGAGTGAGAGGGAAGTCTCATTCCTTTTGCAGGGTATGGATGCCTTCATCTGCTCGGACTGTGTGAAGATGGCCGGAGACTATCTCAAGGACTTCGACAGACAGTCTGCTTCTGAGGCTCCTCTTCCAAGCGTGGATGCACTTCACAAGCCGAAGGACATCCATCATTTCCTCGACCAGTATGTCATCGGTCAGGAGAGAGCCAAGAAGCTCCTTTCTGTAGCCGTATACAACCACTACAAGAGACTCAACAACAATCTTGCTGACGACAACGAGCTTGAACTCGAGAAGTCGAACATCCTTATGGTAGGACCTACCGGTACAGGTAAGACCTTGCTGGCCAAGTCTATAGCGAAGCTTCTCAATGTTCCTTTCACCATCGTTGACGCTACAGTTCTCACTGAGGCAGGATATGTGGGTGAGGATGTCGAGAGCATCCTTTCACGTCTTCTTCAGGAGGCTGACTACAATGTAGCCAAGGCAGAAAGAGGTATCGTGTTCATCGACGAGATCGACAAGATCGCACGAAAGAGCGACAATCCATCGATCACACGTGACGTATCAGGTGAGGGTGTGCAGCAGGCAATGCTCAAACTCCTCGAGGGTAGCGTTGTGAACGTACCGCCACAGGGTGGACGCAAGCATCCTGACCAGGAGTTCCTTCACGTGAACACCCAGAACATCCTCTTCATCTGTGGAGGAGCATTCGAAGGAATCGAGCGCAGAATCGCGCAGAGACTCAATACCCAGGTCATCGGTTTCGGTGCGCAGGACAAGGTGAAGGTAGACAAGAACAATCTTCTCCAGTATGTTGAGGCTCAGGACCTTCGTTCATATGGACTCATTCCTGAGATCATCGGACGTCTCCCTGTCATCACATATCTTGACCATCTCGACAGAGATGCTCTCAAGAGAATCCTCACAGAGCCGAAGAACGCTCTTATGCGTCAGTATGAGAAACTCTTTGAACTTGACGGTATCAAGCTTACAGTAGAGCCTGAGGTGCTCGACCTCATAGTTGACACATCTTTGGAGAACAGACTTGGAGCCCGTGGACTCCGCTCTATCTGTGAGGCCATTATGACTGATGCAATGTATGACGCTCCGTCTACAGACAAGAAGACCTTCAAGGTGACCCTTGAGTATGCTAAGGAAAAACTGAAAAAATAACCGCTTACACATATGAAACAGTACATTGAAACTAATAAGGAAAGATTCTTTGAGGAACTTTTCTCTCTTCTCAGAATTCCTTCGGTAAGTTCGCTTGAGCAGCACAAGCCTGATATGCAGCGCTGTGCGGAGAGACTCGTTGAACTTCTTATGGAGGCTGGAGCTGACGAGGCTGCCGTATATCCTACAACAGGTCATCCTGTGGTATTCGGTCAGAAGATGGTAGATCCGTCTCTTCCAACCGTTCTCGTATATGGTCACTACGATGTTCAGCCTGTAGATCCTATCGAACTCTGGCATTCGGATCCGTTCGAGCCTGAGATCCGCGACGGTGCTATCTACGCACGTGGAGCGAACGACGACAAGGGTCAGCTCTTTATGCACATCAAGGCTTTCGAGTTTATGGTGCGTAACGGAGGCCTCAAGCATAATGTGAAGTTCATCCTCGAGGGAGAGGAGGAGATCGGAAGCCCGTCGCTTGCGGCTTGGGCATCAGAGAACAAGGAGCGTCTCGCTGCCGACATCATCCTCGTTTCAGATACAACAATGATTTCAGAGTCTGTTCCGTCTATCAACTGCGGAATGCGCGGACTTTCATATGTTGAGGTGAAGGTTACAGGACCTAACAAGGATCTCCATTCAGGACATTACGGTGGAGCTGTTGCAAACCCTATCAATGTCCTCTGCGATATGATTTCGTCACTTATCGACAAGGATGGCCATATCACAGTGAAAGGCTTCTACGATGATGTGGTAGTGCTTTCAGATGAGGACAGAGCAAAGCTTTCACGCGCTCCATTTGACCTTGAAGAGTATAAGGAATTCCTTGATATCAAGGAAGTCAAGGGTGAGGCTGGCTACAGCACACTCGAGCGTACCGGCATCCGCCCTTGTCTTGATGTGAACGGTATCTGGGGTGGCTACATAGGAGAAGGTGCAAAGACTGTCCTTCCTTCAGTAGCTCACGCAAAGATCTCTATGCGTCTTGTTCCTAACCAGGACAGCGCAACCATCACAAGACTCTTCTCTGAGCACTTCAAGGCTATCGCTCCTGACTACGTGAAGGTTGAGGTCATCCCTCATCACGGTGGCGACGGCTTCCTCATTCCTATCTCTTCACCAGCATACAAGGCTGCAGAGAAGGCAATGACAGAGGTTTATGGCATCGAGCCTGTTCCGTCACGCGGAGGTGGATCAATTCCTATCCTCGCTGACCTTCAGCGCATCCTCGGCATCGATCCTCTCCTTATGGGATTCGGTCTTGAGAGAGATACCATCCACTCGCCGAACGAGAGCTACCTCCTTAAGCAGCTCTTCGCAGGTATGGAGGCTATCGCATTGTTCTACAGATATTATTAATAGAGAAAGATATGAACAGAAAGGATTTATTCGAGCAGATTCAGGCAAAGAAGAGTATGCTTTGCGTGGGCCTTGACGTGGATTTCGACAAGATGCCAGAACACGTGAAGGCATTGGCTCACAGCGGTGAGATGGCTGTAAAGGGTGAACTCTTCAAGGGTAAGGCACGTTCGATCCTGGCTTTCAACAAGGCCATCATCGATGCTACTGCAGCTCACACTGTTGCATACAAGCCAAACCTTGCATTCTATGAGTGCTACGGTATCGACGGTATGCGCGCTCTCGATGCAACTGTTGACTACATCAGAACAAAGTATCCTGAGATCTTCCTCATCGCAGACGCGAAGAGAGGTGACATCGGAAACACAGCTAAGATGTATGCCAAGGCATTCTTCGAGGAGATGGATTTCGATGCAGTGACAATCGCTCCTTATATGGGTGCAGACAGCGTTACTCCATTCCTTGAGTACAAGGACAAGTGGGCTATTGTTCTCGCTCTCACTTCAAATGCTTCAGCATATCAGTTCCAGAATGCACAGAAGGATGGAAAGCCTCTTTATCAGGCAGTTATGGAGGAGATGATGGAGATTTCAACTCCGGACAATATGATGTTCGTAGTAGGAGCGACAAAGGCTGACAAGCTTAAGGAACTCCGCAGCTTCTGCCCTGACAACTTCTTCCTTGTTCCTGGAGTAGGAGCACAGGGAGGTTCTGCAGAAGAGGTTATCGAGCACGGTGCAAACGACCACGGCGGTCTTCTCATCAACTCGTCACGCGGTATCCTTTTCGCTGACAGCACAGAGAACTATGCGAAGGTTGCAGCTGAGGTTGCAGCCAAGACAGCAAATCTCTAGTCGTATAAAGCTTTAATAAAGAACTCTTTGCACATCTTGCGGCTTATGTCGTAGGATGTGCATTTTGTTTGATGACGGAGATGGTCCACTTCTGTGAGATCGCAGACATACAGCTTGTCTATAAGTGAGAGATACATCTTCGAGTACTTCACGTCAAGGTTTCTCTGAAGGTCGCTGGTGTATTCCATAGTAAGATTCACCTCCTCTTCCGAGAGGTTGTCCTTGCAGAAGATGTACAGACCGAATTCCTTGAATTCTCCGTAGAATCCTGACGCAACCTTGCCGACCTTGCTCTGGATGATGCGGCGGAGAGGCTGGGCGAGTGCCCAATATTCATACTCGAGATGTCCGATGTACTTTCCGTCCTGGAGACCGTAGCCGTAACCGCTCTGGATGATCTTGTCCACCTCTTCACGGTCTTCCTCTTCCACCTGAAGTCCTGCCATTTCCTTCAGCATATCTGTTGCGACATCCTTCTTCGGCTCCATAGCGCGTGTCACCTCGATGCCGAGACTCTTGTCCGGCATCTGGAGATCTGGTCTGTCTTCGTTTACAAGGTCAGCATACTCAGGACCGAGACAGGTCTCCAATGTGATCTGAGCATATCTTTCAAAGAAACAGGTGTCGAATTTTCTATTACTCATTGCTCTCCCAGTTTATTTTTCTGAATTCCTTAGGTGTCATACCGGTCTTGCTCCTGAAGAATTTGGAGAAGTGTGACGGTGTGGCGAAGTTGAGGTCGAAACTGATCGTCTGGATACTTTCGTCTGTATTTCTGAGCATCTTCTTGGCTTCGAGCAAAGCGTATTCCTCAAGCCATTCAGACGGATATTTGCCGGTGTTTTTCTTTACAAGGAAGGCAAGGTGTTTAGGACTGACTCCCAGCATATCCGCATAGAACTCTACCTTTCTGTTGTTCTTGAAGTATTCTTCCGCGTATTTCAGGAACTTTCCGGCAATCTGCCAGTCCTTCTTATGGTTCACGCTTCCAAGAGTCTTGTCAATGAGATAGCAGGCTTCGTAGCAGAATATCTTGATGTATTCCTGGATGATGAGGTCTCTGTAGTGGCTCTGCTCCTCCTTCATCAGCACCTTGACGTATGAATGCATCATATGGAACATTCTCAGCTTTCTTTCGCTGAGTTTGGTGAGTCTTCTTTCACCCATAAGCATATCTATGTGTCGCTTCACTCCGCTGTCTTCCGCGAAGAGGCTCACCTCCTCTCCGATTCGTATGACGTCGATGTGGAAGTCATCAGTTTGCTCCTTGATATAGAATGGGGTGTTTGGGCCCATTATGAGTACATTGCCCCTTTTGACAGTGTATTTGAAGAGGCGTACCTTTACCAGGGCCTCTCCTCGCATACAGCTGATGACTAGTGTTGAGTTGCAGATCCGGTATTTGCCGTCGAGCAAGAAGAAGTCGAAGTCTCTTTCTACTCCGCTGTAGTTGTCGTAGATAGAAATGTCCATATTCTGCTATTTTTGTCGCTAAATTAAGTAAAAACCGACAGAAATGACAGAAAATAGCTTAAAAATGTTAGGAAAACCGTCAAAAACATACCTATATTTGCAGTGTTCCTGAGAAGGGAACTTCTTTTAACACACACAATTCAATTCTAAATTCACAATCAGGACCGTCGTGATGGCGGTCCTGATCTCATTTTATGTGTATGTCTTATCTTCTAAAGATGCTTTGCAAGTCCACCTTCGCTGGTCTCCTTGTAGACTGAAGGAAGGTCGTGTCCTGTTTCCTGCATCACTCTTACGACCTGGTCGAACGACACTCTGTGACGGCCGTCTGTGTAGAGTGAATAGATGCTGGCGTCCATCGCACGCGCTGCCGCATATGCGTTACGCTCGATGCAAGGGATCTGTACCATACCGCATACAGGGTCGCAGGTAAGTCCGAGGTGATGCTCAAGACCCATCTCAGCCGCATATTCGATCTGTGACGGGCTTCCACCCATAAGCTGAGTGATTGCTGCAGCAGCCATAGCGCAGGCAACTCCGACCTCGCCCTGGCATCCTACTTCCGCTCCTGAGATAGATGCGTTGTGCTTTACGATGTTTCCTACGATACCGGCAGTAGCTAGAGCTCTGATGATTCTCTGGTCGCTGAATCCGTAAACCTTCTTAAGGTGGTACAATGCACCAGGGAGTACTCCACACGATCCGCAGGTAGGAGCTGTCACGATTGTTCCTCCGCAGGCGTTCTCCTCGCTGACTGCGAGCGCGTATGCGAAGATGAGTCCTCTTGTACGGAGAACGTCGCCGTAACCGTCCGCCTTGATGAAGTAGCTTCCTGCCTTTCTCCTGAGGCCGAGCGGACCAGGAAGTGCG
>JAFYXE010000136.1 GCA_017546275.1 Bacteroidales bacterium | reverse complement strand
GGACTTGGTGACTGTGCGACTGCAGTTGCTGACGGTGTACGCTACATCGCTCTCCAGGGTCAGAATATGGGTGTGACACTCTTCAGACTCAACTAATCGGAAAACGTCTGATATAGTTTTATAGTTTTTGCGGCGGCTCCTGCGGGGGCTGCCGCTTTTTTATGCGCATTTTATATTCAACTGTGCTGTGGTGTGGTGTTTTTTACCTATCTTTGTGGATATACGTAACGTATTAAGACTGCATTGGATATGATTCGTGGGATTTTCCTTTCAATTGCGGCTTCGTTGGCTGCAATTGTTTCTGTGTCAGCATATTCGGGGCCTACTAAACTGATTCCGGAACCTGTGGAGTTTTCGGTGTCGGAAGGGGTGTATACTCTCAAGTCTGACGGCTCGGATGTCAAGGTGTATTTGAATGCTGCATCCTTCACTGCCAAAGTTGCCGAGCTTCCGGAGTTCGCGAAGGAGGAGGCATATGAGGTGGTTGTGGGCAAGAAGGGCGTGAAGATATACGCAGCTACCGAGGAAGGTGCATTCAGAGGCCGTCAGACCGTAGAGATGCTCCGACTTCTTGACCCAACCGTGGAGTGCTGCACTATCTTCGATTATCCGCGTTTCCAGCATCGCGGAATTATGCTCGACGAGTCTCGCAGCTTCAAGGGAAAGGAATTCGTGAAGAAGCAGATCGATGCTCTGGCGCTACTGAAGATGAACGTGATGCACCTTCACCTTACCGATGCTGCCGGATGGAGGCTCCAGATCGATGCATATCCTAACCTTACTGACTATGTGGCCTGGAGAGTGGGAGAGACTTACCACGAGTGGGAAGGTCTCGGTTATCCGTTCACAAATGCCGACGATCCGAAGGCGTATGGAGGATTCTACACAAAGGATGATATCCGCGAGATCGTAGCATATGCTGCTGAACGTCATATCGACATCATTCCTGAAATCGAGATGCCTGGCCACAGTATGGAGGTGAACAGGGCATATCCGGAGATTGCCTGTGTGGGTCCTGACGGCAAGCCAAGGCCGTTTTCGTGGGACCTCTGCGTCGGCAATGACGGCACATTCGAGTTCCTTGAGACGGTGCTTGAAGAGGTTATCGAACTTTTTCCATACAAGTATATCCACATCGGTGGCGACGAGGCTGCAAAGATCGACTGGGAGGTGTGCGTAAACTGCCAGAAGAGGATGCAGGAGGAAGGAATGACGCATAAGAACCAGCTCCAGGGCTATCTGGTGCGCCATATCGAGGCCTTCCTTCGCGAGAGGGGCAAGACTGTCATCGGATGGGATGAAATCGTTGAGACCGGCCTTCCTGAGCAGGCGGTGGTTATGTCTTGGAGAGGCACTCCGGGCGGCATCAAGGCTTCGGCAGAGGGACACGATGTGATTATGTCTCCGAACAGTTATGTGTATCTCGACTACTATCAGGATCTCATCCGCAAGGAGCCGAAGGCTGTGGGACATATGCAGTCGCTTCGCCACGTATATAAATACGATCCGCTCGAGGGCATTGCTCCGGAATTCCACCACCATATCCTCGGTCTCCAGGGCAACCTCTGGTGTGAGCTCATCCCTTATGCGGCGCACGCCGAGTATATGCTTTATCCGCGCGCATTCGCCATTGCGGAAATCGGCTGGACACCTCAGGAGAAGCGTGAGTTCTT
Source organism: Bacteroidales bacterium (assembly GCA_017546275.1). Classification (GTDB taxonomy): domain Bacteria; phylum Bacteroidota; class Bacteroidia; order Bacteroidales; family UBA932; genus Cryptobacteroides. Next base: position 958 of record JAFYXE010000136.1, on the reverse strand, counting down.
CCACTTCCGCGAGCGTTGCCTCACTCTCGTCACCATCTTCCGTGCGATGGGATATAACACATTCGACCTGTTCAACGAGAGCCTCCGTGCTCAGACAGGCCGCCTCCGTTTTGATGACCCTACCTTTAAATTGTTGTAACCTATGAATATAATTCTTGAAACAGGCAGTAAGGCTCCGATCTACAAGCAGTTGGTGGAGCAGTTCGAGGATGCGATCCGCTCCGGAAAGCTCGTTGCGGGCACACAGATCCCTTCGATGAACGATTTCGCTGCACAGCTCGGCATTTCCAAGGAAACAGTGAAGAAGACCTACGGTATTCTTCGAGAGAAAGGCCTGCTCGTGCCTCAGCAGGGCAAGGGTTTCTATGTGGCGGAGGCGACTGATGCGACGAAGTCACGTGTCCTTGTGCTTTTTGACCACCTGAGCATATATAAGGAGGAGATGTATAGTGCCTTGGCGAATGAACTTGGTGACAATGCGGATATAACTATCCTTACTCACAACCAGAACCTGGATCTGTTTGCATACTATCTTGATGAGTCATTGGACAAGTATGATTTTTATGTGATCACTCCGCATTTTCCTCTTGACGAGAAGTCTCAGGCGATTGCGAAGAAGCTCATTTCGCGTGTTCCTAATCGTAAGCTTATTATGGTGGACTATTGGATGCAGAGCTGCGCCGGAAACTATGGTGCCGTATACCAGGATTTCGAGAATGATGTTTATGAGGGATTGAAGCAGGGTCTTGACAAGTTGCGTGAGTCATCTGCGCTTAAGGTGATTACGCTCGCATCCAGCCTTTACGGTCCGATGATATGCAAGGGTGTGGACCGTTTCTGTATGGAGCACGGCATTCCTGTGGAGTATATGACTTCGGCTCCGGAGAAGATAAATCCTAATGAGACTTATCTCATCACTCATTCGCAGCTTGACTCCGGCCTGGCGGCTCTTGCCCGC
>JAFYXE010000135.1 GCA_017546275.1 Bacteroidales bacterium | reverse complement strand
TGTCGGGCCTTTGTGGGAGAAGATGGATTCGAACCACCGAAGGTATAAACCAGCAGATTTACAGTCTGCCCCATTTGGCCACTCTGGTATTCTCCCAAAATTCTTTTAGAACTTTGAGCCGATGGAGGGAATCGAACCCACGACCCCGAGATTACAAATCACGTGCTCTGGCCAACTGAGCTACATCGGCAATATTGTTTTGTTCCCTGTCAGGAGGTTTGTTTCCTTAAGGGATTGCAAAGGTAGACATATTTTTTAATTCTGCAAAACTTTTCAATCTTTTTTTCATTTTTTTTCGTTTTCCTGCAGAATTACCTCAAAAATACGTTCTTTTGTAAGTCCGCACTCCTCTCTGAGCTCATTTTGGGTGCCCTGGCTGATGTATCTGTCAGGAATTCCCACTGCTCTTACAGGAATCGGCTTCTCCTGTGCGGACATATATTCCGCAACCAGACCGTACAATCCTCCGAGAACCGTTCCGTCCTCAATGGTGATCACTCTGCTGTAGTTTGAATAGACCTCCTTGAGAAGTTCCTCGTCAACAGGCTTTATATACCTTATATTATATACGGCAGGAGACCAGCCTGTCTTTTCCTTTACCTCAGCGGCAGCTTCAAGCGCCCTGTATGCGAACGGACCGGCTGCGATCACAGCGATATCCGTACCCTCGGCAAGTCTTTCTCCCTTGCCTGTCTGGAGAGCCTCATAAGGAGCAGTCTTCCACTCTACGCCTTCGCCATATCCGCGCGGATACCTTATTATATAAGGGCCGCTCTCGGCAAGCATAGCGGAATACATCATATTCTTGAGTTCGAGTTCATCCTTAGGAGCCGCAATCACTGTTCCCGGAAGGCTGCGATAGATTGACATATCGTAGCAGCCGTGGTGGGTCGCACCGTCTTCTCCGACGAGTCCGCCTCTGTCAAAGCAGAGAACTACAGGAAGATCCTGGAGGGCCACATCGTGGAAGATCTGATCGAATGCACGCATCGAGAACGAAGAGTAGATGTTGCAGAACGGCTTCATACCTCCTGCAGCAAGGGCAGCCGAAAATGTCACGGCGTGCTCCTCTTCGATGCCGACGTCATAGAATCTGCCCGGAATCTCCTTTGCGAGGAGGTTCATACCGCAACCTGAAGCCATAGCAGGGGTCACACCTACGACCTTGTCGTTGTTTCTTGCAAGATCGAGAAGGACCTCTCCGAAGACATCCTGATAACGGCTTACTCCTGCCCTGCTCTCGAAACGCTCGCCTGTTTCAGGATCGAACGTGCCCGGAGCGTGCCATACTGTCTGGTTCTGCTCTGCCGGTGCATAGCCTTTTCCCTTCTTGGTGAGAGCGTGGAGAATAAGAGGACCTCTCATAGACTTGAGTCTCTCGAGGGTCTCGATCACCTGCTCCACATCATTTCCATTGATAGGGCCGAAATATCTGAATCCGAGAGCCTGGAAAAGATGTCCGCCGCTGCCTCTGACAAGGTGTGACTTGGTAGTCGCCACAATCTTCTGGACGAGATTCCTCACCTTGCCTTCACCAAGTCCGTCCCAGACCTGCTTCTTTGCTTTGTTGTAGCGTGGATCAGTAGTTATCTTGAGGAGGTGGTTGTGAACCGCTCCTACGTTTCTGTCGATGGAGATGTTGTTGTCATTGAGGATGACCAGAATGTCAGCCTTGCTTGCGCCGGCATTGTTGAGACCTTCGAAGGCCAGACCGCCGGTGAGGGAACCGTCACCGATGACGGCTACAGACTTGTATCCCAGACCGAGCATCTTCGCAGCCTCAGCGAAACCGAGGGCCGCCGACACCGAAGTCGAAGAATGGCCCACACCGAAAGCGTCATATTCGCTTTCCGAACGCTTGAGGAAGCCGCTGATGCCGTCCTTCATACGGTTCTTGAGGAATGCCTCGCGACGGCCGGTGATGATCTTGTGCGCATAAGCCTGATGGCCTACGTCGAATACGATCTTGTCCTCCGGTGCGTCAAACACATAATGGATGCCGACCACGAGTTCCACAGCACCGAGGCTCGGGCCGAGGTGGCCCGGATTCACAGAGCAGCACTCGATCATATAATGACGGATCTCTTCGCAAAGGGTGCGAAGCTCATCCATTCCAAGGGACTTGATGTCCTTTGGAGAGTCTATATTGTCAAGTATGGTATATGTCGTCTTTTCCATTATGCAATTCTTTCAATTTGCGAAGGTACTAAAAAACGCTATCTTTGCAAAGCTTTAGGAATATCTAAATAAATCAAATATTATGACACAGACTATCAAGAAGTATCTCAATGACAGCTTTGCCGCAAGATGGGCAGCGCTGATCCTCATTGCTCTTGCAATGTTCTTCGCGTATATGTTCGTGGACGTGATGTCACCGCTTCAGTCTCTCATCGAGAGCTCAAGAGGATGGGACAGCTCAGTATTCGGAACATACGCAGCATCTGAGTATATGCTCAATGTGTTCGGATTCCTCATCCTCGCAGGTATCATCCTCGACAAGATGGGCGTCCGCTTCACAGGTATCCTCTCGACTTCTCTTATGGTTGTCGGAGCTGCCATCAAATATCTCGCCATCACTGAGTGGTTCCAGGGCACAGGCCTCTGCGAGTGGCTCAACAGCTGGTGGGTGGCTATGCCAGGCAGCGCAAAGCTCGCTTCCCTCGGATTTATGATCTTCGGATGCGGCTGCGAGATGGCAGGTATCACAGTTTCAAAGGCTATCGCAAAGTGGTTCGAGGGCAAGGAGATGGCTCTCGCTATGGGTCTCGAGATGGCTATCGCACGTCTTGGTGTGTTCGCAGTTCTTTCTGCCTCACCACGTCTCGCTGAGAGATTCGGCAACGTAGAGGCTCCTATCCTCTTCTGCGTGGTTCTCCTCCTCATCGGCCTCATCAACTTCATCGTGTTCTCGGTTATGGACGCGAAGCTTGACAGACAGAAGGGCATCGTTGCAGGCGGCGAGTCAAGCGAGGAGTTCAAGGTAAGCGACCTCGGCAAGATCTTCGGAAGCAAGATGTTCTGGCTTGTAGCGCTCCTCTGCGTGCTCTACTACTCGGCTATCTTCCCATTCCAGAGATATGCTACAAACTTCCTCGAGGTTACCCTCAACATCCCTACTACAGAGGCTGCTGACCTCTTCAGATGGTTCCCTATCCTCGCGATGGTACTCACTCCGTTCCTCGGAGCATTCCTCGACAACAAGGGTAAGGGCGCGACAATGCTTATGCTCGGCGCAATCATTATGATCGCTTGCCACCTCAGCTTCGCATTCCTCCTTCCGGTGTTCCCTAACAAGATGTTCGCTCTCCTCCTCATCGTGGTTCTCGGAGTATCGTTCTCACTTGTTCCTGCCGCTCTCTGGCCATCGGTTCCAAAGATCATCGACCCTGTAATCCTCGGTAGTGCATACTCCCTCATCTTCTGGATCCAGAACATCGGCCTCTGCCTTGTTCCGCTCCTCATCGGAGTCGTCCTCAAGGGTACAGGCGGATACGTTGCACCTATGTGCATCTTCGCTTCATTCGGAGTACTTGCATTCATTATGTCATTCTTCCTCAAGGTGGAGGACAAGAAGAAGGGATACGGTCTCGAACTTCCTAACATCAAGAAATAATGTCAAACCTCAAACAGACTTTGAGGGACAACAAGTGGGCACGCTGGATTGTTCTGGCGTGCCTTGTTGTTCCTATGTTCGCCTCATACTTCTTTGACGATATGTTCTCATCGCTCTCGGAACTCTTCAAGAATCCGGAGTGTCTGGAACTCGGATGGAATATGGCGGATTACGGCTTCTATGCCAGCGGATATTCGTTCCTGTGCATCTGGGGAGGCCTCATCGTATGCGGAGCGCTGCTGGACAAGTTCGGCGTAAGACTCGTAGGATCCATCTTCGTGGGAATGATGGTGGGAGGTGCCGCACTTGTGACATTCGCTATTTCCGCAGGCTTCGCCCCCAAGACATCGCTCACCATCGCATACATCGGCTGTATGCTTTTCGGACTGGGAAGCGAGATAGCGGGAGTGTCGGTGACACGTTCGATCGCAAAATGGTTCAAGGGAAAGAATATGGCTCTGGCTATGGGTCTGCAGCTGGCTATCGCACGTTTCGGTACTGCCACAGCAATCCTCATCGCTCCAAAGATCGTTGCACAGAAGGCTGTCGGCGAGATCTACACATTGTCGGAAACCAACCAGCCTGCACTCATCGGCCTTGCAGTACTCGCTGTAGGAGCGATACTCTGGGCGATATTCGTGGCTATGGACACGAAATTCGACAAGGAGACCGGCGAGACAGACAAGGTGGAGACTGCAGAAGAGGACAAGTTCCGCTTCTCGGACATCTGGAAGGTGTTGAGCAATCCTCGATTCCTTATGATTGCCATCCTCTGCGTGACATTCTACTGCTGCGTGATCAGGTTCAAGAAGTTCGGAGTATCTATCCTCCTGCCTCTGTTCGGTGTCAACCTTGACATCGCTACAGTGCTGCTTGCGATGATTCCTTTCTTCACTATCCTCTTCACTCCCCTTTTCGGCGCTCTTGTCGACAAGGTAGGAAAGGCGACTACCTGGATGGTGGTGGGTGCATCGCTTGTATTGACATCGCACCTTATCATCACCTTCGCTCCGCAGGGCGTACCGGCATATGCATACATAGCAATCGATCTTCTTGGAATCGGATATTCTCTCGTACCGTCAGCTATGTGGCCGTCAGTGCCGAAGATCATTCCTGAGAAGAACCTCGGCACAGCATACTCGCTTATCTACTGGGTGCAGAACATCGGTATGTGGGCTGTTCCTATCTATGTAGGAAAGATCTTCACCAAGACAATCACCGAGGCCGGCAACAAGGCGCAGGAGATCAGCGCCGCCCTCAAGGCCGAATACGTGTTCATCCTTCTGGGAATCATCGCTATCGGTGTTGCCATTATGCTTCTGCGTTCGTCACGCAAGCATCCGGAACTCGGATTAGACAAATAACGGCTGGCGGGCAAAACACTCACAGTCAATAAGATACAGAAACCGCGTGCTCCCTTTTGGCAGCACGCGGTTTTCGTATTACGTTGTAAGTCAGCGGATTAGCCGCCAGGATTACAATTTCTTGAAATCGACTGTACAGTTGAACTTGCTGTCACCGTCGAGAGGTGTACAGTCTGTAACTGTCATCACGTATGTAGCGCCTTGCTCGAGTTCAACACCTGATGCAAGCTCGATGTTGCCAGGAACTGAAAGCCACTTCTGAGCCTCCTCTGTGAGAGTTACTGTGCCGTACTCTGCACCCCAGCCTGCCTGGCCGAAGAACTTGATAGAGACGTAATCATATCTCCAGCGGCCGCCGATTGTATCGCCGTCAGTCTCCTCGACTGCAACACCGGTGAACTGGTATACGCCCTTCTGCACCTCAGCGAGAGTGATGAGCTGACCGCTGTCCCAAGCGAGCTGGCTGGTCATCACAGGATGAGCGATACCCCATCCCATAATGGTGATTGCGCCTTCGTCTGCATATGTCGCAGCCTTGCCGTCCTCCTTCACTCTACGAACTGTCACGAACTGGTTTGCGAGATCGAGTTCGAATGAGTAGTAACCAGATACAGCCTTGAACTTGAGGCCCTCTGCAGTAAGCTCGAAGTGGTCAGGATCAACATACCAGTCAAGTGGATTGCTGATGCCAGAGAATGAAAGGATGCTGTTCTGCTCTACCTCAACTGCCATAACCTTATATACAGTGTTGGACATCTTCAAAGCAGCCACACCGTTCACCTTGATGTCGAGCATATTTACAGGAACTACCACTTCCTCATATGAAACCTTGGCAGCCTTTACGCCATCTGTGAGGTCGAGAACAAGCTTGTAGCTCTTGCCACCCTTGAGCTCCTTGCCCTGGATGTTACCTGAATCTGTCATTGTGAATGCAGGATCGAGGTTGATCTCGGCATAGTCAGACTTGAGGAACTCACCGCCCCAGCCCTTCTGGTGGAAGAACTTGAAGTCAGCGCCTGAAACAGCCACCTGACCAGGAGCTGTGAATGTGATCTGGTATACCTTGTCAGCCACCTGCGCCATTGGATATGCTCCGTCTTCAGTGTTCCAGCCTGGTCCTACCACTGGCTTACCCATACCGGAACCGATTACCCATGGAGCACCTGAACCGTCAGCAGAGAGCGTAAGGAGATTTCCGTCTGCATCAACAGGCTCAACCTTCACCCACATCTTCTCGATATCATATGAGAGCTGGTAGATTCCGTCTACAGCGCGGAACTTGACCTCAGTGAAGTCCTCGTTTGCAATGAAGTAGTCGTAATCGAGAGTCCAGTTGTTGAGATCCACTACGCTGCCGAAGTCCATTACCTGACCCTGCTTGAGCTCTACTGTAGAAACGATGTTTCCGGCTCCGAGAGGAGCTGCCTCAAGGCTCATAAGGTCAACTGAGATTGTGTACTCGCCTGCGAGACCTGCAGTGAAAGGAATCGGATTCACGTGACCTGCAGAAAGTGCAGAACCGTCCCAACCTATGGTAATCACTTCACCGTCAGCATTGATAGCTGGAGTCTCGATGAAAGCCTTCACCTTTTCAGGGAAGTTTCCGGTCACCTCATATGCGTAACCTTTATCCTCAACCTTTGTCATCTCGTACTCATCACCTTCCTCTGTCTTGAGAGTAAGTGTCGCGAAATCAGGACGCTTGAGAGCTACATACACTGTATCGTATGTGAGACCCATTCCTACGTTCTGCGAAGTGAACACGAGTTCAGCGATACCGTTAGGGATATCCTTCATAAGAGGAGCCTTGATAGCACCCTCGTAAGTACCGTTTTCCTTTGTTCTGATGGTGAGATCGCTCACTTTTGTGGCACCATAATAAAGATGCGCCTTCAATGTCGATAAGGCAAAGTCCTTGTCGTTCACATCTACTGAGAACTTGATGTCAGCTCCCATATATGTCGACTCTGTATAACTGTTGACAGTCGTTTCAGGACCGACATCAGTAAGGATGAACTCCGGAGTCTTCTGACAGGAAGCTACCGCAAGTACACCTGCAAGAGCCAATGCTGCTGTTTTAAATATCTTGTTCATACTATTTCTGTTTTAATGTTACTTACTCCTGCCAGAGGACTGATGAAACACTCTTTGCCGGCGCTGTGAAGTTCACTGTGAACTTTGTGTTGGCAAATGCAAAATCCTGATCGTTTGAAGATCTGTTGCAGATGATGACACCGACAGTGTTGTCAGGATTGAGATACATCTGCATCTCTACTCCTGAAGCAATCTTCATAGCGTCATACGACATCATTCTTGCACCAGGCTTGATTGCTACCGAAGCGTGAGCGCAGTCAAACCAATGGCTGTTCTTCACGATAGTCGAGTAGTTGCCCGAGTGGATGGTCACACCACCGTAGCAAGTCTTGCAGGATCCGTCGTGCGGGCTGAAAGGACCGCGCTTGTCGTCAAGCATAAGGTTCCAGAGAGTCACACCGCTTCCTCCTCTCTTGAGAGTGCCGAGGAAGATCGATGAGAAATCGTTCAGGAGACAGTTAGAAAGGAAGTTGAAGTCCCATCTGTCCTGATAGCCACCGATCCAGGTACCGATCGAAGCCTCTGTGAAATAGATGCTCTTCTCCGGATTTGTAGCGTGAACCTCATCAAGTTCTGAAACATCTCCGCCGTAAGCGTGCCAAGCTGAACCGTCTGCCCATTTGTAAGCCTCAGGGTCTGCATAGATGTTGAGCGGATAGTTGTCCTGTCCTTCCTTTCCGTCATAATTGTAATTATGGTCGAAAAGGAGAATCTTCACATCAGCGAGACCAGCCTTGTCCATAGCAGGACCGAGAACCTTCACGAACTCCTTCTGATCCTGCCAAGGCATAACCAGCGACATAGAGTTGCCAGGGTTGAGAGGCTCGTTCTGCATTGTAATAGCGTGAATGTCAAAGCCTTCATTCTCCATTGTCTGGATCCACTTCACAAAATACTCTGCATATTCGTCATAGCAAGACGGCTTAAGACGGCCGGCTGTCCACGAATCGTAAGTAGTCTCGTCAGTTACAGGAACATTGAACTTGGATGCATTCCAGTTGTTTCCGCCAGGCATATTCGCCTTCATCCACTTAGGGCAAGACCAAGGCGAACCGATGATCTTCACGTCAGGATTGATCGCATAGATCTCCTTGAGCACAGGGAAAAGGTATGTAGCGTCCTCTGAGTGAACAGCAAAGTTCTCGAGACCAGGCTTGTCACACCAGGTATAGTTGTCCTCGAGACAGAAGTCAGAAGCACCGATGGCCACACGGATGAGGCTCATTCCTGCTCCCTTCTCACGTGAGAAAGTCTCCTCGAGGAAAGCAGTCCTGTCAGACTGAGTCATCTGCATAAGGTTGTATGCGGCTGCTGTAGTCACAGCGAGACCGAAACCGTCTACAGTCGTCTCTGAAAGAGCAGTCTTGTCATACATAACCTGACTCGGAGACATACTTCCCGGCTTGCCGAACTTGAATGTCGACATCTCGAACTGCTTGCGGCTGTCCTCTGTCGTAACATAAGCAACGACATCCTTCTTCACCACCTCCGGCTTAGGATCCGGTGTGTCGGTGCCGCCGTTGTCCGGCTTTTCTGTAGTGCAGTTGCAGGCACACATACAAGCCAGGACACCTGTAAGAAATATCTTTGATATCTTCATAAGCATTGTCTATTAATAACCAGGGTTCTGTACGAGTGTAGGGTTGTCATCCAATGCACCCTGTGGAACAGGCATAAGGATAGTCTCCTGAGTAAGAGGAAGTCTGTCCTGCCAGTAGATGTCCTTCTGAGGCATTGCATCGTGAACCGCCTTTGCTCTGTCAAGACCGTGACGTACGAGGTCGAAGAAGCGGTGTCCCTCGAAAGCAAGCTCGAGACGGCGCTCCTTGAGGATCTTGTCGATGGCGTCCTCCTGAGATGTGAAAGGAGTCTTGTACTCGGCAATCTTGGCTCTCTTACGGATCTTGTTCACGAGAGCTCTTGCACCTTCGAGGTCGCCTGTGCAAGCGAGTGCCTCAGCGTGGAGAAGCATAATCTCACCGAGACGCATCACGATGATGCTTGATACGTTGGTAGGAACCTTGTGGTTGAACGCATACTCGTCACCAGGATAGTAGTTCTGCCAAGCGCACTGGTCGATGATGATTGAAGTGTTGAAACGCTCTGTGTCGCCCTCAGCCTGGTAAGCCTCGATGAGGTCTCTTGAAGGAGTCACCCACTTTGCCCAGCTGAAGTTGGCCATATTGTCATATGCATTTCTGTGGAACATCATATACACCCAGTTTCCTGCAGACTTGTTGGTCCACTGAACCTCGAAGATAGACTCCTTGGTATTGCGGACAGCGTCAGCCTCTGTGTAAGCCCACATATCACCGTAGTTCTCGCAGAGCTGGTAGCCGTAGTCGTTCTCTACTGAAGTACAGAGCTCGGCAACCTTGTTCCAGTCGCGGATAGCCTCTTCAGCGTAGATACGTGCGAGGAGACCCTTTGCGAATCCCTTTGTGAACACGAACTTGTCGTCTGTCACGTCAGGAGCGTGCTCGATAGCGAATGTAAGGTCTTCAACGAGCTGAGAGTAAACTACGTCAAGCGGCTGCTGAGGCGGGAAGTACTCATAGTATACATCCTCGATGTTCTCAGAAGTGATAGCTGGCGGAATAGTGTTCACTACAGGCACCGGACCCCAAAGACGTGACATCTGGAAAAGTGCCCAAGCCTTCCAGCATCTTGCCTCGGCGCTCCATCTGTCAGCATCTTCCTGAGTCATTTCAGGATCCTTCACGAGGATGCTGTCGACGTTGCAGATGATTTCGTTTGCGTTGCTCATCTGTGAAAGGTAGTATCCCCAGTCACGTGTCACGTTTACGTTCTCACCATCCTGCTTGTTTGCCTCGATCTGCATAATCTCGGCAGTGTTTGTACCGCAATATGCGTTGTCCGCACGGCATTCAGTATAGATAAGGAAGTCCTGGTATCCATACTCCTGGATTCCCTTGGTCCAGTCACTGTAGATCTTGTTTCTGAGACCAAGCATTTCCTCTCTCGTATTGTACTGGGACTCTGTCGACTCATTTACCTCGACATTGCCCTCGTTGTAGCCTGTCTCCGGAAAAAGATCGAGATCGCAAGAGACAAGAGCGACGAGAGAAAACATCATAAATATGCTATATAATCTTTTCATATCCGTTCTTTTAGAAATCTACGTTTACACCGAATACAACACTCCTCACGCAAGGGTAAGTACCCCAGTCGATACCCATATTCGTTGCACTTGAATACTGGCTCATCTCAGGGTCATATCCTGAATACTTTGTGAAGGTGATCATATTGTCCAAAGTCACATATGGCTGGATACGTGCGATGTTAGCCTTCTTGAGAGCCGGGTGTGTAATGTTGTAAGAAAGAGTGATGTTCTTGATCTTGAGGTAAGAACCGTCCTCGAGCCATCTTGTAGATGTCTTGAGGTTCTCCACTTCTCCTGACTTAGGGATGTCTGTAATCTGACCAGGGATTCTCCAACGTCTGAGAACGTCAGTGATCTGGTTCTTTCCGTCCATCATACCTACCATATCGATCTTGGAAGCGTTGTAGATGTCGTTTCCTACAGATGATGTCATCAGAATGCTGAGGCTGAGTCCCTTCCAAGTGAGGGTATTGGTCATACCTGCAGTGAAGAGAGGATTGGCGTTACCGATGTAATGCTTGTCGGCATTAGAGATCTTTCCGTCGTTGTTGTAGTCCTCGTAGATGATCATACCTGTCTCCGGATCCACACCGAGAGCTGTATAACCCCAGAACTTCGAAAGTGACTCGCCAGGAGTCATTCTTACGCAGTAGTCGCTGAAGAGTTCTGAAGTCTGAGAGTAGTAGTACACCTGCTTGAAGGTGAGCTTCTCGAGACGGTTGCGGTTCATAGAGATGTTGAAGTCAGTTGTCCAGGTGAAGTCCTTTCTGTCGAAGTTCACAGAGTTTACTGCAAGCTCGAGACCCCAGTTGGACATCTCACCCTCGTTTCTGTAGATATCCGGATTAGGATCAGGGAGAGGCACGTACATAAGGAGGTCCTTAGTGTACTTGTAGTATCCGTCCATTGTGACGTTGAGACGTCCGTTGAACATAGACCAGTCGATACCGACGTTTGTCTGTGTAGTTGTCTCCCAAGTGAGTTCCTTGTTACCGATGTTTGTTCTTCCACCGACTGTAGGAGTTGCTGTAGGCCACTTCACCTTCTCTGGATCGTTCTTGTTGCACTCAGCACATACTGTCCAGTCGTAGTAGTTTGTACCGTACTGCTGTACCCAGGCATAGTCGCCGAGACCTGACTGGTTACCCTGCTGTCCCCAACCTGCACGGATCTTGAGGTCGTCGATCCAGGTGATGTCCTTCATAAAGTCCTCGCCTGAGATACGCCAAGCCACCGAAGCTGAAGGGAAGTAACCCCAACGGTTGCCAGGAGCAAGCTTTGAAGAACCGTCCGCACGGAAGTTCACTGTGAGGTAGTACTTGCTGTCATAGTTGTATGAAGCACGTGCGAGGTAAGACATAATGGCCCACTTTGAAAGGCCCTGCGAGTTTCCGCGTATGCCTGCCTTGTTACCGCCGTTGAGACCGAAGATGGCCTCATAGTTCTCCTCAGAGAAATATGTTCTCTCGCCCCAGAGGTTCTCCCATCTTGAAGTTGTAGCGGAAGTACCTGCCATAACCTCGAAGTTGTGCTTTGCATCCCAAGTGTGGTGGTAAGTGAGGATATTGTCGTAAACCATTCTCATATCGTCACTTCTCTCTGAAGAAGCGCTGCCGTGGATGGTGTCACGACCGTAGGAAGTAGAAACAGGATCAAGGAAAGAGTAGCTGTGAACCCATCTGCGGTCCATAGACACTGTAGACTTGAAGTAGAGATCCTTTGTGAAGTTGATCTGTGCGTATCCTGTAAGGAGGAGACGGTCAGTCTGAGTGTAGTTGTTCTCTGTTCTTGCAAGGTTCTCTGCAGGTGTGCTTACGTTGGCTCCGTAGAACTGAGTCCAATAGTGCTTAGGGTTGTTCTCGTCCCAAACCTTTGCATAGGTAGGAGTGTTGATTACAGAAAGAACGACACCTGCACGACCTGAACCTGTACCGGAGATCATACCGTTGCTCTTATAGTGAGAGTATGCGAGGTTTGTACCTACTGTGAGCCACTTGTAAAGCTCTGTCTCCACGTTCATCTTGGTGTTCAGACGCTTGTTGTATGTAGAAGCGAGCACACCGTCCTCATCAGAATAACCGACTCCGACATAGTACTTCATCTTGTCAGTTGCGTTTGAAACAGAGAGCTGATAGTTCTGGTTCACACCTGTCTTGTATGTCTCGGCAAACCAGTCTGTCTGATCTGTAACTCCTTCCGGAACGACAGGAGCGCCCTTGATCTCAGACATAAGTTCGCGGTACTGATCCACGTTGAGGACCTCGTAAGATCTCTTCACGTTCTGAAGACCCACATATGCACTGAAATTCACCTGAGGGCCCTTGCTCTTCTTTCCGCTCTTGGTAGTGATGAGAACGACACCGTTCGCAGCACGTGATCCGTAGATCGCAGCAGAAGAAGCATCCTTGAGGATCTGCATAGACTCGATGTCCTGTGGAGAGAGGTAAGCGATAGCATAGCTACCTGTACCTACAGGAACGCCGTCCACAACATAAAGAGGATCGTTTGAAGATGCGATAGAAGAAGCACCACGTACGCGGATTGTCATACCGCTACCTGGCTGACCGCTTGTCTGCTGCACGGTGACACCGGCAACCTTACCCTGGATGAATCCTGAAGCCTCTGTCACAGGACGGAGCTTCATATCCTCGTTTGAAACTGTAGAAACGGCTGTGGTGAGGTCCTTCTTGCGGACTGTACCATAACCGATGGCAACGACAGCGTCGAGCATAATCGCGTCATCCTGAGCTGTAACGTTGATTACTGCACGATTGTTTACGTTCTCAGTAACAGTCACATAGCCAAGAGCAGCAAACTCGAGTGTCGCATTACCCGAGCTGACACTCAGTTGCCAGTTACCATCAATGTCGGTGGTGGCACCATTCTGGGTACCCTTTTCCACAACTGTCATTCCGATTACCGGATAACCGTTCTGGTCAACCACCGTACCCTTTACAGAATGCTGCTGAGCATAGACTGCCATACTCATAAGTAGCAGCACCACCATAGTCAGATATTTTCTCATACGGTAGAAATTAGTTGTTAGTATTAATGTTAGTAGTATATGCTAGTTCATCTTCCTGAGGAAGCACTCGATGGTGTTTTCCATAAGGCAAGTGATGGTCATAGGACCTACACCTCCCGGAACAGGAGTGATCACAGATGCCTTAGGCTCTACAGCAGCATAGTCGACATCACCGCAGAGTTTGCCTGTCTCAGGATCGCGGTTCACTCCCACGTCGATCACCACGGTTCCCTCGGACACCATATCCGCAGTCACGAACTTAGGACGTCCGATGGCTACCACGAGGATCTCAGCCTTGCGGGTTTCCTCAGCGAGGTCTGCCGTGCGGCTGTGTGTGATGGTCACTGTAGCGTTCTCGTCAAGGAGAAGCTTCGCCACAGGAAGGCCCACGATATTGCTTCGGCCGATAACGACTGCACGCTTGCCCTTGATCTCCACTCCAGCAACCTTGAGCATCTTGATGATACCCTTAGGTGTGCAAGGAAGGACGCAGTCCTGCTTCTGCCAGAGGGCTGCAACATTGAGAGGATGGAAGCCGTCAACATCCTTCTCCTTTGCGATGGTTGCGATCACCTTGTCCTCGCTGATATGCTTTGGAAGTGGAAGCTGAACGAGGATTCCGTCCACTGTGTCGTCAGCGTTGAGTTCCTCGATAAGGCCGAGGAGTTCAGCCTCTGAGATTGTGTCCGGCTTTCTGATTGTAGTGTTCCTGATGCCCACATACTCGGAAGCCTTGGCCTTTCCTGTCACATATGACACACTGCCCGGATCCTCACCTACGAGAATCACCACAAGATGGGGCACTCGGCCGTATGTTTCCGGAAATGCAGCAACCTGTGCCTTCATTTCGTCTTTCAGCTGGGCTGAAAGGTCTTTTCCTGATATAATCTTTGCCATTACAGAACTCTCCAACCTATATCTCTACGATAGAACAGATTTTCACATTCGATCGATTCGACTGCAGCAAGAGCCTTGTCGTGCGCCTCCTGGAGGTCCGCACCGAAGCCCACTACCATAAGGACGCGTCCGCCAGATGTGTAGTACTTGCCGTCCTTGAGGGATGTTCCCATATGGTAAACTCTTACGTCAAGGTTCTCAGGGAACTTGATCTCATAACCCTTCTCATAATCGCCAGGATAGCCCTTCGAAGCCATCACGAAGCCCATAGTCACAGCCTCTGCCCACTTGATGTCAGGCATCTGGGTGTGGTCTGCAACTGCCGAGAAGATGTCGTAGATGTCTGTCTCGAGACGAGGAAGAACCACCTCTGTCTCAGGATCGCCGAAACGGCAGTTGAACTCGATCACCTTAGGTCCCTGAGGAGTCTTCATAAGACCGCCGTAGAGAACGCCTGTGAACGGACAGCCCTCTGCAACCATAGCTGCTGCTGTAGGCTTCATAACCTTCTCGAGAGAGAACTCGAGATCCTCGTCAGTGATGATAGGAACAGGTGAATATGCGCCCATACCGCCTGTGTTAGGACCCTTGTCGCCCTCATATGCACGCTTGTGGTCCTGTGAAAGTGTCATAGGATATACATCAAGACCGTCAACGAAGCACATAAACGAGAACTCTGGACCTGTAAGGAACTCCTCAACCACGACCTTGCCCTTTCCGAACTTGTCGTCGAGAAGCATATCCTTGAGAGTCTCCTCTGCCTCCTCGAGTGTCTCCGGAATCACAACACCCTTGCCGGCAGCAAGACCGTCATACTTCAGAACCACCGGGAGCGAACCCTTCTTCACATACTCCAATGCCGCATCATAGTCCTCGAATGTCTCGAATGCTGCAGTAGGGATTTCGTACTTTGCCATAAGCTGCTTTGCGAAATCCTTGCTCGCCTCGATTGTTGCAGCAGCCTTTGAAGGGCCGAAAATCCTGAGGCCAGCCTCCTTGAACGCATCCACAACGCCGGCAGCAAGTGACACCTCTGGTCCTACAACCGCGAGGTCGATGCCGTTCTCAAGGGCGAAGGCCTTGAGGCCCTCTACATCCGTGTCCTTGATTGCGACGCACTCAGCCTGTGCCGAGATACCGGCATTGCCCGGTGCGCAATAAATCTTTCCTACTTGTGGAGAGCGGCTGAGAGCATCCACGATCGCGTGCTCACGTCCACCGCCACCGATTACCAATACTTTTTTCATATCTTGTCTTTACTTTTAATATATATTCATCATTACAGTTCGACTTCACCGAAGAAGGCCGGACAATGGAAGTCCGGAGCCGGAAGGCCGATTGGAGACCAGCTCAGGAAATGAGTGGTGTCGCAGTTGTCACCGCATTTGTAGAAGTTGGCTCTGATTGTCCTGCCTGGGCCCTCGAGACCGATGAGCGAGAACGGAATCACCTCCACAAGCCACCACTTGAGGCCCTCGCCTCTCATATCTACAGGCTTGTGCTCAAGAGAACCGAACACACGCATCTGGGCAAGCTGCTCATCCGTGAAATGCACGGCCTCAGTCCTTGACTTGCGCTTTGAAGCGAGAGGAGTACCCACGCAATTCACCTCGAAATTATAGTATCCCTCACCTGAAGGATCCGCAACGAAGAACTCAACGCAGCTGTCCTCCCAGACATTGCCGTTGTTTTCCATCGCCACAGCCTTTACGTGATTCTCTTCCACTTCGAACATAAGCACCAGGGCATCCTCAGAATTGGCCACGCGAACGCTCACTGCAGGAGCATATGGGAATTCTTCAGGCCAGTTTACGCAGGCCACAGGATTGGGAGCCACCTTAAGCATCACCTCCCTGATCCGGGCATCGGAAAGATTCTTGACGCCGCTCACAAATTCGCTTTTCATCTTATTGCTCATATATTATTACTTTAACAGCTTCTACCTTCAATCAAGGCCGGACGCACAAGTATCTGAGGCGTGATTATGGCCTTGTCGTCTCCCTTCTCGATCATCCTGACGATGTTGTCGGTGGCCAGTTTGCCGATGGTGTTCACAGGCTGCTCCACACGGGTGATCGCAGGATCGATGTAATCAAGGAAACGGTTGTTGTCGAACGAGATCACAGCCACGTCCTCCGGTATCCTCAACTGCAGTTCCTTTGCGGCCTTGATGACACCCAGAAGTATAGTCGTACTGAAGACGAATATCGCATCTGGCTTATCCTCGGATGTCAGCGCCGCCACCGCCTCCCTGTAGCCGTTGTCCACAGAAAAGGAATCTCCGGCGACCCTCGCGCGCACTCCTCGTTCCGCATAATCTGCGACGGCCTGGGCGAATCCCCTGTGCCTCTCCTTGTTAGGCATTGAGGTCGGCACTCCCTGGATTGCCATCAGATTCCTGTACCCCTTGTTTACAAGATGCTCTGCCGCCATATATCCTCCCGAATAGTTGTCGGTGCATACATAGGGCAGAGACGTATTGTCGAAATATCTGTCTATCAGGATGAGCGGAATGTTTCTGGCTACCGTCTCGAGATAGTCGGGAGCGGAGCCTACCGGTACCGCAATGATGCCGTCCACACTTCTGGAGACATAGGAATTTATGGCCTGGACCTCGTTCTCTTCGTTCTCCATCGTATCCGTCAGAAGGATATTGTAGCCGAGGCGCTTCGTCTGGTTGATGATTACCGCCGCGAGCGTAGAGAAGAAGGGGTTGTCGATGTTGGGAACCGTAAGACCGATGGTGTTGGTCTTGTTTGTCCTGAGACTCTGGGCAATCAGATTGGGCATATAGTTGCAGGATTGCGCCACTTCCGTGATGTAATCAATGGTCTTCTGGCATATCCTGTATTGCGGGCCTTTTCCGGAAAGGACTCGCGACACGGTGGATATGGAAAAACCGGTCTTTTCGGATATTGAAAGCAGGGTATCCTTCTTCATAATTGCTGGGGTCTCGTAAGAGTTAGCGAAAGTAGTAATTTATGGAAAAAAAACGAAATAATTTTTTGATTTTGAAGGCAAAAAACTATTTTTGCACCATATAAAGCGCAAACGATTGCGCAAACGGATGCACAAAATGCGCAAAATTCTTGCGCAATTTTGTTGTGCACCCATTTACGCAACTACTATAACTCGCTAACAACTAACAACTTATATTTTATGAGCGACAAGAAGATTCTGGTCATTGGTAGCAGCAATACCGATATGACCGTGGTAGCCGACAGACTACCGGTTCCTGGCGAGACAGTTCTCGGAGGAAAATTCGCTATGGGTCAGGGCGGAAAAGGAGCCAATCAGGCTGTAGCCGCACAGAGACTCGGAGGCAACGTTTCATTCATCTGCAAGATCGGCAGAGACATCTTCGGAGAGAACTCTCTCAAGGAGTATCAGAAGGAAGGAATGGACACATCAAACGTGATGTTCTCGGACGAGCCTTCAGGAGTAGCACTCATCTCTGTTGACACTCAGGCAGAAAACTGCATCGTTGTAGCTTCAGGCGCAAACGGCGACATCACTGTAGAGGACATCGAGTCACACAGAAAGGAGATCGAAGAGGCTTCAATCCTCCTCCTCCAGCTCGAAATTCCTGTAGAGGCAGTGGTAAGAGCAGCAAAGATCGGACACGAGGCAGGCGTTTACGTAGTCCTCAATCCGGCTCCGGCGTGCGATCTTCCGGAGGAGATCTACCAGTACCTTTCACTCATCATCCCTAACCAGACCGAGATCGCCCTTATGACAGGCATCGAGGCAAGAGACGAGGAAGGTGCGGCAAAGGCAGTAGAGGCACTCAGAGGCAAGGGCGTTCAGGACGTGATCGTGACTATGGGCTCGAAGGGCTCTATGGTTTACCACGAGGGCAAGGCTACATTCGTTCCTTCAAAGAAAGTCAACGCTGTGGACACTACAGCAGCCGGCGACACATACTGCGGAGGTCTCTGCGTTGCACTCTCAGAGGGCAAGGACATCATCGAGGCAGCTCAGTTCGCAACAGCATCTTCAGCTCTTACAGTACAGAAGAGAGGTGCTCAGGACTCAATCCCATACAGAAAAGACATTATCCTTTAATATAAACTAACCAAAAATACTAACAGCTATGTTTATCATCAACAGCTACCTTCTGGCAGTAGTATTCTGCTTCATTACTATGATGTGCTGGGGTTCTTGGGGCAACACTCAGAAACTCGCAGCAAAGAACTGGAGATACGAGCTCTTCTACTGGGACTACGTTATCGGTATGGTCCTCTTCGCACTCCTCGTATGCTTCACTATGGGAAGCTTCGGTACAGAAGGACGTCCATTCGTTGAGGACATCGCACAGGTGAGCCTCAAGAACGTTGGAAGCATCATCCTCGGCGGTATCATCTTCAACGCTTCAAACATTCTCCTTTCGGCATCTACATCTATCGCAGGTATGGCAGTAGCCTTCCCTCTCGGAGTAGGTATCTCACTCGTTCTCGGAACAGTGATCAACTATATCGGCGCACCTAGCGGCGACCCTAAGTTCCTCTTCCTCGGCGTTGCCCTCATCGTTATCGCGATCATCTGCAACGGCATCGCTTCAGGCAAGGCTCAGCAGGCAGACGCAGAGCAGAAGAAGAACGGCAAGAAGGGCATCATCCTCGCAGCTGTAGCAGGTACACTTATGGCATTCTTCTACAGATTCGTAGCAGCAGCTATGGACCTCGAGAACTTTGCAGCCCCTGCAGCAGGCAAGGCGACTCCTTATACAGCCATCTTCATCTTCTCACTCGGTGTGCTCATCAGCAACTTCGTATTCAACACATTCGTGATGAAGCGTCCTTTCGTAGGCGAGCCTGTATCATACAAGGAGTACTTCAAGGGTAACTTCAAGACTCACCTCGTAGGTATCCTCGGCGGTTCTATCTGGTGCCTCGGTACTGCATTCAGCTACATCGCTTCAGGTAAGGCAGGTGCAGCGATCTCTTACGCTCTCGGACAGGGTGCACCTATGATCGCAGCGATCTGGGGAGTATTCATCTGGAAGGAGTTCAAGGGAGCAAACAAGAACGTATACGGTCTCCTCGGCCTTATGTTCCTCTTCTTCCTTGCAGGTCTCGGATGCATCATCATTTCAGGTAACTAACAGAACAACCTATGCAGAATATAAGAAAATTCATTCTCGTCCTTGTTGCCTGTGCAGCAGCTCTCGCAGCCAACGCACAGACCAAGACCGTTACCGGTAAGGTTTCCGGCAGCGATGGCGAGATCCTCACAGGAGCGACCCTCGTGACAGCTTCAGGCAGCTATGCCCTGACTGACATCGACGGTTCGTTCTCCATCGGGGCAAAAGACGGCGAAGCTGTGGTCGTTTCATATCTCGGATATGACGACTACACCTTCAACGCAGCAGGACAGCAGAACCTCGCTGTCGTACTTCCGTTGTCGGCAAACACAGTCCTCGACGAGGCTGTTGCCATCGGTTACGGAAAGACTACAAAGAAAGAGGTGACAGGATCGGTTGTAAGCCTCAAGGCTGACGACTTCGACAAGGGTTCATTCACATCACCTGCAGGTATGCTCCAGGGTAAGGTTGCAGGTCTTACAGTGACCAACCCTGACGGAGGTGACCCTAACGCATCTTTCGAGATTATGCTCCGTGGTACCAACACTCTCGTGGCTGGCCAGGGTCCTCTCATCATCATCGATGGTGTTGCAGGAGCCGATATGAGAACCATCAACTTCCAGGAGGTCGAGTCTATCGACGTACTCAAGGACGGTTCTGCAGCTGCGATCTACGGTACACGCGGTACAAACGGTGTGATCATCATCACTACAAAGCGCGCAAAGAGCGGTACTACATCAGTAGAGTATGACGGACAGGTATCGGTTCAGACTGTTGCCGCACGTGCTACTCCACTCAACGCACAGCAGTACACTGACGTGATCAACGAGTTCCGTCCTACAGCTTCAGGTTCACTCTATGGTGCTGACACTGACTGGTTTGAGGCTATCACCCGCACTCCTGTCAGCCACAAGCACTCGCTCGCTATCGCCGGCGGTTCAGAGAAGTTCTCACACAGAACCGTTCTCAACGTAGAGCAGAACCAGGGTCTTCAGAAGGGCAACGACTCTGAGAAGTACCTCCTCAAGACCAACCTCCACCAGGAGGCAGTCCAGGGATGGCTCACACTCGACTACAACCTCGCTTACACAAAGAGAAAGTATACTCCTGCGAACTACAGCGCATTCCGTCAGGCTTTCCTTCGTAACCCGACCGAGCCTATCTACGACGAGACAAACACTGACGCAGGCGGATACTTCACAATCGACGCGATGGATTACTACAACCCAGTCGCTATGCTCAACGAGAAAGAGGCATACAACGATGTGGACAACTTCCAGGGAAGCATCAGGGCAACCCTCAACATCCTTCCTATCAAGGGCTTGAAGTGGGACAACTTCATCAGCTACGGAAACGAGAGATACGAGTCAAGAGAGTACCTTACAAAGTACTACCCTAGCGCTCTCGGACAGAAGGGTGTGGCTTACATCTCGAACTCTTACTCAAGCGACGTACAGTACGAGAGTACTCTCCAGTATTCGAACACATTCGGAAAGCACTCTGTACAGGGTATCCTCGGTTATACATTCCAGGAGACAAACTCACGCAGCGCTTCAATGGAGAACTACGGCTTTGACTTCGACCAGTTCAAGACTGACAACATCGGTGCAGGTGCCGCTCTTCAGGAGGGTCTCGCATCAATGAGTTCTTACAGAAGTATGAGCCGCTACATCGCATTCTTCGGCCGTGTGATGTACAACTATGACGAAAAGTACCTTGCTTCGGTATCACTCCGTCGTGACGGTTCAAGCAAGTTCGGTGCTGCGAACAAGTGGGGTTGGTTCCCTGCTGTCAGCCTCGGATGGCGCATCAACAAGGAGAGCTGGTTCGAGGATGCTGCAAACCTCAGCGACCTCAAGCTCAGAGCAGGTTTCGGTGTTACCGGCAACCAGGACTTCTCAAGCTACAAGTCGCTCCTCCTTATGGATCCGTTCAGCTACTATTACTATGACGGCAAGTGGGTTACATCATATGCTCCTGCAAGCAACCCTAACCCGAACCTTGCTTGGGAGAGAAAGAACGAGTTCAACGTGGGTGTCGACTTCGCATTCTTCGGAAACAGATTCGGAGGTACACTCGACTACTACTACCGACTCACTACAAACCTTCTCTACAACTACACAGTGCCTGTTCCACCATATGACTACAGCAAGATGTTCACTAACGTAGGTTCTATCTGCAACCAGGGTATCGAGCTCACATTGTTCGGTGTTCCTGTACAGAAGGAGAACTTCGAGTGGAACACTACCCTCACCCTCGCCAACAACACCAACAAGCTCATCAGCTTCACCAACGAGGAGTTCACCGCAGGTGAGTACAAGGTAGGTTATATGTCAACTCCTATCGGTGCATACTCGCAGAGACTCATCGAGGGCCAGAGCCTCGGAACATTCTATGCTCCTATCTGGACAGGTGTGAACAAGAAGGGCGAGGACACTCTCGAAGGTGCAAGCCAGCTCACAGGTAAGGTCAAGGAAGAGGACTGGAAGAAGGTAGGTTCTGCTTACCCTATCCTTACATTCGGATGGAGCAACAGCTTCAAGATCTGGAAGTTCGGCGTAAGCGCCACATTCAGAGGCCAGGCAGGCGGAAAGATCTTCAACACTTACAGAGCTCTCTACGAGAACACTTCAAACCTCGGACAGACCAACATTCTCGCAAGCTGGCTCAACGACACCAGCTTCAAGGGCAAGGAGGTGAAGTACTCTACCAAGTACATCGAGGATGCATCATTCCTCAAGCTTGACAACATCTCGGTATCATACGATCTCAAGCTCAAGAACGAGTATCTCAAGAAGGTACGTCTCTACCTCACAGCACAGAACATCTTCTGTCTGACAGGATACACCGGAGTAGACCCTGAGGTCAGCCTTTCAGGCATCGCTCCTGGTATCGAGGGTACAAGCTACTACCCACGTACAAGAACATTCACATTCGGTGCAACATTGACATTCTAAGGAACTGAGTTATGAAAAATATATACTTATACATTTTGAGTGCCTTAGCCTTTGGAATGGCTGTATCGTGCACCAATCTTGACGAGGAAGTGTATTCATACATTTCCCAGGACAACTTCTTTACATCTGAGGAGCAGGTAGCCATCTATGCTGGCCGCGCCTACACTTCACTCCAGAACTGGGGTTCGGAGCAGAGCTGGCTCACAATGGATATGCTTCTCGGAGATGAGGCCTGCGCCCCTATCAACCCGGAGGGTGCGTGGAACGACAACGGACGTTACAAGGAGCTCCAGGAGCACCGCATACCGACAGCCAGCAAGCTCAACCTTATGACTTGGGACTTCATCTTCGACGGTATCGCAGCCTGCAACGACGTCATCTACTCTCTCGAAAATTCAAAGTTCGAGTTCGACGGTAGAGCAAGAGTGCTTTCAGAGATCAGAGTTCTCCGTGCATTCTTCTACTACATCGCCGCAGACGGATACGACAACGTTCCTTTCTGCATCGACAAGCTCGACACAAGCTATCCTAAGCCAAAGGACAGATCGTTCCTCTTCGGATGGATCGAGCAGGAGGTACTCGAGAACATCGAGAACCTTGCTGACAGCCGCGAGACCAACTATTACGGCCGTATGACCAAGGGTGTGGCAAACACTCTCCTTGCAAAGCTCTACATCAACGCTCCTGTATGGGGCCAGCCTGCTCAGTACGACAAGGCTGCAGCTGCTGCAAAGGCGGTGATCGAAAGCGGCACATACGCTCTCGCAGAGAACTACAAGGACAACTTCATCGTACATAACGAGACTTCTCCTGAGGCTATCTTCGCAATCCCTTACAGCACACAGTACATCGAGAGCAGCGACAACGCGTTCTGCCTCTTTGCACTCACACTCTCTGCAAGCATCGCGAAGAAGAAGTACAGCATCGGAGACGGCTGGTACGGTTATGTAGGACAGCCTGACTTCATCCAGACTTATGAGGAAGGCGACACTCGTCTTACTGACACATACCTCTTCGGCCAGATGTACGACAAGGAAGGAAGAGAGATGACAGTGTCTATCAAGGGCGCCAAGGATCCTGTTCCATACATCATCGACCCTATCTTCCCTGAGGAGGACTTCGTCAACGGAAGAACAGAGCTCGAGGGTGCATTCCTCCACAAGTGGGAGTACCAGACAGACGGCCTTCTTACAAGCTACAAGATCAGTATGGAGAACGATATCTTCGTCTTCCGCTATGCTGACGTCATCCTCCTCTACGCTGAGGCTCTCCTCAGAGACGGCAAGTCTCTCGACGGTGTTGCACTCGACGGTCTCAAGAAGATCCGCGAAAGAGCAGGACTCGAGGAGATCACAAGCTGGGATCTCGACAAGCTTTATCTCGAGAGAGGTCACGAGATGGCTCTCGAGGGATGGAGAAGACAGGATATGATCCGCTTCGGCACATACCAGAACACCTGGTGGGCAAAGGCAAACAGAACTCCTGACTATGCATTGCTCCTCCCTATCCCTAGCGAGATCCTCAATGCGAACCCTAATCTCGTTCAGAACGAAGGATACAAATAAAAACAAACAACATACATAATGAAAAAACTTATTGTAATATTTGCAGCCCTTGCAGCTTTGGTATCTTGCGGTACCAAGGCTGAGAAGGCTATCTCAGAGACAGAGCTCAGAGATAAGATCGCCGGAGCTTGGCTCGGCCAGATGGTAGGTAACATCTACGGTCTCGAGTATGAGAACGACTTCGTAGATGAGCCAGGTTCAGGTCCTTTCACTTGGGAGAAGGGCTTCAAGAAGATGGTGGACGTTGACGGAGCATTCTCTGACGACGACACTGACGTTGAGTATATGTACCTCACTCTTATGGAGAAGTTCGGTACTCAGCCTACATACGCACAGATCCGTGAGGGTTGGATGTACCACATCCGCGACAGAGTATGGCTCGCAAACCGTGCTACCCTCGGTCTTATGCACTATGGTCTCACTCCTCCATTCACAGGTGATATCAACGTGAACCCACACTGGTTCCAGATCGACCCACAGCTCATCAACGAGATCTGGGCGTTCACAGCTCCAGGTATGGCAGAGTACGCAGCAGGCATTTCTGACTGGGCAGCACGCATCACTTCTGACTCTTGGGCAGTTTCTCCTACTGTAGTTTACGGTACAATGTACGCAAACGCTTTCTTCGAGACTGATATGCGCAAGCTCATCGAGGGTTCTATCGAGTTCCTTCCAGAGGGTGACCGCTACAAGGATATCGTAAGAGAGTGTCTCGCACTTTACGACGCAAACCCTGACGACTGGTATGACGCACGTCAGGTGATTTCACAGAAGTACTGGCACAACGAGGACACATTCTCGAAGACTATCTGGAACGCTGCTCTCAACGGAGCTATGGGTATCCTCTCTATGCTTTACGGTGACGGCGATATGGCCAAGACTCTCGAGATCGGATGTGCACTCGGCTTCGACTGCGACAACCAGACTGCAACAGTATGCGGTATCCTCGGAACTATGTACGGCCTCAAGTCAATTCCAGAGGAGTACTCTAAGCCATTCGCACACTGGGAGAAGCACTTCAACGACCGTTACATCAACGTGACCCGTCACGACCTTCCAGACGCATCTATCGAGGACATCATCGACAGAACAGTCGTTATGGCAGAGAGAATCATCCTCGAGAACGGCGGACGTGTAGAGGAGCGCGACGGCGAGAAGTGGTTCATCATCAACACAGATGCGAAGTACAACTACCCGCTCGAGTTCGCTGTAGGTCCTAATCCACGCATCATCGCAGGCGAGCCTGTAGAGTACGAGTTCTACGCAGTTACAAACAAGAACTATGACTGGAAGCTCGTCAAGGGTGACCTCCCTGAGGGTCTTACATTCAAGAAGGGTAAGCTCACCGGTACAACTACTAAGGCTGGCCACTACCCTATCACCCTCAGCCTCAGCAACGGCAAGCAGACTATCGAGAAGGACTTCGACCTCGTTGTAAGAGGACGCAACATCTCTAAGGAGAGCCTCGAGATCATCTCACTCTCTAAGGTTAGCCGCCTCGACATCATCGACTCTTGCTGGACTACAAACTCAATGGATTACTACACTGAGAGCGTAGAGGATATCAACGACGGTATCATCAAGGGCCCACACTCTGTATTCGCTACAGTGACTGAGAAGTCAAACGCTCCTAAGAGCGACTACTTCGGTTACAGATGGGAGCAGCCTATCAAGACTAATATGGTGGCATTCCACTACGGATGTCTTGAGGAGTACGGCGGATGGTATTCTAATATGCACGTAGAGTACCTCGATGCAGAGGGCAACTGGCAGCCTATCGAGGCAACAGTTACACCAGCCCTCCCAGAGAGCGACGCTGTATTCATCCAGCCTCACTTCGCTGAGTTCGTATTCGAGTTCGAGCCAGTCGAGACTACTGCAATCAGAGTGATCGGTGAAAACTGCATCCTCATCCACTACAACAAGTACACTAAGAACGTAGCTGCTTTCGTATCAGTATCTGAGGTTCAGGTATACGAGGCATTCTAATAAACAGACCAATAATGAAGAAGATACTTATTCTCGCTGCAGCATTGCTGGCCCTCGTTTCGTGCGGCCAGCAGGCTGAGCAGCCTACAGAGGTTACAATGACCAAGGCCGAGCTCCTCAACAAGATCAAGGGAGGATGGGCAGGTCAGACTATCGGAGTGGTTTACGGTGCTCCGACCGAGTTCAAGTTCAGAGGAACTACTATCCAGGACTATCAGACTATTCCTTGGGGAGACGGTTATGTAATGTACTGGTGGAAGAAGAAGCCAGGTCTTTTCGATGACATCTACAACGACCTTACTTTCGTAGAGGCATTCGAGGAGCTCGGTCTCGACTGTTCACAGGATTCACTCGCACTCCGCTTCGCTTACGCTGACTACCACCTTGCTCACGCAAACCAGGCTGGTCGCTACAACATCCGTCGCGGAATTATGCCTCCTATGTCAGGCCACTGGATCAACAACCCTCACGCTGATGACCTCGACTTCCAGATCGAGGCTGACTTCATCGGTCTTATGGCTCCTGCTATGATTCCTGAGGCAGTACGCATCGCAGACAAGGTCGGTCACATTATGAACAGCGGTGACGGTTTCTACGGCGGTGTATTCGCTGGAGCCCTCTACTCTGCAGCGTTCAAGACAAACGATCCACAGGAAGTGGTTGACCTCGCTCTCGAGGCTATCCCTGCTGAGAGTACATTCTACCAGTGTATCGACGACGTACGCAAGTGCTACAAGAAGAATCCTAATGACTGGAAGGAGTGCTGGTGGGAGATCAACAAGAAGTGGAACAAGGACGTAGGATGTCCTAAGGGTGTATTCCTCAACTTCAACATCGACGCAAAGATCAACGCGGCATTCATCGCTATCGGTCTTCTCTACGGTGAGGGTGACTTCACAAAGTCAGTAGACATCTCAACAAGATGCGGACAGGACTCTGACTGCAACCCTGCTACAGTAGGTGGTGTACTCGGTGTAATGGTAGGTTACGACAACATCCCTGAGTTCTGGCTCAAGCCTCTCGACGAGATCTGGAACCTCGACTTCGAGGGTACTACAGTATCTCTTGACAAGGGTGCTCACTACTCATACAACCAGGCTCTCCAGCTCATCGAGAAGAACGGTGGATGCATCGAGGGTGACAACGTTGTTATCCCACAGGAGCCTGTTACAGTTCTTCCGCTCGAGCAGAACTTCATCAACACCTACCCTATCTACAGAGAGAGATGGGACTGCTGGATGGACAAGGAGTTCGAGTTCGACTTCGAGGGTAACGGCTACATCATCTGGGGTAACCTCGTTAAGACTAAGGAAGTATCTCCAAGATACGCTCATATGGTGGCTATCCGTCACATCGGTTCGGAGCCTTTCGCTCTTGCAGAGCTTGACGACCCATATGTAGCAGAGATCGAGGTTTGGATCGACGGTCAGCTCGAGGAAGTGTCAATTATGCCTATGATGAACACTGCCCGCAAGCTCGAGCCATCTTGGAAGTACCAGATGCCTGAGGGCCACCACACAGTGAAGCTCGTTTGGAGAAACCCACACAAGGACTACCTCCTCCGCATCAACGACATCCAGTACTATTCCGAGAAGGAAAACACCAACCAGTTCTACTACTACGCTAGATAATTATGAGGAAAATTATAGTATTCTTCGCCGCTGCGGTGGCAATGCTTTCGTCGTGCTGCAACAACTGCTCTACCATCAAGTATGGTGAGCAGGTTGTTATCGACGAAGCGACAATGATGGACAAGATCAAGGGTGGCTGGTTCGGTCAGACAATCGGCTGTACCTATGGCGGTCCTACTGAGTTCAAGTACAAGGGCGGAATTATCTGGGACGGCATTCCTATTCCTTGGTATGATGACTACATCTATGACACATTCATCCTTGACCCGGGTCTCTACGATGACGTCTATATGGACCTCACTTTCGTGGACGTGATGATCGAGCACGGAATCGACGCTCCGGTTGAGCTCTTCGCTCATAAGTTCGCGAACGATGACTACAAGCTCTGGCACGCGAACCAGGCTGCAAGATACAACATCCTCAAGGGTATGTCTGTTCCTGAGTGCGGCCACTGGATGAATAATCCTCACGCTGACGACATCGACTTCCAGATCGAAGCTGACTTCATCGGTATGATGACTCCTGGTCTTCCTGACGTATCAAACGAGATCTGCGACAGAATCGGTCACATTATGAACTACGGCGACGGCTGGTATGGCGGAGTATTCATCAGCGCAATGTACTCTATGGCCTATGTATGCAACGACATCCCTACCATCGTAAGAGAGGCTCTCAAGACCATTCCTGAGAACACCAAGTTCCGTAACTGCATCGAGAGCGTACTCAAGTACTGGGAAATGTTCCCTGGCGACTGGAAGAGATGCTGGTTCGAGGTAGAGCAGAGACACGGTGTGGACATCGGATGTCCTGAGGGCGTATGGAACGGCTTCAACATCGACGCTGTGATCAACTCTGCATACGTTGTCATCGGTCTCCTCTATGGAGAGGGCGACTTCTTCAAGACTATGGACATCTCAACACGTTGCGGACACGACTCTGACTGCAACCCTGCATCTGCAGCAGGTATCCTCGGAGTTATGAACGGTTACGAGTGGATTCCAGAGGAGTGGAAGAGAGGCATCAGCAAGATCGAGGATATGGCTTTCCCTTACACAGACCTCAGCCTCAACTCTATCTGCGATATGAACCTCAAGCTTATGAAAGAGATCGTAGTGAAGAACGGCGGTTCATTCGAGGACGGCGTATTCACTTTCACTGCAAACGAGCCTCACGCTGTTCGCTACGAGCAGTCATTCGAGGGCCTCAAGCCAGTTGACAAGGTCGTTCTCAAGAAGCAGTTCAACGACGAGCTCACACTCAAGTTCAAGGGCAACTCTATCGTTGTAGAGGGTTCTGTAGTCAAGACAGGACACAGCAACGACGACTACGTGGCTTCAGTGTCTGCATTCATCGACGGTGAGAAGGTTGAGGACTTCCTTATGCCTTTCGACTACATCACGCGTAAGTACGAGATCTTCTCGAAGTACTGCATCGAGAGCGGCGAGCACACACTCAAGCTTGTGCTCAACAACCCTCACAAGGATTTCGCGCTCAATGCAACCAATATGGTAATCTACGACAATGAGTAAATTGTTCAAGATATTTGGTATGGCAGTCCTTCTCACAGCCTTCATCGGCTGCGGGAAGGAACCTGTCAACGGACCAGATGACAAACCGCAGTTCGAAAGATATCAGACAGGTATTCTCTATGAGAATCACGGTCAGGTATACAAGTCTACCTATTCCATCCTTCTGCCTGCCGACTACGAGACAAGCGAGGCAAGATATCCTGTAGTCTATATGCTGCACGGATACGGAGAAAGCGACAAGGACTGGGGCAGCTGGACAGACCTCATATCGAACCTTGAGGAATCAGGTCTTCAGCAGATGATCTATGTCTTCCCGAACTGCAACAACTCATACTACTGCAATTACTACGACGGCAAGGCGATGTATATGGATATGATCGTAAATGATCTTGTTCCGCTCATCGACAGCACATACAGGACAATTGCAGACAGGGAGCATCGAGCTACATTAGGTTATTCAATGGGCGGATTCGGAGCTATGGTCCTTCCGCTCAAGAATCCTGACGTGTTCAGCATTTCTGTTCCCCTCAGTATGTCTTTCCGCACTGACGAACAGTATATGGCTGAATCACAGTCAGGCTGGGACAATCAGTGGGGCAAGATCTTCGGAGGCAGAGGAAAGAGCGGAGAAGAGCGTCTGACAGACTACTACAAGGAGCACTGTCCGTTCTATCAGTTCATTCCTGAGAACAAGGAGGAACTTTCAAGAGTGAAATGGTTCTTCCACTGCGGCGACGACGAGGAGCAGCTTCTGATCGCCAACGACAATCTCCACGTACAGCTTCGTGACTACGGTTTCGATCACGAGTTCCGTATCAGCGACGGAGGACACACCGGAAGCTACTGGAGAACTGCTGCAAGAGAGACTCTCCCTTGGATCCAGCACGTTATGAACGGAGGCGGGAAATGGACCAAAGTTATGAAAGATGTCACAATCTTGAGTTCAAACCTCAACGAGGACGGCAGCTTCTCATCAACTAAGTTCAAGGACAATCCTGCAGACGGCGGCCTTGCAGTATACCTTGCACACAAGGGATTCAGCAAGGACCTCACTGACAAGATGATCGGAATGCTTACCCAGAGCGGCCAGATCTTCCCTTATATGGTTCTCCCGTGCGACCTCAACGTCAAGCCGCTTGCGGAATGGATGAACGAGTATACACAGAAATACGGCATCGGAGGCAGCCCGGAAAAGTCTCACATCATCGCATTCGGTGAGACAGGACGCGAGGCATACGGACTCCGTGACCAGTTCAATGCATACTACTTCTTCGACGCTGACCTCGCAGAGGATGAAACAACCATCGTCGCTGATGCCGCCAAGAGATACTACATCGGCCAGACTGACGAGAGCGAAAACTACAAGGATATGAACGCTCTTTACAGAGCCTGCAAGTTTGCTCTCACCGCTGACGGCGGCACAGATGAAGCTGACTTCGAGTACAGGATGCTCAACGGCAATGATGATGAGGAAAAGGAGATTCTGCTTGCAGTGCAGGCTATCTCAGGATCGTTTAAGTATAAGTAAGAAATGAAGAAAATTCTTTATACATTTGCAGTTTGTATCATCGGAATGACAGCTGGTGCTCAGGACAGATTCACATCCGGACAGCCTTTCCACAGTGAAATGCTCGGAATAGATCTTCCTTATGCAATCGTGCTTCCGGCAGAGTATGACACTGACGTCGAGAAGAGCTATCCTGTAATCTACCTTACACACGGTATTGGATGCACTCCGGACGACTGGAACGACAAATACATCCAGTTCGAGAATGCGCTCAACCAGATGGAAGGTGAAGGACTCGGAGATTTCATCTATGTCTTCCCTACCGGCCTGAACTCGTACTACAGCAACACATATGACGGAAAGTTCCCTTATATGGATATGTTCATACAGGAATTCATCCCGTTCATTGACGGCAAGTACAGGACGATCGCAGACAGAGATCACAGAGCGACAATAGGTTTCTCTATGGGCGGATTCGGAGCAATGGTCCTCCCGCTCAAGAACACAGACACCTTCTGTTTCTCGGCACCTCTCAGTATGTCGTTCAGAACTGACGAGATGTACCTTGACGAACCGCTCAAGTGGTGGAACGAGCAGTGGGGTTCGATCTTCGGTGGAGTGGATCAGGAGGGTGAAGGACGCCTTACAGACTACTACAAGGCGCATTGCCCTTACTACCAGTTCACAAAGGAGAACCTCGAGGAACTGTCAAGAGTGAAATGGTTCATCCATTGTGGAGACGACGAGGAAAGACTACTCATCGCAAACGATGACCTCCATATACAGATGCGTGACAACGGCTACACACACGAGTATCGTGTAGGTGACGGCGGTCACACAGGAAGATACTGGAGGATGTGCCTCCTTGAGGTGGTTCCTTATATCGACTACCTCATCAATGGAGCCACATTGTGGGAATCCAAGACAGTTGCTCCTGAAATCCGCAAGGACGTAAGATGCAACGAAGACGGTGGAACAGTCATCTATCTTGCGCACGACGGACTCAAGAGAAGCCTTGTAAAGGATATCGTTCGTCTGATCAAGCAGGACACAGACGAGGAGAAGCCGCTTGCAGTGGTGACCTGCAACACAAAATGGGCTTCACTCGAGAAGAAGATGAAGAGATGGGCCCGCAGACATCAGTTCACTGATGCTCAGGTCATCGCAATCGGAAAGGCCGGACGCGAGGCATATGCCCTCCAGAGCAATTTCTCACGTCTGTACTTCGACAATGCAGACCTTCTTGATGACGAGACTCAGCTCAGCGCTGATCCGGAGAAGTTCTGGTATATGTCACAGACCGACGACGGTCCTTACTACAAGGATATGGGAGGTCTGTACAAGGCCTGCAAGAAGAGCGGCGCCGACTTCCAGTACAGAGTACGAAACGGCGTTGAAGACTGCAGGACAAGCCTGCTTACAGGTATTGAAACAATAAAACCATATATTATCTTTTAACCATTTAATTTATCAAAAACATTATGAAAAAGTTTTTCACTATCGCAGCAATCGCTTTTGCTGCAATCGCAATGACTTCTTGCAACAAGGAGCAGGGCCCAAACAACGGTGATGAGAACGAGGCTCCAAAGGCAAGAAAGGTTCTCCTCGCTCTTCCTAGCAGAATTGATGCTGACGGAAACATGACTTCAGGTCGTCAGTTCCGTTATGATGAGGCTGGTGTTCTCGTAGGTATCGACGAGGTATGGACAAACGATGACGGTTCACTCGGAACATGGAACCTCGACATCGAGAGATCAGGCAACACTCTTAAGCTCATCGACAAGGCTAACGACAACAAGGTTGAGTACGAGTGGGTAGTTAACGAGAAGGGTTACGTTGTAAAGAACGGTGACTACACTTACGAGTATGACTCAGAGGATCACCTCGTTAAGGTTATCGAGGACTGGGGCGAGGGCCCACAGGTAGTTTCTATCTGTACTTGGGAGAACGGCAATATGACTTCTTGGACTAAGGAGAACGAGCTCGAGAACGAGGAGACTGGCGAGAGATATGCACGTGTAAAGCGCCAGACTTACAAGGAGGAGCTCAACGTAGGTGGTATCTTCACAGTATTCACTGAGAAGAGCTCACTCAAGAAGTGGATGTTCGAGGCTGGTTTCTTCGGAAAGGCTTCAAAGAACCTCGTAGCTACTGACAAGTGGGATGACAACGAGAAGGGTGCTGAGTTCGAGTACAGAACTGACGACGACGACTACGTTGTTGCTGAGGTTAAGTACTACGGCGGCGAGCTCGACGACGAGACTTACTACATCTGGCAGGAGGCTAAGTAATCTTACTTAGAACCAACAAAACCACAAGCGGTGGTCAGAATGAGGGTCCTGCCACCGCTTTTACTTTACTTGGAAACATACGTTAAAGCTTGACATTGAAAGTCAGCCACAATACATTATCATCTACCGACTTGTTGTAATGGTCCTGATATACATACTGCATCAGGACTGAGAGGTTCTTTGTCACAGAGAGGCTTACACCTGCGTAATACCTTGTCCTGACGAATTCAGACATATAGTACGGTTCTACAGCAACAAGAGGGCTGAGAGGTGTGTTGGGAATCTTGTAACGCACCTGGGCCTTGGTTCTGAAAAGGAAGCCCCAGCTGTTGTCAGGCTGCTTC
>JAFYXE010000134.1 GCA_017546275.1 Bacteroidales bacterium | reverse complement strand
ACCTTTCCTCCCGGAGTGAACAGCGTGATGTCGGATTTTGTGGTGTTGCTTATATCCTCGAGCGCATTGGCAAAGGCAGGAGTGTTGAGGTCCGACCAACTGTTTGCGTACCTCGTGCGGCTCTCCAGGAGGCCCTGCACAGTGCTGACCTTCGACGACATTATGTTGAACATATTGGCCTCGTTCCTCTGGTACACGAAGAAGATGCTTACCGCCGCCATACTTGCGAGGATAAGGAACGACGATGTGAAGAGTATGAGGTTGATCCTTGTGCGGAAGTAATTGT
Source organism: Bacteroidales bacterium (assembly GCA_017546275.1). GTDB lineage: Bacteria > Bacteroidota > Bacteroidia > Bacteroidales > UBA932 > Cryptobacteroides. The sequence goes on along the minus strand of JAFYXE010000134.1, from coordinate 3,212 downwards.
TCTTGAATGACTTGTCTTTTCTGCTCCTCTTGCCGGATATCGCAATCATCAGCAACGCCAGGAAGATGAAGAGATATGAGAACGAGATGATGTACAGCATCGCATTGCGTCTGCTTCGCGTCACGACGATGATCTCGTCTTCGCTGATCCTGCTGATGAAATGAATGTTGCCCTTTGTGCGGCTTATCGCCAGTTCTTCAGTGCCGTCTCCTGCCTTCTCATAGATGTTGGATACGGTAGGATACGGGAAGTTGCCCTTGTATGAACTGAGGTGTCCGTTCCTGTACTTTGCATATGAATACAAAGAAGGAATGTTCACATCTGTAGGCTGGCGGAACTGGCTGAGGATGTTGTGGTAGCCCCTGTCCTCCTTGTTGCTCTTCTGCTCTATCTGCAGGATCATTCTGGTGAGTCCCACCTCCGGCTGGTAGTAGATGAAGATGCCGGCGTAACCGCCTCTGCCGTTCTTGTCGGAGAAGAAGAGGAAACGCGAACCGTCAGCGATAGGCTCCCCGTTCTGGAGGATGCTGGTGATGATGTTCTGTCCCGGTACATCGCCTTCCCTGTAAAGGAGCACGCCGATGTTGTATGCCTGCCGTGTCCTGTTCAGATAATATTCTGTGACTCTGTTGAGGACCATACCTGAACTGTTTTCCATCCTTGTCAGAGTCGAGATCAGCATATCTCCTGCAATGGCGTCCTCCACGCTGCGAAGCTGGATCTCGAGCCCGAGGTCTCTCTCCACTGCGAGCCTGTTAGCCCATACCATCACCCTGTCCTGCTCCTTCCTGAATCCCAGTGAGCTGGCTGTGAGACTGAAATATAAAGCGGCAACGAACGCGAATAATATCAGATGCTTGCGCTCGAACACATTGTAATGCTTTCCGGTGAACTCCCAGATGACAGGTCTGAGCATCTGCAGGTATATAAGCAGGCAGGAGAGAAGTCCGGTATATGAGAGATATACAAGGATGGCGTAGCCTATTCTCGAGTTGATCTTGTACAGCTCAAGAGGCACACTGGAGTTCATTATGAAGCTTCGGAGAGTGATGAGGCTGTATACCAGCAGGAGTCCGCTGAGCACGATCAGTACGGTCCCGAAGATGGCCAGCCTTACCTTTGCCCCGCCCTTGTCCTGAGTCAGGAACTTGGTGATCCTGCCCTTGATGAAGAACACGCAGATGCTCATAATGAGGATGTATCCGTTAAGAAGGATCAGCGCTCCCAAAGACGGGAACACATCATCCGCGTAGATCGTTGGCGAGAAGATCTCATAGACACCGTTCAGCTTCAGTCCCCAGATATAGGCGACAGCAGTGAGCACGGTGATCATCGGCACTACGGCAAGGAATGCCTTGACCGTCCTGTGTCCTGCAAGGAAGAGGGTCATCGCCAATGTAAACAGTATGAGTGCCAGCCACTTGAGAATAGAACTGTAGAAGAATGGAGATTCTGCGCCGGACTCGTATATCACCTTGAACAGCGGCTGGTCATCTACGTATACTGCGCTTCCTCCGCTGTAGCCGAGGGGCTCCACGGTGTACTTTACCGGCAGCTTGAGCGCAGGGTTTATGCCGTTGTCGCTGTTGCTGATGTCGTTGATGAGGGAGTTCTTGATCTCGATGCCCGCTATGATCCTGTCATTCTTTTCGCCATCGACGGCCTTGGCCAGGTACCATTTTGAACCGAGATTGAGATATGTAAGTTCTTCTGTGATTTCCGAGAGAGGGGACACAAGCCTGCTGTTGAGCGGCGTCAGCCTCTGGAAGATCATAATCGACGTGATGTCGTCGTTGGTCACAGGGAACTGGTTGTGCCAGAATAGGAGAGAGTCGTTCACATAGTGGTACAGCACCATATCCTCAGGAACGCTCATAGACATCTGCCCGCCCGGTTCGTTTTCGAAGGCATCGGCGATGTGCCTGTCCAGCACCTCAAGGCGGTTCTCCACTCTTGCTGACACATTGGATGCCCAATGGTCGGTATCTCCGACCTCGTTGACGCCCGTCATAGAAATGACAAGGAGACACAAGGCCAGAACGAGGCCTATAAGCGGAAGCTTCCTGTGTATGAACTCTCGTGTAATCATCTGTATTATTCGTGGTGATAAGGTTCACCTCTGATGATGGTGAATGCGCGGTAGATCTGCTCTGCAAAAATCGCGCGAACCATCTGGTGGGAGAATGTCATCTTCGACAGAGATATCTTGGAATCTGATCTTTTGTATACTTCCTCGGAAAATCCGTACGCGCCTCCGATGACGAAGACGATGTCCTTTCCTATATATGATATCTTGTCCTGGAGCACCTTCGCAAGCTCTACAGAAGTGTACTGCTTTCCTCTTTCGTCAAGAAGGATGAGGTCGTCTATAGGACGGACATTCTTCAGGATGAGCTCGCCTTCCTTGGCCTTTATCTGCTCCTTGGAAAGCGCAGAGACGTTCTTGAGTTCCGGTATCTCGGTGATTGTGAACGGGATATAATGTTTCAACCTGGACACGTATATGTCGAGTCCCTGCTTTACCCAGTCTCTGTCGGTCTTTCCGACTGTAAGTAGAGTTATCTTCATCTGTAAGTCTGTCAATGAAGTACAAATATACGAAAATTTGCATATCTTTGCCTTGTTAAATCAACGACAGCATATGAATATCAGGGTCGCAGGAGTGCTGGCTGCAGTGATGCTCCTGTTCGCGTGTCCGGCAAAATCACAGACACACGGCAGAGGTTATGAGGTCTTTACTCCTATATCTAAATATTTCGGACAGGGAGATGTGGACAAGTTGTCCGCCTGGTTCTCGGACAATCTGGAGATCACCATCTTCTCGACCACCAACGACTACAGCCGCAGCCAGGCCTGCCAGGTGCTCAAGTCGTTCTTCAAGTCCTATACGCCGCGCTCTTTCGAGATCGCCCATCAGGCGGGACGAACCAATATGAAGTATGCCCTGGGAACCCTCACTGCAGGAGGCGAGCACTTTATGGTGACTATTTTCGTCGGATACAAGGACTCCTCCTACAAGATACAGCACTTGAAGATTGAAAGAATGGAATAAAAAAAGGATGACCGAAATGGGAGGGCACTGAAAAAGGTGCCACTCTGTAAAGTGGCTGACATTTAAGTAAGAGAAGGATATCGAGATTTTCGGTATCCTTCTTCAATTTTTCGATTCTCAGAGAGTTGTTTTGGAGTTTCAGAGATATTATCTCTCTATT
>JAFYXE010000133.1 GCA_017546275.1 Bacteroidales bacterium | reverse complement strand
TGTCAGTGCCGGTTGGAACGCGAAGAACGAGGAGTTCCTCAAGGACGTGAACTGGCTTTCAATGTTGAAGGTCCGCGGATCCTGGGGTATCAACGGTAACGACGGCATTCCTGATTTCAAGTATGCCGTTTATATGAGCACAGGCAACAACTACACCTTCGGTTCCGGCGCCAACGGCAGCGAGACCATCAGCATCGGAGCAAAGCCTAACGGCCTCGCAAATCCTGATGCAAAGTGGGAGCAGTCTATCCAGACCGACCTCGGAGTTGACCTCGGATTCCTCGGCAACCGCATCACTTTGACAGCTGATTACTACAACAAGGTCACTTCAGGTATGCTTATGGCTATGCAGGTTCCAGGTTATGCAGGTGATTCGGCACCGGAAGGAAACGTAGGTACAATGTCTAATGCAGGTATCGAGTTGGATTTCGGCTACCGTGACACTTACGGAGACTTCAGCTACAGCATTTCAGCAAATGCGACATACAATGTGAACCGTCTTACAAAGCTTACTGACGACGCTACAGCATTCTACGGTTCATCTCACAAGATCGGCCAGCTCACACGCGGTATCGTAGGCCTTCCGTTCCCATATTTCTACGGACACAAGACTGACGGTATCTTCCAGAATGAGGCAGAGGTCGCAGCTTACGTGAACGAGGCAGGACAGCCGCTCCAGCCTAACGCAGCTCCTGGTGACGTGAGATTCGTTGATATCGACGGTGACGGCGACATCGATGATGAGGACCGTACATATATCGGAAAGGGTGTTCCTGACTGGTCATTGGGTCTCAACATCTCTCTCGAGTGGAAGGGCATCGACTTCAGTATGCTCCTCCAGGGTACAATCGGAAACCAGGTGTTCAACGTGACACGCCGTACCGACCTGTACTATGTGAACCTTCCTAAGACAATCCTCAACCGCTGGACAGGTGAGGGTACATCGAACACTCAGCCTAAGTTTATGTTCGAGTCTGCGAACAACAATTACCGTGCATCTGACCTTTGGGTAGAGGACGCTTCATTCCTCCGTGCACGTAACGTTCAGCTCGGTTATACCATCCCTCAGAAGTGGACAAAGAAGGTTGCCATCCAGCGCCTCAGAGTATATGCTCAGGCAGAGAACCTCTTTACCATCACCAAGTACGTAGGATGTGACGCTGAGGTTACCGGAGGCAACGGCTTCAGCTCAGACCTCGGTATCGACCGTGGAGTATATCCTCAGTCACGTACATTCTCAGTCGGTTTGAATCTTAATTTCTAATTAATTCCGGATGATGATTATGAAAAAGATATTTTATGCAATCTGCGCTTTTGCAGTTCTGATGCTTTCATCGTGCGGTAAGGATTTCGTTACCGCTGTGCATAACTCTTCAGAGCCTCAGAGCGAGTACTATATCAATGAAGAGCGTATGTTCCAGGGTCTGGTGGCAGCTTACGACCCGTTGAAGTGGTTCGACTACTTCTACGAGTACGACGCCCTCAATATGGTGTCAGACATTATGGCGGATGACATCTATTGCGGCGGATCGAACGAAGGTGACCAGCCTAAGCTCGTGAAGACCCACTTCTATAATGTCACTTCTCTTGAGCAGTGCGGCGCCATCTGGACAATCTGCTACTCCGGTATCAACCGTGCCTGCCACGTTCTCGAGAACGTTGACGGAGTGCCTGGTATGACCGAGGAGAAGAAGAATCTCTACAAGGCTGAGGCTACAGTCCTCAAGGCTTTCTACTACACACTTCTCTGGAAGTTCTGGGGAAATGTTCCATATTATGACAAGAACCTCGAGGCTCCGTATATCGCTCCTCAGCTCAAGGCTGACGAGGTGTATGAGAACATCGTCACACGTCTCGAAGAGGCGTTCGAACTCAATGTGCTCCCTATGAAGGCTGCTGCCGGAAACGAAGGTCGCGTGACCAAGGCTATGGCTTATATGCTTTATGCAGAGGCTGTTATGTATCAGAACGACCAGGCTCGCTACGCAAAGGCTCTCGAGTTTATGGATGAGATCATCACCAGCGGAAAGTACTCTCTCGTATCTGACTTCGCATCTATCTGGGAAGAGTCTGGCGAGTGGGGAACAGAGTCTGTCTGGGAGATCAACTATATGTCTGAGGGCGCTGCACGTTCTTGGGGCAACCCTATCTACAGCGGCGGTTCAGTATATCCTATGCTTTCCGGTGTTCCTGGTGCTCCTGAGGCTTCAGGCTACAAGGGCGGATGGGGCTTCGGTCCTGTAGCCCAGTCTGCCTGGGATATGTACGAGGAAGGCGATACTCGTCGTGACGGAGGTATCCTCAACTTCTACTACGAGTTCCCTGACCTTACTCTCGGCGAGACACGTTGGCAGTATACAGGCCTCTTCCTCAAGAAGTATGTCGCAAGAATGAACGGCAACCACGGCCAGATCGCTGACGCCGATATGAACTACGGCAACAACCAGCGTTACTACCGCTATGCAGAGACTCTTCTCAACGCAGCGGAGCTTGGAGTGCTTACAGGCAAGGACCGCAGCAATTGTCTTGCGGAGGTCCGTGCGCGTGCTAACTGCTCTGATACAGGTACAGACCAGCTTTCTATCCTCGAGGAGCGCCACAAGGAGTTCGTCGGTGAAGGAAAACGCTACTGGGACCTCATCCGTACAGGTCAGGCGGCGACTGTCCTCAAGGCAGCCAACCACGAGTGGCGTCAGAACGACTGGACAGAGAACAAGAAGTACTGGCCTCTTCCTCAGTCGGAGTGCGACAAGGATCCTAACCTTGTACAGAACAACTATTAACGGCAGCTGTGCTGGTGAATATTAAACGAAATTTATTATGAAGAGAATTTTCAAATATATGGCCGCTGCCCTGGTGGCAACCTTGTTTGCAGCAGGCTGTTCACCTGAGATTGTCGAGCCGGATCAGAGCAAGCTTCCTGTTGCTGATGAACTGGACGTTAAGATCGTTGTGGACAACACGACAAACTATGTGACATTCTCGGTGACCAATCCTGGCCTTGTTCCTATCTGGATCTTCGGCGAGGAACTGATCGACGGCAAGCCCGGAAAGCAGTTCTGCTACACCGGCAACGGCATCACTCTCCGTTTCCGTGAGGAAGGAACTCACAAGGTGGAGGTGAAGGCATACAATGCCAACGGTATCTCCCTCGGTTCAAAGATGGGCAATTTCGTGATCGAGAACACTTATCGTGATCCGTTCGATCCTTCCAAGTATATCACTTTCTTCGCTGGTGGCGACCAGAAGGTATGGGAGTGGAACTCTACAGTGAAGTCTCACTTCGGATGTGGCGAGCCGGGTACTGACGGTACAAACTGGTGGGCTGCAGGTCCGGACGAGAAGAAGGACTGGGGTCTCTATGACGACAGACTTACTTTCACAAAGGACGGCAAGTACACATACGATCCGGGTGAAGGCGGAATGGTATACGTAAACAAGGATTCCGGTTTCGGTCCTGAGTACAACACCAACGACGGCAACGACTACCTCGTTCCTATCGAGAAGTACACTACTGACTACTCGTTCGAAAGAGAGTGGAATGCTGCAGGTATCGAGGAGGTATATCTCGTGCTTCCTGAAGGCAAGAACCTTTCGTACATCCCTAACCCTGAGGCTATTACTACAAATCCACGTTACAAGATCCTCGAGGGAACAAACACCAAGAAGCTCGCCCTTGTGAATGACAACGGTGCAATCGCTTGGAAGTATGAGTTCGTTGTTGAGGGATCTGCTGCTCCAGAGCCAGAGAAGCCAGGTGCAGGAGATGTCGTATTCGATCCGAACTCTGACCGCAACCTCTGGAAGAACGCTGTGACAACAGATCACCACTTCTGGTTCGCAAACAACGACTGGGGTGCTATCGATAACGCTACCATCACTTCAGAGGGCGGCACACATACATTCGTTCTTCCTGAAGGTCTCGGAAGCCAGCAGTGGCAGGGACAGTTCTTCTTCCAGAACACAGGTATCGCAACTTCTGCCGACAAGACATATGATTTCTATATGGTGATCAATTCATCGGCAGATCATCCAGGTATGACAGTGAAACTTTGCGCACAGGACGATGACGCTGCGATCATCTCAGACGGCCGTTACGCCCTCACTGCGTTCGAGGACTTCGTACTCAAGGTAGTGGCTGCTCCTGGTATCGACTGTGACAACCTCAAGCTCGTATTCGACTTCGGTGGCGGACAGGGCGGTTCTACAGTAGTTGTGAAGGATATCATCCTCCAGGAGCATATCGACGGCGGCGGACAGGCTGGACCGGCACCTTTCGATCCTTCTGCAGCAGACAATATGTGGAACTCGGCTGTGACAACAGACCACCACTTCTGGTTTGCAAACAATGACTGGGGCGCAATCGACAACGCAACCATCACTTCAGAGGGTGGCACTCACACATTCGTGCTTCCTGAGGGTCTCGGCGGTCAGCAGTGGCAGGGCCAGTTCTTCTTCCAGAACACCGGCATTGCTACAGCAGCAGACAAGACTTATGACTTCCACCTCGTGCTCAACTCTACAGCAGATCACCCAGGCGTGACAGTGAAGCTTTGTGCACAGGACGATGACGGCGCTATCATCACAGACGGCCGTTATGCTCTCACAGCATATGAGGACTTCGTTCTTGATGTATATGCTGCTCCTGGCATCGACTGCGCTAACCTCAAGCTCGTACTCGACTTCGGCGGCGGACAGGG
>JAFYXE010000132.1 GCA_017546275.1 Bacteroidales bacterium | reverse complement strand
ATAACATCTGGACCGGCAGCGGACTGCACCTTGATGAGGATGGAGTGAAGGGATTCCCTGTGAAGGATTTCAGTAATGGAGCAGCCGTGCAGATGCAGTACAAGGGTCTGTTTGCAGAGGTTGAATACCTGCATACTTCCGGAACCATCGGTGAGAAGGAATTCATCTGGTACCTTTTCCCTGGAAATTCAGTCGATGTGCGACTTGGATATAGTCACGAAAGTCATTTCGCACGCCTGGACTTCGGATGGAAGGCCGGAGCATTAGACGAGACTGTGCTGGAAAAGGTTACCGTAGGAGGAATAACCACAGTTGTAGGACACGGACAGAACAGGATACAGACAGAAAGCGGATGGAAACTCAGACCTGAATATGAGTTCGTATCTGAAAAGGTGGAGGTGCTGGCTTCCGCTCACATCGAGGAACAGATGGAAACTGCTTCCCAGATGTATCCGTACGTATCAGCTCAGTCACTGATGAAATATGGCGCAGATGTGCGCGTGAAGACATATATTGGCCCGTTCGACCTTGCCGTTAAGGCTGGATATGCGGGCGGAAAAGTTTCCGAAGAGGATTGGATCACATCTGAGGATTCGGGAGTACAGACATCGCCGTACAGGCTTCAGGAGTGGTATGACAGGCAGATGGAATATGCGACGGCATCCCGAATGAACCTTGGTCTCTCCCTTCGCTGGAACTTCTGGAAAGGTCTCTACGCCGAAGCCGAAGGCTCATGGCTCCACGGCTTCAACCTTAAGTACATCTCCAGTCCGAACCGCTACGGCGCAACATTGAAATTAGGGATCAATATGTAAAATAAAGAGAGTATGGAAGAGGTGATTTTATCGGGATCATTCAATGAAGACGAATACAATGAATTACTGCAACAAGCTGTCGCAGTAATAGAGTCTTCACGATTACATATTGCGAAACAACTGAATACGGTTGTGATGTCTTCATATTGGGAAATTGGCAAATTGCTGGTAGAACGTAAACTTGACAGCAAGCATGGTGATGGTGTCGTGAAAAGGTTATCAGTTGATTTGAAATTGAAATATCCTGACATGGGATTATCTCCTAGAAACCTATGGGATATGAAGAAATTCTATCTTCATTATTATGAATGCGATACAAAACTGCGACAGGCTGTTGCAGTTTTACCTTGGGGACACAACCTGCTCCTTATGAGTTATGACTTACCTCCTGAATATATTATTTTCTATGCAAGTGAGGTGACGACAAAAGGTTGGTCACGAGATATGCTTCGCCACGCACTGAAATCCGAGTACCATCTTTCGATTCAGACAACAGAAAGATCCAACAACTTCATGACTACAATGCCCACTCAACAGGCAGAGTACGCCAATGAGGTATTTCGCAGCAGCTATAATCTCGGATTCATTGATGCCATTGAACCTCTAAAAGAGTTGGAGCTAGAACGTCGTCTTGTACAGAAGATTAGCACATTTATAATGGAATTGGGCAATGGTTTTAGTTTTATCGGCAACCAGCATACGCTGATATTTAATGATAAGGAATATCGGGTCGACTTGCTATTTTTCCATCGCCGACTTCGCTCCATGGTTGCAATTGAATTAAAGATTGGTGAATTCAAACCCGAATATGTGGGAAAAATGAATTTCTATCTGTCATTATTGGACAAGTATGAGAAAGTTCCTGACGAGAATCCGTCAATAGGAATTATTCTATGTGCAGAGAAGGATCATCTTGAAGTAGAATTGGCTCTACAAGATGTAAACAAGCCTATCGGTGTAGCTGAATATCAATACCTCCTTCCGAAAAACAAATTGCAGGAAATTATTGCAGACGAAATGAAGAAATCAAAAACTAAAAAATAAACTAATATGAAACGTTATCTTACACTTGCGCTGGCAGCGTTAGCATTCGCAGCCTGCCAGCAGACCGTTACACCGGACATTACCCCTGCAAAAGTCCAGGTTGAACCAGTGATAACAAAGGCGACAGAAGTAAACTTCGAGGCCGGTGACCAGATCGGTCTGACTATGACCAAGGTCAACGGAGCGGAAGCATACGCTTCCAACGCCTGCCTCACATTCGACGGAAATGTGTTCTCCGGCGAACTTATGTGGTATGCTGACGCATATTCACAGGCTGACGTGTATGCATATTATCCATATTCGGCAGAGGGCGCACCTGCTGTGTATGAGGCAGTTGCAGACCAGACAGAGGGCATCGCTCCTGCTGACCTTATGGCTGCTGCAAAGAAGGGTGTACTCCCTACACCTAACGCAGTCACAATGGTGTTCAAGCACCTTATGACCAAGATCGTCGTTAACATCGACAACGCTTCCGGCGCAAACGTAGGCACAGTAGAGCTCAACGGCACACCTGTTTCTGCAGAGGTTGACTATGCGAACCTTGCTGTTGCAGCTGCTGAAGAGACTGTTGCCGTAAAGGCATATGAGGCAACTGCCGGAAAGGTATGGCAGGCCATCATCATCCCAGGAACAGTGAAGATGGAGCTCGCAGTGTCGCTTTCGAACGGCAAGAAGATCACTCAGCCGCTTGCTGAGATGACTCTCAAGTCAGGCGGACAGTACACAATCAACGCACGTATCGTCGAGGACAATATGATCGTAAGCGCATCAGGCGAGATCGAGAACTGGACTAACGAGGGTGAGATCGAGTTCGATGGTGAGGGTTCTTCAGAGGAACTTCCTGTAGAGTTCACAGAGTATGAGGGCTACTTCGTTTATGACGGCGTAGAGTATGCTACAGTCACACTTGCAGACGGCAACACCTGGATGGCAGAGAACCTCCGTTTCGTTCCACGCGGAAAGAGTGTTTCTACTGACCCTGCAGAGGACGCAGGCATCTGGTATCCTGCTGCAAACGCTGACAAGGTGGCTGATCCAGCACTTGCAGAGACACTCGGTCTTCTTTACGACGCTGCTGCAGCATTCGGCGTAGAGGCTGTTACACTTGAGAATGCTGAAACATTCGAGGGCGTTCAGGGTATCTGCCCAACAGGCTGGCACATCCCTACTCTTACCGAAATGACAGGCCTCGTAGGTCATTGCGCAAATTCTGCCGTAATCAATACTGACGGCGCATATTACGATGCGACAATCAAGGGAGCAAGCCTTACAGCACTTGCTGAGGCTGGCTGGGAGTGGCAGTTCGCAAGTATGAGAAACAAGGCGAACGTCACAGGCAGCGGCAGCTTCACTGTAACCAACTACGACGGCAAGTACGGTGTGATGTCTTACCTCATCGGTTCTTCTATCTACAAGGCGTTCACCAACGATGACGGCTCACTCAAGAACGTACAGTACTACTATCTTATGCCTACTTACAACGCTTCGAACGAGAAGGTGACCGTAGCATACGGCAACTTCCTCGCAGGAGCATCACTCCGTTGTATAAAGAACAAATAATCCGTTATGGCTAGACGATCAACTATCATCAGCAACTGGCCTAAGTACCTCCTCCAGTGGGGAGTGCTTATCGCCCTTGTGGTGTTCATCACCGGTCTCATCCCTTCGGAGACAGCCGTTGATCCTGAGACATATTGCCCTATGGGCGGTCTTCAGGCACTCGCCACATATCTTGCAAACAACAGCCTTCCTTGCAGTATGTCATCGCTTCAGGTGATGATGGGCCTCGCATTGGTGGCTGCAGTCGTGCTTTTCAGCAAGCTCTTCTGCGCATACATCTGCCCGCTCGGCACTGTGCAGGACCTCATCAGCAAGGCACGCAACGCTATGCACATCAAGTCTTTGAAGATCCGCAACGGATCGGTCGCAGACAAGGTGCTCCGCGTCATCAAGTACGCGCTTCTCTTCTGGATATTCTACAGCACAGTAGAGGCAAGCGAGCTTTTCTGCAAGAATCTTGACCCTTACTATGCGATCGCAACCGGATTCAAGGGAGAGATCACTCTCTGGATGTCGATCGTATCGATCAGCATCGTGGTGCTCGGCAGTTTCCTCGTGGATATGTTCTGGTGCCGCTACCTCTGTCCTCTCGGAGCGATTTCGAACACACTCAAGTTCTGGCTGTGGATCGGAGTCCTCTTCGGACTTTACTATATAGGCGACGTTCTCGGCGCTGATATTCCTTGGGAGGTTCTCCTCGGAGCGTTCTGCGTAGTAGGCTATCTCCTCGAGATCCTCCACGCAAGACCTAAGCTTCAGGTGCTCAAAGTCCAGAAGAATATGGCGACCTGCAACAACTGCGGTCTCTGCGCAAAGAAGTGTCCTTACCACATCGACATCAAGTCGTTCCGCGACGGAAAGGTGGATTCTGTGGACTGCACTCTCTGCGGCGAGTGTGTGGCTGTATGTAACACAGGAGCACTCCAGGTGGGCATCTGCAGCAGCAAGAAGGGCAAGGGAGGCGTATGGAACCTCCTTCCTGCAGTTCTTACAGTGGTTCTCGTTGCATTCGGTATCTGGTCAGGCGGCAAGTTCGAACTTCCTACCATTGATATGAAGTGGGGAATGGAGGTTATGGGCGCCGACAGCACTATGGTGAAGGTTGTGGATATGGACGACCTTGAGACAGTGACCATCGAGGGTCTCCGTTCGGTGAAGTGCTACGGAAGTTCTATGGCGTTCAAGGCCAAGCTCCAGAAGATACAGGGCGTATATGGTGTGAAGGTGTTCGTGAAGAGACACGCGGCAGATGTGCTCTACAACCCGGCACAGACCGATCCCGACAAGATCCAGGAGGCGATTTTCGTTCCTTCGAAGTTCCGTATCCAGACTCCGGACATCACAGAGTGCGACTCGCTCAAGGTGGTGACCATCCGCACTGAGGGTATGTACGACAAGATGGACATCAACTATCTCGGTATGCAGTTCAGACTCACCGGCAAGAGACTTTACGGTCTTGAGACAGAGTTTGCCTGCCCTTTGATCGTCCGCGTTTATATGCATCCTGAAGAGGATGTGGACGAGGACTGGTTCGAGGATGTGGTCGAGAAGAAGACTCTCAATATGCCTACCCACGGCGGCGGAGAGAAGATCATCGAGGTGGACTATGACTTCGTCAAGCAGGAGAAGGCTGTCGAGACTGTAAGCACTGAGGCTTTCATCAGAAAGATGTTCTCGCCTTTCAGGGTGCAGTGGAAGAGCCGTATAGCTGCAGCTGAAGGCAAGCAGCAGTATGTGTACGAGATCGTGGACAAGAACTACGAGAAGCCTATCATTCTGCGCAATATGCCGTTCCTGAGCAACCATCTTTCTACTCAGGAGGGTGTGATCGGTGTATATCTCGATCTCAACAAGGATCTCCAGCCGGCAATCCAGATCAGATATGCAGAACCTATGACTGCCGAGAGACTCTGGGAGCTTATGACTATGGAGACCTGGACCATCACCTACAAGGCTGACGATGTGCGTCAGGAGCCTGCAAAGCTCAATTTCAAGGCTCAGGGCAACGTATATGAATACAACGAATAAGATGAGATTAAACAAGATCATATTGACTGCTATGGCTGCCGTGATTGGCAGCTATAGCGCTATGGCGGACGAGGGTATGTGGATGATCAATGCCATCGATGCCGCATTGGAAAAGAAGATGCAGGAGCGCGGTCTCGAGCTTTCTGCCGGAGAGATATACAATGCAGACGCACCGGGAGCATCGGTGTCTGATGCGGTTGTCTCGATGGAGTTCGGATGCACCGGAAGCATCATTTCAGATGAGGGTCTTCTCATCACCAACCACCATTGTGCATACAGCGACATCCACGGTCTCAGCACTCCGGAGCACAACTATCTGGAGGAAGGATTCTGGGCGTTCAGGTCTGACGAGGAGGTGAACATCAAGAACAAGAGCGTGTACTTCCTCAAGAAGGTCATCGACGTGACTGACGAGGTGGAGGAGCTTAAGGCGGAAATGAGAGCCCAGGGAACACCTACAGGCATCCGCAAGCTCAGCTTCATTATGGAGAAGGAGTACAAGGAGGAGACCGGTATGGAGGCCTGGCTCGCGTCTATGTGGAAGGGCTCGAAGTATTACATCGCTCTCTATGAGGTATATCGTGACGTACGTCTCGTAGCTGCTCCTCCAGTGTCGTCTGCTGCTTTCGGCGGAGACATCGACAACTGGGAATGGCCGCAGCATAAGTGCGATTTCGCTATGTACCGTGTATACACTGCACCGGACGGATCTCCTGCCGAGTATTCGAAGGACAATGTGCCAATGAAGTCTGCTGCGAAGCTCAAGATTTCTCTTGACGGTTACAAGGAGGGTGATTACACTATGATCATCGGCTACCCTGGCAGAACCAACCGCTACAGCAGTTCATATGAGGTGGATTTCACCGAGAATCTCAAGCACCCTATCAGCAACAGGGTACGTGGTGACCAGATGGCCATCATCAAGAAGTGGATGGACAAGGATCCCGAGATCCGCCTGAAGTATTCGGACTATTTCTTCAGTCTCAGCAACGTTCAGGAGCTTTACAGCGGCGAGGTTGACTGCTGCGCAAGATTCGACGTGATCGGCCAGAAGGCTGTCGAGGAGGCTGAGTTCCAGGAGTGGGTGAACGCTTCCGATGAGCGCAAGGAGAAATGGGGCAACCTTCTTCAGAACCTGAAGGAGACATATGCAGCCGTTTCCGGACCGGAGAGAAACGCCGTTTATTTCCGCGAAACCATCATCCGCGGCACAAGACTCGGACTCATCGTGAGAAGGGCCCACAACGCCCGTAATCCTCACGGAGCAGGCACAAGACAGGAGAGGGAGTATGCTGAGATTGATCTCCGCGTGGAGCGTGAACTTATGGATTACGCCATCGAGGAGTATGTAAAGAATATCGAATCGAAATACCTCACTGAATGGCAAAAGGAGCTTCTCGCGAAGTTCACTGTCGATGGAGTCTGCGACACCAAGGCGTTTGCAGAGTATCTCTGGAACAACAGTGTGTTCACCTCAGAGGAAGGCATCGCAAGGCTTATGGCCAAGAAGGTTCCGCAGGAGGAGATCGTGGAGGACCCTCTCTGCAAGTTCATTATGGAGGTGAAGATCACAGCATTCAACGATGCGAAGACAGTAGCCGAGAACGGCCTCAGCCTTCTCGACCTCGAGTCGGAGTTCACCCGCGCACTCTATCAGATGCGACTTGACAAGGGTATCCCGCAGTATCCTGATGCGAACTCTACAATGCGAATCACCTACGGTACAGTAGGCGGTCTGGAGCCGTATGACGGTACAATCTGCGACTGGAAGACAACTCCTGCCGGCATCCTTGAGAAGTTCAATCCTGCAGAGTACGACTTCTACCTCAACGACAGGCAGTATCTGCTCTACAATGCAAAGCAGTGGGGCAGATGGGGCTTCGGTGAGAACGGCTCGCAGATGTATGTGGACTTCCTTACCGACAACGACATCACCGGCGGCAACTCCGGCAGCCCAGTCCTCAACTCGCGCGGCGAGCTTATCGGCCTTGCTTTCGACGGCAACAAGGAATCGCTCTCAAGCGACGTATGGTGCCAGGACGGCTACAACAAATGCGTCTGCGTGGACATCCGCTTCATCCTCTGGACGCTCGACCGCTACGCCGGAATGACCCGTATCATCGAAGAGATCGGATTGTAAATCCGAGCATCACTTAAACAGCTATCAATCAGATCATTATATGATTGAGGGTCGGTAAATTTACCGACCCTCAATCGTTTATTTCATTGTGTATCAATTGGTTAGCCGCCACTCGTCTAATTTCTGCAACGTAATGATCTGCCGGCATTTGGCCGTCGGGACTAGCCGAGAGTTACGAGAACGGTGTGGGTGCCTGGAGTATGAGGAACCACGTTGCCGTTGAGAGGCTGACCATCAAGGAGAATCTCACGGACTCCTTTGCAGACTCTGTCTGGGTTCTTCACTGTGATCTCGTAAACGGAACCACGGAAGCGGCGTGTAACCTTGTACTCCTTCCACTCTGAGCAGATGCAAGGGTCGATCTCGATGCCGCCATATGAAGGCTTGATGCCGAGGATATACTGGGTGATCGCATACCAGTTCCACGCTGCTGTTCCAGTGAGCCAGCTGTTCTTGGCCTCGCCAGGACGTGCAGCATCCTTTCCGGCAATCATCTGTGAGTATACATAAGGTTCTACCTTGTGCAGGGCGCTGTTTTCCTCAGTATATGAAGGACAGATCTTGCGGTAGTAGTCCCAAGCATAGTCTCCACGCCCGAGAACGGTCTCGCCAATGATCACCCAAGGGTTATTGTGACAGAAGATACCTGCGTTCTCCTTGTATCCTGCCGGATATGATGAGATTTCACCGTATTCAACAAGGTACTTGGTGAAGGCCGGGTTGTTGAGCACGATTCCGTGTTCGCAGTCGAGACGCTCCTTCACCGAGTCGAGAGCCTTCTGAACCATACCTTCCTCGAGACCGATGCCCGCCATTGTACACCATCCCTGAGATTCGATGAAGATCTGGCCTTCTTCGTTCTCGTGAGAGCCGACCTTGCGTCCGAAATAGTCATACGCACGGAGATACCACTCTCCGTCCCATCCGTGCTTCTTTACGGCTTCCACCATATCGTCCACCAGTTTCTGTGCTCTTTCTGCCTCCTGAGCGAGACCGACCTTGGCACAAAGCTCCACATAGTCACGTCCGCAGACTACAAAGAGTCCTGCGATCATAAGTGACTCAGCCTTGGAACCTTCTGTCTTGTTTTCTGTTGTCTGGAAAGACTCGTTAGGATCCCAGGAGAAGCAGTTCAGATTGAGACAGTCATTCCAGTCCGCACGGCCGATGAGAGGCAGCATATGCGGTCCGAGGTTCTCGACCACGTGGTTGAACGACACTCGGAGATGCTCCATCAAAGACACCTCCGAACCTGGTTCATTGTCGAATGGAACAGGCTCATCAAGGATCGTGAAATCTCCTGTCTCCTTAATGTATGCGACTGTTCCGAAGATTAGCCACATAGGGTCGTCATTGAAGCCTCCTCCGATGTCATTGTTTCCGCGCTTCGTCAAAGGCTGGTACTGGTGATAGCAACCTCCGTCCGGGAACTGTGTAGACGCGATGTCGATGATACGTTCGCGCGCACGCTCAGGTATCTGATGCACGAATCCCACGAGATCCTGGTTGGAGTCACGGAATCCCATTCCGCGGCCGATACCGCTCTCGAAGAACGATGCTGAACGTGACATATTGAATGTGACCATACACTGGTACTGGTTCCAGATGTTGACCATTCTGTCAAGTTTCTCCTCAGGACTCTTCACTGAATAGACGCTCAGAAGGGCGTCCCAATATATCTTGAGTTCTGCAAATGCAGCATCAACCTTCTCGACTGTGTCGAACGAAGCGATAAGAGCCTGTGCCTTCGCCTTGTTGATGACAGGCGAACTTCCGCTATGGAGCAGACCCGGTGTCTCATCAGCAAACTTCTCTTCCTGTGCATTCTCCACATAACCGAGCATAAACACATAGTCCTTGCTCTCGCCAGGGGCAAGTTCCACCTCAATATAATGAGATGCTATCGGACTCCATCCGTGCGCTATGCTGTTTCCACATATACCCTCCATCACCTGCTGAGGATCGCGGAACTCGTTATACAGGCCAATGAAAGTCTCTCTGTCTGTATCGAAACCGTCAACCGGTGTGTTCACGCTGTAGAACGCATAATGGTTGCGGCGTTCCTTATATTCCGTCTTATGATAGATGACCGATCCGTCCACCTCAACCTCGCCGGTAGAGAAGTTGCGCTGGAAGTTCTCCATATCCGTAGCTGCATTCCAGAGGCACCACTCTGCGAAAGAGTACAGCTTGAATTTCCTTGTCTGGTCCGATGTGTTTGTAAGGGTCAGCTTCTGCACCTCTGCCCAAGTGTGCAAAGGCACAAAGAAGAGCACGCTCGCCTGGATACCGTCCTTGGCACCAGTGATGCGGGTGTAGCTCATTCCGTGACGGCACTCATAGAAATCAAGCGGGGTCTTGCAAGGCTTCCAGCCTGGAGACCATACGGTTCCGTTGTCGTTGATGTAGAAATACCTTCCGCCATTGTCCATCGGAACGTTGTTATACCGATAGCGGGTAATACGGCGGAACTTTGCGTCCTTATAGAATGAATATCCGCCGGCGGTGTTGGAAATCAACGAGAAGAAATCCTCATTGCCAAGATAGTTGATCCAAGGCCACGGGGTCTTGGGATCGGTAATCACATATTCACGATTGCCATCGTCGAAATATCCGAAAGTCCGGTTCATAACATCTGCCATTTTATCTATTCTGCAACAAGGTAAAGGACGCGGCTGCTCCAATCGTCCTGCTTATGGTAATCTACATTATGCTTGAGAGGTATTTCAAGTCCGTTCTCCATCAGGAACTCACCTGTGAATGAAAGTCCCTCGTATGGAAGAGGTTCATTGTCTATACGGTTGAGTTCCCGTACCTTATATATGCGTTCCGGATCCAGACCTGCCATCTTCACGCGAGGGAGATGTTCGTCATAGAATGTCTCCGTCTTCCACCAATAGAAGACAGCTTCGGACTTGTTCTCTGAGACATACATCAACGAAGCCATATTATGTCCATCGTATGGAGACACAAGACGATAAAGATCTCCGAACTGGACAACAGGACGTATCTCCTTATATTCAGATATGGCCTTGCGGCAAAGATCCTTTTCCTCATCTGTCATATTCTTCGGCTGGATTTCCATTCCAAGGCGTCCGCTCATCGCCACGTCTATACGATATTTAAGGGACGTTGTGCGGAATACGGTATGGTTAGGGGTTGCACTGATATGCGAGGCCATCGCAATTGCCGGGAAGAAATATGATGTTCCCCACTGCATATATATACGCTGGAGCGCATCTGTATTGTCGCTCACCCAGAACTCGTCAAACCAAGGCATTACTCCCCAGTTTGCACGACCTCCACCTGAAGCGCAAGCCTGTATTGTGACATCAGGATATTTAGCACGGATTCTGTCGCATACAGCAGCAAAACCGCGGTGATATTCAATATAGAGATGACTCTGCCTGTCTTTTGGAAGGTACTGGGAACCGTGGCTGACAACCGACATATTTGCATCCCACTTGATATAGTCTATCTCAGGATTTTCTGTCATCAGGTCATCGACAACCTTGAAGATAAAATCCTGAACCTCCGGATTCGAGAGATCCAGCACCAGCTGCGTACCGCCACGGCCGGTCACGGGTTCGCGTTCCGGAGCCTTTATCACCCAGTCAGGATGTTTCTCATAAAGCTCGCTTGTGGTATTGGTCATCTCCGGCTCGATCCATATTCCGAACTTTATTCCGTGCCTATCAGCCTGCTCTACAAGCCAGCCGATGCCGTTCGGAAGTTTGTTTCTATCCACTTTCCAGTCTCCGAGAGCGCAGTTGTCTGTCAGTCGCGGATATTTCACTCCGAACCAGCCATCATCCATCACGAACAATTCGCCACCCATAGATGCGATATCTGCCATCATCTGATCCATTCCCGGTTCATTGATGTCGAAATAAACGCCTTCCCAACTGTTCAAAAGAATCTTGCGAAGCCTATCTCCGTGAGCAAGCTTGTACTTCCGTCCCCATTTATGAAAGTTGCGGCTGGCACCGCTGAGGCCCTCGTCAGAGTATGTCAGGGCTAACTCCGGAGTCTTGAAGACTTCCTTTGGAGCAAGTATATATGCAGAGTTATCAGGATTTATTCCAGCATAGAACTGATGATAATCAGTGTCGCGCGTATCAATACGGAGTTCGTAATTTCCGCTGTAACATAGAGCCGCACCTATGACACGACCTTCGTTCTCTGCAGGCTTTCCGTCAAGAGAAAACATTACCTCAGCGTGGTCTGTATGTGAATTGCGTACTCCGTCCTTATTCTTGATCACCATCATTCCACGTTCCAGAGGCTCCTGTGCCAAACGTCCTTCATTTGCCCAAGTACCGTAGAGATGACTAACCCAGACATCACCTACACGCACCGGAAGGTATCCTGAATCAAAACGGGCAAGAGTCACCGGCCTCTTCTCCTGATTTTCGATTTCAGTCCAAGTCTCTATCATATCGACATCCTGATATGCACGATAGCATACGGTAACGAAGAAAGGATAGACTGTGTCCTTGAGTCTGATTCTTGTCACCTTGGCAGTATGTTCATCTACCGTCTCAACTCCCTCGACCTTAAGGACAGTCGACATATTTCCGTCTGAATGGGTAACTACCAATGATGCCTCAGAAGCGCACCAAAGTCCGTATGGAGGATATGCGTTGTGATTCGGAGCCCCCGCCACATCAAGCACAGCGACATCAGTTTCAGAAAGCCCGCCTCCGAAATACTGGATCTGCAGTTCCTCACCAGGAGCGGCCTTCAGCACCATTTCAACATTCGGTGTTGCGATGCGCACTTGCGCCATAACTGTCAGAGCAGCAACAGTTACTAGGCATACAGATAAAAGTATTTTCTTCACCATATAATGATTTAGTTCAAGTTTTCTTTAACGAAGCGTCCCCAAGGGCGAAGGTCAGAATCCTCCCAAGGTCCTTCTGACAAAGCAGACGGAAGCAGCATAGAGCAGGTCTCTTCCTTGTCAGATATTGACCAGAAAAGGTAGCTGATATTATTTTTGTCCATCCAGTCGATCCATTCCTGAGTCGAGTCTTCATCTATCGGCCCCTGACCGTCCGCATTCATTCCTCCGCACTCGGTGACAAACAGCGCCAGTCCTTTTGACATCGCATACTCACCCTTCTCGCGGAGCCACTCCTTATGAGTCCCAGCATAGAAATGCAGGGTATACATCAGGTTGTCATAGCCTGTGACAGGATCATCCGCAGCATCGTCCACATTCTGTGACCATCTCGGAGTACCCACAACGATGACTGCATCCTTCTCTATGGCACGTATAGCCTTTATGACCTCTAGAGAATATTCCTTGATTTCCGCCCAAGTGTAGTCAATCTGATT
>JAFYXE010000131.1 GCA_017546275.1 Bacteroidales bacterium | reverse complement strand
CTCACAGAGGTGAACGGCGAGGCCGAGATGGCCAATGAGTGCCTCGCACTCGCTGCGGAAGTGGAGCAGGCTCTCAAGGAGTATGCAGTGGTTGAGCATCCTGAATTCGGAAAGATCTATGCATTCGAGGTGGACGGCTTCGGCAGCAGCTTCCTTATGGATGACGCAAACGTCCCTTCACTTCTCGCTATGAGCTATCTCGGCGACGTTCCTGCGAACGACCCTATCTACAAGAACACAAGAAAGTTCGTATGGAGCGAGGCTAATCCATATTTCCACTGCGGTCCTGCAGGCGAAGGCATCGGCGGTCCGCACATCTGGTCTGAGGTGATCTGGCCTATGAGCATTATGATGAGAGCATTCACATCAGATTGTGACGAAGAGATCCAGCACTGCATCTGCCAGCTTATGACAACAGACGCAGGCACAGGATTTATGCACGAGTCCTTCCACAAGGACAACAGCGAAGTGTTCACTCGCGAGTGGTTCGCTTGGCAGAACACCCTCTTCGGAGAACTCATCCTCAAGGTCATCAACGACGGAAGACTTCACGTACTGAACAGCATCATTTAACTATGAAGAAGATATTTTACATCATCGCAGCCATCGGCATCCTTGCAGGCTGCTGCAGACAGGAGACTGAACTTGTAGACAACCCTGCAGACTATGTCTCTACCCTCGTGGGTTCTCTTTCGGAGCACTCTTTCTCTACAGGAAACACATATCCGGCAATCGCACTCCCTTGGGGTATGAATTTCTGGACTCCGGTAACCGGAACAATGGGTGACGGCTGGGCATACAGATATGACGCCCACCAGATCCGCGGCTTCGAGCAGACACATCAGCCTTCGCCTTGGATCAACGACTACGGCCAGTTCGCCATTATGCCTGTACGCAACGCTGCAAACGTGGATCAGGACGCACGCGCAAGCTGGTTCACACACCTCAGCGAGACTGCAAGACCATACTACTATCAGGTATATCTCGCAGACCACGACATCAACGTGGAGATCACCCCTACCGACAGAGCCGCATCTATGCTCTTCACCTTCCCTGAGTCAGAGACTTCAGGAGTGGTTGTGGACGCATACAACGAAGGCTCGTTCATCAAGGTGCTTCCTGAGGAGAATGCAGTCGTAGGTTACACCACACGCAACTGCGGCGGCGTTCCCGAGAACTTCCGCAACTGGTTCGTAGTGAAGTTCGACAAGCCTATCGAAGGCTTCACAGTATATGCAGGCCCATCAAAGGCTGTAGCAGGAGCCGAGTTCGAAGGCGACCACGCTCTTGCCTGCGTGACATTCAAGACCGAGCGCGGCGAGAAGGTGAACGCACAGGCTGCTTCATCATTCATCTCTCTCGAGCAGGCCTGGACCAACTTCAAGGAGGTTGAAGGCAAGTCATTCGCAGAGGTGAAGGATGCTGCCAAGACAAGATGGAATGACGTCCTCGGACGCATCCAGGTGGGAGGCGGCAGCGACGACCAGTACCGCACATTCTACTCTTGCCTCTACAGAGCGACCCTCTTCCCTCGCAAGTTCTACGAACTCAACGAGGCTGGCGAGCCTGTACACTACAGCCCTTACAACGGACAGATCTGCGACGGATATCTCTACACCGACACCGGTTTCTGGGATACATTCCGCGCACTCTTCCCTCTCCTCAACCTTGTATATCCTTCTGTAAATGAGGAGATTCAGCTCGGCCTTGCAAACATCGCAAAGGAGAACAGCTTCCTCCCAGAGTGGGCAAGCCCCGGACACAGAGGCTGTATGGTCGGCAACAATTCCGCTTCAGTCGTGGCTGACGCCATTATGAAGGGCATCAGCACACAGGAGCTCGAGACTCTCTACGAGTGCATCGTATACGGCACTGAGCACGTTCACCCTGAGGTCAGCTCTACAGGCCGTCTCGGACACGAATACTACAACTCTATCGGATACATCCCTTACAATGTCGGCATCCACGAGAACGTTGCACGTACTCTCGAGTATGCATACAACGACTGGTGCATCCTCCAGATCGCGAAGAAGCTCGACCGTCCTCAGGAGGAACTCGACAAGTGGGCAGCACGCGCAGGCAACTGGAAGAATGTGTTCGATCCTTCACACAACCTTATGCGTGGCCGCAACCTCGACGGTTCGTTCCAGGAGCCGTTCAGCCCATACAAGTGGGGTGGCGCATTCACAGAGGGCAACAGCTGGCATTACACCTGGTCGGTGTTCCACGATGTGGAAGGTCTGATGAAAGAGATGGGAGGACGCAAGGAGTTCGCGCATATGCTCGACTCTGTATTCGTGGTTCCGCCGATCTATGACGACAGCTACTACGGCTACCGCATCCACGAGATCACCGAGATGCAGGTTGCGAATATGGGCAACTATGCACACGGAAACCAGCCGGCACAGCATATGATCTACCTCTACAACTGGGCAGGAGAGCCTTGGAAGGCACAGATGTGGGTACGTGAGGTTATGAACAGACTCTACAATGCAAATCCTAACGGATACTGCGGAGACGAGGACAACGGCCAGACATCTGCCTGGTATGTATTCTCAGCTCTCGGTTTCTATCCGGTATGCCCTGCATCTGACGAGTATGTAGTAGGAACACCTCTCTTCAAGAAGGCAGTGGTGAACTTCGAGAACGGCAAGAAGCTCGAGATCAACGCAGCCAACCTTACTGACAAGGACGCTCTTCTCGACACATACATCCAGGCTATGAAGGTGGACGGACGCAACTGGAACCACAACTACCTCAGACACTCTGAGCTCGTTGACGGCGCTAAGATCGACTTCGCTATGGATGCGACACCTGAGTACGGCAGAGGTACAAAGGAGGAAGACAGACCTTACTCATTCAGCAGAGAATAATTTCCATAACCGCACTAAGACTTATAATGATCAACTACACAACTGATCCACGTATCATCCTGACACTCGACACAGGTGGTACCAATATGGTATTCGGAGCGATGCGGAGGGGCGAATTCATCGTTGAGCCCCTCACGCTTCCGGCTTATGCAGATGACCTCGACAAGTGTCTCAGCACTATGGTGGAGGGATTCCGCGCCATCATCGACCAGCTCGACGAAAGGCCTGCGGCCATAAGCTTCGCTTTCCCTGGCCCTGCAGACTACCCTAACGGCATCATCGGCGGACAGCTCCTCAACTTCCCTGCTTTCCGCGAGGGAGTGGCCCTCGGACCATACCTCAAGAAGAAGTTCAGTATGCCTGTCTACATCAACAACGACGGAGACCTTTTCGCCTACGGAGAGGCACTCGGCGGTCTGTTGCCTGAGACTAACGAGATGCTCGACGAGCGCGGCAGCCGCAAGCAGTACAAGAACCTGCTCGGCTTCACCCTCGGTACCGGACTCGGAGTGGGAATGGTCGTGAACGGACAGCTGAACCGCGGAGACAACTCCTGCATCGAGATGTTCAGCATTCCGTACCCAGGCCATCCGGGCGTATTCGCAGAGGAAGGCGTGTCGATCAGAGCAGCAAAGAGAATATATGGAGAACTCTCCGGCAATCCTGAGCACGGACTTGAGCCTAAGGACATCTTCGAGGTGGCTGAAGGCCTGAAGGAAGGCGACCAGGAGGCGGCAAAGGGCGCATTCGCACAGATGGGCGCCACCCTCGGAGAGGTCATCGCAATGACTGTTTCCATCACCGACGGTCTCGTCGTGATCGGAGGAGGACTTGCGGGAGCATACAAGTATATGAAGGACGCTATGTTCGAGGCTCTCAGAGGCAAGACATACAGACTCAACGGCGAGGCTATCGACAAGCTCGCTTCAAAGGTGTACGACCTTGACGATCCGGAGCAGTGCAGACAGTTCATCAAGGGTGAGCAGAGACAGATCAAGATCTACAACAGCGAGATCGAGGTCTCATATGATCCTCAGAAACGCATCGGCATCGCGCTCTCGAAGCTCGGAGCCAACAAGGCCGTTTCACTCGGAGCCTACACCTTCGCCCTTCACCAGCTCAGCAGATAATACTGAAATCGCGAGGACAATAGTGATAGCTCCCTCAAAGGGGCGCCAGCTATTTTGCTGAAACACAGCAGATTACAACCTTGAGGGTCGGATACATCATCAACAGCGACACAACCATCAAGTTCTCAAAGCTGGGCAAGAAAGCGGGATCTGTAGGTTCATGCATGCTCAGCCGAAGCAAACTTCTTGGATTGATATAAAACTTCGGTCCTACTCGGACTGGTCAGCAAAAGGTCTGACAATGTCATGATTGTCAGACCTTTTATTTTAATTTATAAATTAGCTATGTTCTGATCCAGCCATTCGAGTTTGTCCTCATATGCTTTTATCATACGCTGGACAGCATCGTCGAATGTAAGTGTCTCGTCACCGTTTACAAGACCCTGTCCGCCTTCCGGCGTAATAGGCCACATCTCATGGTTCATAGACTCTGAACTCTTGATACGAGCCGCCTCTGACTCGATATATGCAGGAATCTCTCTGAAACCCGCCTCAAGAGCGCTCCATCTTTCCTTAACACGCTCTCTAAACTTTGCATCTTGGAAAAGTCTGCCATAATACATCTTATCCTTGATGATGTAGTTCTTATGAGGCTTGAAGGTCTCCCAGTCGAAATCCCACACTGGTCCCATAGTAAGTTTGCCGCCTGTGTTTCTATGCATATAAGAGCTCTTAGGATGCTTTGGTTCAGCATTTCCTGTAATTTCATGGACAAGCCACCAATCAATGAATGAATCCACATTGAGATACTCGGTGTATTCGCGATCGGCAAACCTGCTGTTGATATATAAAGATGCCTCCATATTGTTCACATAGTCCTGCATGAATGCAAACTGATCTTCATTGACCTCATCAGGATCCTTGAACATATACGGCATATTATAGTACTGCGAACGGAACTTATAGTCCTCATCAAAATAACTGTCAAGTTCGAACATATATCCGCTATCGACATCGTCATCCTCAAGTTCATCGATATTCACCCTGTTCTTATCTATCTTGATGTGCTCGCACAGATAGTAGTTGCCTAGGAACTCTCCGTTAAGGAAAACCTCTACGAACTCGCCATGCGGAGTCCACGCAAGACCTGTCTTCATCGCAATTGCAAACGAAATCCTGTTTCTCAGGAGAGTACGGTCCATCCAGTTTGCAAGGAGCACCCATCTCTTGTGCTTCGGCATTCCGAGGATCTCTGCCTTGCTGTCGAGCTTGAACGCATATGGCTTCTTAGGGTAATGCCATGTACTGTTTCCGCGGCCTCGCATTCCTGTAGTTCCCTCATAATCTACCGTCCAGTCTGAATTATAAAGGACGATCTCTGTTCCAGATAGCCAGTCAGAATGCTTGTCAGGCACTTCTGCACCACCTGGAGTATTGATGAAGAGGACCGGAAGACCGGAATAAGTTACGTTTACTACATACTCCTTCTCTGTACCATCCGCCGATACGACCTTGTAGGTAACAGGAGAAGAGAAGTCGTTTACTGTCTCACCACTCACCTGCTCCACGCCATTGACATAGACCTTATATCCTGTAGTCTCGTACGACATCACAAGATCAGAACTGCTGATAAGCGGAGACTTCACACTGAACACACCATCCTTATAATCAAGGACGAAGTCCTCAAATACACCTGTCTGATTTGCCTCCTTGGTAAATGTCATGCTGATCATATCAGTGCCGGTCATGCGCAGAGCAAAAGGTTCCGAATTGACAGTCACAGACTTGCCATCATTATCGTTATACTGGAGAGAAAGGATAGCCTTATCTGAGTAACTGGCACTCTTACCTGAATCCTTGATCTTCGCAGTATATTTACCTTCTTCATTCTTCAACACCTGCGTCATCTTGTAGTTCACCGGCTCTGCAGCATCACACGGGCCTTCAGCTGTCTCCACCACCTTAAGGCTGATCTGACATTCCGGAACACCTACAGTGTAATCGAATTCGAAATCTGCCGGAGTCACCTCAAACTGCAGGTCTGCAACAAATGCCTCAGAAAGAGCGACATCAGATGTGGTGACTGCAATAACGACATTTACAGGAACTGGTTCTGGAGTCGGTTCTGTGCCTGTCCCAGGTCCTGTACCTGGTTCTGGAGTCGGCTCCGGCTTCTCCGTACATGCGATCAACAAATGCACGAGAGCCATAAATAGAATTAGAAGTTTTCGCATATTGTATAAAGATATTAAATAGCTTCAAATCAAGGAGTTAAAGAAAAGCATAGTATGATTTCTAACGCATTGATTCTCAAATAAGGTCTCAAAAATAAACAACAGATTAGCAAACAGTTATTTTTGATTACCACTTTATAGTCCTTTAGGGTCTATTAAAGTTCGATTATCAAGGTAAGTTTTTCAGCGGCTTTGAGTTATAGTTTGATAGAGTTTAATATAGTTTGAGCATCAAACTTAACCAGCTTTTATTTTAAAGAACGTAAATTCCCATTGGGGCTACAAAGGTAGATTTTTTCTGAAGTTTTACCAAGTTGTTGTTCAATTCAGAAAAACATTTATTTGGTTTTAGGACTACAATCCTACCAGGCTATTGAACAACGGAACGATCACTGCCGTAAGGATTCCCATCAGGGCTATTGAAAGGCCGCTTATCGCTCCTTCAACCGCCCCCATTTCTATAGCTCTGGCCGTACCCAGTCCATGT
>JAFYXE010000130.1 GCA_017546275.1 Bacteroidales bacterium | reverse complement strand
GAAGTTCTCCCACTGCCAGTATGTGCTTGCATATGAGCTTGCATTTACAGAAATGTAGTTCTGGTGGTGCATTGCATTAGCATAGTAGTCGTGGCCGATAGAGTATGACTCTGAGCTAGAGAGACGGTAACCGAGACGTGAAGTCACTGTCAGGCCCTTGATAGGCATAAAGTTGATGTAAGTTGTACCGTTGATGTTGTAACCTCTGGAGTCATTGTCGCTTGAGTCGCGCATAATGAAAGGGTTCTGGTTCTCTGAAGTGTTGAAGTTAGAGACACCGTATACATTGCCCTTACCGTCGCCGAGCATAGGAGCGTGGTCACCGTAGTAGATGTCAGCCATATGCTTAGGAAGGTTGTCAACAGAATAGAGAGGCTTGGTGAGTGGGTCAAGGTTGAGGACTGCGAGGAGGTATGAACCATACTCTGAACCCTCAGAAACTGAGCTTGACTTGTAGTACTCTACCTGGTTGTTTGTTCCGATCTCGAGCCAAGGCTTGATCTTCCAAGATGCGTTGATCATACCTGTGAGGCGCTCGTAGAAGTCCTTGTCACCTGCAACGATACCGTTGTTGTTGAGGTATGAGCCAGAAACGTAGATAGACTTGTTCATATCACCGGCAGAGAATGTCAGGTTATGACGCTGCATCTGTGAGTTCTCGAAACCTACCTTTGTCCAGTCTGTGTTAGTCTCGAAATCCCAGTTGTTATAGAAGTTCTCAAGTGAGATGAGACCAGCCTCTGAATAGTAATCGATATACTGCTCGGAGTTCATCATCTTAGGAACGCGTGCAAGGCTCTGGCTAGTGTACTGGTAGTCGTATGTGATCTTACCGTTACCCTTACCCTTTCTTGTTGTAACGAGGATAACACCGTTACCTGCCTCAGCACCGTAGATCGCTGCAGATGCACCGTCCTTGAGTACCTCCATAGACTCGATGTCGTTTGGATCGATACCTGCAAGGCTGCCGATACGTCCATCGACAACTACGAGAGGATCGCTTGATCCGTTTGAACCGATACCGCGGACGCGGATTGCAGGAGATGCGCCTGGCTTAGCTGAAGATGTGAGAATCTGCACACCTGCAGTCTTACCCTGAAGAGCCTGAGAAGCAGTTGTGATTGTACGTCCAGCGATATCCTCAGATTTCACCTGAGATACTGAACCTGTGAGTGAACTTTTCTTCTGGACACCGTATCCGACAACGACAGTCTCCTCGAGGAGCTGGGTGTCAGGTTCCATATTGATGTTGATTGTGCCATCGATGGCAGTCTTATCGACTGTAACGTAGCCGATGTACGAGAATTCGAGAACTGAGCCCTGGGCTGCGGTAATTTCATACTTACCGTTTCCGTCAGTCATAACTCCGTTCTGAGTTCCTTTCTCGATGACGCTGACGCCTACCATTGGGCTGTTCAGTTCATCAATGACCTTACCGGTCACTTTCACCAGATTCTGTGCAGAAGCTGTGAGAGAGCCGGTCAGAATGAGAAGCATTGCCAATGCAGTGCCTATCATTCTTGAGAATGTTGAATTGGTTCTCATTGTTTTGATGGTTAATGGTTAGTGATTAGTGATTAGTATGTTTGTCGATTTAAAAACCACGGGTAGGGAACTGACGGATGAACTCCATAAGCTCCTTGTCGTGATTGTATTTTATCTCGCACTGATTGTCGAATGTCATCATTGCACCCTCCTCAGGATTGTATGCAGGCCACTGTGGGAGGCATTCTGCATTAGGATTGCCTGTACGGGCGAAATTGATCCACGCCTGGCTCATTCTGTCTGCAAGAACTACTGCTTCCTTGCCGCCGCCTGTCATAGATGCGTGAAGGTCAGCATTGTTGAATACGAACGGAATCTCCATACAGTGTGTGCTGCGGAGGATGCCGTCCATTACTGGTGATTCCCAAGCGAACATATACATAAACACCGGAGCGCCCTGCTGAGCGACCTTCACGTTTGCCATAGCGATTGTGCTAGGTCTGAAGATCACGTCAGTGTCGAAGAGGTCCTTAGGCTGATAGTCCGGATATGTCTTTTCGAAGATTTCCACAAACTCGCCGATTCTGTCGCCGAATTTAGTAGCCTTGAGGTACTCGACCGCTCCCTCCTTTGTGATGTCGCGGAGCTGAGGCACATATGTACTCATCGAGAATTCGTGGATTGTGGTTCCGAGCATTACAGGGATATCTCTTGACTGCTCAGGAGCCTGAGGGTCAAATGGTTGAGCCGGAAGAACCTTGCCATCCACTGTAGGTGCCCAGCCGAAGATGAATGAAGCGAAACCGTTTGCTTCAGCCTCTGGGCGAACCTTTGCAATCGCTCTGGTACCTGCAGCAAGAATCTTCTCGTAAGGAGCGGTCTTGAGGGCTTCTACAGAGCCGAACTCTGCGACTACAGCCTCGCCGATCTTTGAAGACCACTTCTGGTCCATTGTTCTGAGCATAGAACCGCTCTGAACGATAGCCTTGTGGAAAAGACCTGCTGCTGAAGGAGTTGCAAGAAGGGTAGAAACCTTTCCGCCACCGCCTGACTGTCCGAAGATTGTAACGTTTGAAGCGTCGCCTCCGAATGCCGCTGCATTGTCGCGTACCCATTCAAGGGCTGCCACGAGGTCGAGGAGACCTGCGTTGCCTGAGGCTGCATATTCTTCACCGAATGATGAAAGATCGAGGAATCCGAGGACGTTGAGTCTGTGGTTGAGTGTCACCACGACAACGTCGCCTTTGCGTGCAAGGCTTGCACCGTCATACGAAGGCAGCTCCTGGCCGGAACCGGTAGAATATCCGCCTCCGTGGAGCCATACCATTACCGGACGTTTCTTGCCGTCGTTGATGCCTGGAGTCCAGACATTGACTCTGAGGCAGTCTTCTCCAGGGAAGCCGTCGTTCCAGGCGAACGAGAATCCAAGCTCGTCGCTTGACCAGCCTCCTCTCTTCTCCTGAGGGGCTGTAGGGCCGTAAGCTCTGCTGCTTCTTACGCCTTCCCAGCTGTCTGCCGGCTGAGGAGCCATAAATCTTTCCGCCTTTGCATATGGGATGCCCTTGTAGGTGTAGATGCCGTTGTCGATGTAACCGGCCACCTTTCCCTTGTCGGTCTGAACCAATGTTGACTCTGCGGAGGTCTGAAGTTCAGAGCTGCCACAGCATTGCTTCTTTGAAGCATCGCAGCAGCCGACAGCTGTGATCAGCAGTGCAGCAGCGGCGATGGTCATAGTCTTGAGTGTCATAATGCGCATAATTCGTAGTTAATAATGCAAATTTCGGCATTTCTACGCGCACGGGCTTTCATACGCGTTTCTTTAGTTTGCAATAGCGTTCAAACCGGTTTTCTACGTGTTCAAATATTTTCATATATGTTCAAACACCCCTTTCCTGTTGCCTCTGTCGGTATTTTTTGCTAACTTAGAGTTTCAAATCAAGACCTATGAAAAAACTCGTCATTTCACTTGCTTTTCTGTCGGCTTTGGCGCTTTCCTGCGATACAAAACACGTCGAAGATCAGCGTCAGACAATAGATTCTCCGATCATCACAAACGACATATCCAATCAGAAGGTGACCTCTTTTGCGGAGGATGCCCAAGGTCATATATGGATAGGAACTTTCCGTGGACTCAACAGATTCAATGTCCACGAGTACCAGCAGCATTTCTGCACAGGTGATGAATTCACTCTTCCCGACAATCAGGTTCAATGTCTCTATAAGGACTCTAAGGACAGGTTGTGGATCTCTACTGTGAACGGTATGGCTCTCTATACGGAACAGGACAATTTCATCAGGATTCCGATGGAGACAATGAGCCGCAACACGGTCCAGATCCTGGAGGATAAGGATGGAAGAATCTTCATCAATACAATGGTAGAACTGGCCGTGTATGATGAGGAACTTGCCAGATTTGTGACTGTTCTTTCATCTGTGGACGGCAGAATGCCGGCTGCAGCACAGTGCTACATAAGCAGTAATGACCAGAGCATATGGTTTACCTCTTCGACACATCTTATAAAGTATGACTCGAGTACATATGAAGTCAAGAAGACAGTTCCTCTTGAAACCTATCCTTCTGTCTTCAATATGCTGTCAACTGGTATGATATTGATGGGAGGAACCGGAAAGGTGACTATATATGATACTGTAAATGAGGCCTTTGTAGAAATCCCAAGAGGATTGACATCTCATCAGCTTTTCAATAAGGCCCAACTGTCGTATATTTTCCCGTACGGTGAAAATATACTTTTCAATACCGAGAAGGACGGTATGTTCATCTACTATACACGTGAGGATGTGCTTTATCATCAGAGCGAGAAAGGCTTCCCGTTTGAGGTCCCAGATGTGAAGATCAATACGATATTCGAGGATTCCAACGATAACCTTTGGATAGGTTCATACGATCAGGGATACAAAGTCATATATGCATACGAGGAGCTTTTCAACAACGACAGCTGGCTCAAGTCAAGTCTCGGCCACAGGTCTGTTGTGTCTGTGGATTGCGACAGCGAGGACAATGTCTGGATCTCTACCCTGAAGGACGGAGTCTTCCTTTATGATTCCAAGTCTGCCCTGTTCAAAAAGGTGGATCTCAGACGCCTGTTCAATCATAAGGATGGTGACAAGCTGGACATCACATATATATTTATAGATAAGGATGACAGGATATGGATGGCCGGATATGGAGGAGTCGTACGATGTGCATACGACGGAAAAGACGTCAGATTCGAGAAGCATTGGCCTGTGATGTTCCCGATGGCCATTACTCAAGACAGATACGGAAGGGTGTGGATCGGAACGATGGGTGAAAATGTTTACTGCATTTCACCGGAAGATGATGCGGTGCGCACGATGAAGACCATTTCCGCCCACTTCACATTTACTCCTTATTGTCTGCCGCTCAATGACGGTACCGTGCTCTCTGCATCTTTCGAGCACGGCCTTGCCCAGCTTGACGGTCAGACTAACCATACAAGACAGATTTCAGTTCCGGAAGGTCAGTGGAAGGAATGTATCCAGAGGTCGGTGTTCGTTCCGTCCTGTATGCATCAGGGTTCAGATGGAACCATCTGGATCGGTACCCTTGCGAACGGCCTTCTCAAATATGATCTGAGTTCAAACAGACTTCAGGCTGTCAGCGGTGCCCCTTGTCTTGACATCACAGCCATCGAGGAGGATGCGTCGGGTCATCTTTGGGTAAGTACCCAGTACGGACTTGGAAGGTATGACATAAAGAATGATGAGTTCACAAACTGGTTCGCGGACGACGGAATCGGCGGTAACCAGTTCTATGACAGGGCTTCCTGCCAGCTTTCCGACGGAACTCTTGTTTTCGGAGGTACACACGGACTTACCGTCTTTGATCCAAGATATGTGACAGAGACAAGGGATATCCCTCTCTATTTCGAGGATCTCAAGATCCATAATGTACTCATCCGTCCGGGCAAGGATGAAATCATCACCAAGTCCTTGACTCATAATCCGGAAATCAGACTTGAACACTCCCAGAACTGCTTCAGTATTTCTTTTGCGGCTCTTGAATATGCCGAATATGAGAGAGTTGACTATCAGTATCAGCTTGATGGATTCGACGGACACTGGATCGATGCCAGCAAGAGCAGAGAGGCATATTATTCGAACATACCTGCAGGACGATATTCTTTCAAGGTAAGGGTGCTTAATCAGGACCGTACGAGCGTTCTTGCGGAAAAGGCTATAAAGGTGCAGGTTAAGCCAGCCTTATGGTTCTCGTGGTGGGCTATATTGCTGGATCTGCTGATAGCCTGCGAGGCGGTTCATCTTGTATTCAAGGCCCGCAGAAAGATTACTGCTGAGAAGATGGCCAAGATTCAGGCTCAGCAGGAGAAGGAACAGGAAAAGAAGGTGAATAAGATGAATCTGAACTTCTTTGCCAATGTGTCTCACGAGTTCCGTACTCCTCTTACTATGATTTCAGGACCTGTCAACCAGTTGGCAGAGTCTTCTGACATCTCACCGGAGAATAAGAGACTTCTGGACATCGTTCAGCGTAATATCTATCGTATGCTGAGACTTGTGAATCAGCAGCTCGACTTCAACAAACTGGAGAACGATACATTGAAACTCGCTGTGAAGCAGACAGATGTCATCCCGCAGCTTGCAAACCTTACTGATATATTCAAGGTTACTGCAGAAGAGAAGGGAATCGTATTCAAGGCTTATGGACTTGAGGATTCCGTAAAGGCGTGGATCGATGACGACAAACTGGACAAGATCTGCTTCAACCTTCTGTCCAATGCGATCAAGTTCACTCCATACGGTGGCAAGATTGAGTTCAGTCTTGATGTGATTTCTCACGACGAGGCGACTACTCTTTTCAACCTGACTCAGAGGGATACAGATTCAAGATATCTCAAGATTGCAGTACGAGACAGCGGAAAGGGTATTCCTGAGGATCAGCTTGAGAAGGTCTTTGAGAGATATTATCAGGTGGGCCATCAGCCAGGGGCTGACTTCAGTCTTGGAACCGGAATCGGTCTGTATTTCGCGAAGACTTTGGCAGAAATGCATCACGGCTACCTCAAGGCTGGTAACCAGCCTGTAGGAACCGGCGCGATATTCACTCTGATCCTGCCTATTTCGGAGACGACATATTCAGATGTGGAGAAGTACAATATGGGAGCTCCTGAGATGAGTATTCCTGTCAGGACTGAGGTGGTGAAGTATACCAGCACTCCTTCAGTGGCTTCCGGAGAGAACCGTAAGAAAGTCCTTGTCGTGGATGATGATGCGGATGTTGTTCACTATCTGAGAGAACTCCTTATCCCTTATTATGAGGTGCTCAGCCGTTTCGATGCGGATTCAGCATATCAGGTGATCAAGGAAGAGGCGATAGATATTGTAATTTCGGATGTCGTGATGTCCGGCAAGAACGGATATGAACTCTGCCGCCTCATCAAGGAGAATATTCAGATTTCACATATCCCGGTTATCCTGCTTACAGCAAAGGCGACCGTGGGTGATCAGGTTCAGGGCCTTGACAGCGGCGCTGATGCATATGTGACCAAGCCGTTTGAGCCTCAGTATCTTCTCGCGTTGATCCAGTCGCAGTTGAGAAACCGTGAGAAGATCAGAGAGATGCTCAGCCGCGCCACAGATGTCGAGACTCTCGAGGAGGATGCGCTTTCGCCTCAGGACAGTGCGTTTATGACAGAACTTTATCAGCTGATGGAGAACGAGTTGTCAAATTCGGAACTCGATGTTTCGCGTATGACTGAAATGCTCCATATCTCAAGAACCAAGTTCTATTATAAGGTCAAGGGTCTTACAGGAGAGAATCCGAGCGTGTTCTTTAAACGATATAAGCTGAACCGTGCGGCCCAGCTTATACAGGAAAGGAAATATAATATCTCCGAGATTGCGGATCTCACTGGCTTCAGCACCTTGTCTCACTTCTCGACAAGCTTCAAGAAGCAGTTCGGTGTTTCGCCTAGCGAATATGTAAAATAAGGCGACGTCCTTATTTTACATATTCTGATTGGAATCTTGCAGCAGCCTCCATCTTTGCGCTGATCTGCTCAGTGCAGAGGTTGCCGAGGCTTCCCATAGAAGTATGCTTCAGATCGGCCGGCGTAAGCTGGCCGTTTGTTTTGCCCTCTGCTCCCTGGTAGTGGAACTTGCCTTCGTTTACCTCGATGCCGACTGTCTTGTATGCATCTCTGAACGGCATACCTGCGAGAGTGCGACGGTTAACCTCCTCTACTGTAAACAGATACTCGTAGATAGGGGCGTCAAGAATGTTCTCATTTACCGAGATGTGCTGGAGCATATAGTCCGCCATCTGGAGGCATTTATGCATCAGTTCGAGAGTAGGGAAGAGGATGTCCTTGAGCAGCTGGAACTCGCGGTGATAACCGTGAGGCATATTGCTGCAGAGCATACTGATCTGAGTCTCTGCCGACATAATCCTGTTGCAGTTGCCTCTCATAATCTCCCATACATCCGGGTTCTTCTTGTGAGGCATAATGCTGGAGCCTGTAGTCAACTGGTCAGGGAACTTGATGAACCCATAGTTTGGACTCATATACATACAGCAGTCTGCTGCGAATTTGTTGAGAGTCAATGAGATTGCACCCATCGCTGATGCCACGGCCCTTTCTGTCTTTCCGCGGCTGAGCTGGGCTGCCACTACGTTGTAGTCGAGGCTTGCGAAGCCGAGGAGATCTGTTGTCATCTGGCGGTCAAGAGGGAAGGAACTTCCGTAACCTGCAGCTGAGCCGAGGGGGTTCTGGTCAGTCACATTATATGCTCCCCTAAGCATATACATATCGTCAGCCAATGCTTCGGCGTAAGCGCCGAACCAGAGTCCGAATGATGAAGGCATTGCCACCTGGCTGTGAGTGTAGCCCGGAAGGAGGGTGTCCTTATGCTTTTCGCTGAGTTTCTGGAGGGTCTCAAATAATGTCATCACTTCCTCACGAAGTTTGAGTACCTCGTCCTTGAGGAAGAGTTTCACGTCCACCAATACCTGGTCGTTGCGTGAACGGCCAGAGTGGATCTTTTTTCCGATGTCTCCAAGACGTCTGGTCAAAAGAAGTTCAACCTGTGAGTGGATATCCTCCACGTCATCCTCCAATATGAATTCTCCTGCCTCGATCTCATTGAGGATCTGGTCGAGAGCCTTTGTCAATGTCTCCAGCTCATCTGCTTCAAGAAGTCCGATTGACTCAAGCATCTTGATGTGTGCCTTTGAACCGATGACGTCATATTTTGCAAGGCGAAGGTCCAGTACTCTGTCGTTTCCTACTGTGAAATCGTCTACCAGATCTGTTGCCTGTGTTCCTTTGCTCCAAAGTGTGCTCATAGCTTATTCCTTTCTGTCATCTCGAGCGAAGTCGAGAGAACTTATAAATGTAATGTATTTCTCTATTCCTTCTGTGATCTCCTGGACGGTCACATATTCGTCCTTCCTGTGTGATCTGGATGAATCCCCCGGTCCCATCTTGATCGCGTCGCAGTCGATTCTCATCCAGTCCGATGTTGTAGGTGAGGAGAATGTTTCGATGCCCATCAGTTCCGCTGCCTTCTCGAGAGGGGAATCTTCTCTTGTCGCGCTTGAACGGTTCGCCAGATTTCGTGGCTTGAGTTCGCTTTCGCAGATTTCCTGAAGCTCCTTGAGGATCTCTTCGTTGCTGTACTGCTCTGTCGGACGGATGTCGATGACGAAGTCGCATCTGTCAGGAATGACGTTGTGAGCAGTTCCGGCATTGATCTGTGTTACATTCAGGTTGACTTTGCCCATTTTAGGGGATATCTTTTCGAATGTGTGATTGCGTAGCTTGTTGATGTCGTCCATCGCAATGTAGAGGGCGTTTTTGCCTTCGTTCCTTGCTGCGTGGCCGCTTATTCCGTGTGCAGTCGCGTCGATTACAAGAAGGCCTCTTTCTGCTGTCGCAGCCTTCATTCCTGTCGGCTCTCCGACTATTGCATAATCAATCCGATTAAGTCGCTTGCCCCAGAGACCGGTCATTCCGTCTTTGCCGGATCTCTCTTCTTCCGCTGAAAGTACCAATGTTAGATTTGGTGATTTGTTGGGGTTGTCGATGGTTCTCAAAACCGTGCTACCCCCCTGGCCGCAGGGGTCGTGAGCGGTAAGCATACAGTCCAGTGGACTGTTGCAGCGAACAGCCGCGACATTTTTGTCGCGGGAGGGGTTGTTTTGAGAATCATTGATTGCCCCAATATAGTATCTATATGATGCAATCAAAGATACGACAGAGGCGCCATCATCGTTGCTTCCAAGCCCCTGAATAACGCCCTCTGTACTGTTCTCGGGCTTGTATGGATCGAATGTATAGCCCTCGCAAGGACTTACAGTGTCGATATGTGCGCAAAGCATAAGAGTCGGATTCTCCGGATCTGTGATATGCTCCGCTATGATATTGTTGCCGATCCTCTCGTGCTCAACTCCCTTGGATGTAAGCCACTTACTTATATGACTGCACACCTCATCCTCCTTGAACGAAGGTGAAGGTATTGCAATCATTTCCTTGAGCAGTGCGATCGACTCCTCAGTAAGTTGCTTTATGTACTCTGCTTTATTCATCCTTTTTTAAGTGTTGTGCCTTTATCGTTGAGAACGTTTCTTGCGTGCTTGATTATCACTTTTCTCACGCCCTTGTCAATCGCCTTGAATGAATTTGTCAGCTTCGGAATCATTCCGTCAGCAACAATGCCCTCACTCTTCAGCTTGGTGAACTCTTCCGGAGTGATAGATGGAATCACGCTTGAGTCGTCATCCTTGTCGTAAAGAACTCCATCCTTTTCAAAGCAATATATAAGATCCACAAGATGTGTCAGACGTCCGTCATCACTGCAGTGTGTACATTCTTCACATCTGCAGCACACTTCCCTCGGTGTTCTATACTTGTAGTTCGACATTGCAATTGCTACTGATGCAGCAATCGTATCTGCATTTGTGTTCAGCAGGTTGCCTTCTCCGTCGTGATTGATCGCATTGAAGACAGGTACTATGCCTTTCTCAAGAAGCGAATATATGAACTTGGCGTTCACGCTTTCCTCTGTCACATCTCCTACATATCCGTAGTCGACGTCAGTTCCAAGGCTCTCGACATATACAGGTGCCCTTTTCTTTGCCTTGATGGCATTGCCGTCAGCACCCGTAAGGCCTATCGCATTGCATCCTTCTGCCTGCAGCAGAGCAGTAATGTTCTTGTTGCACCAGCCTGCATACACCATTGTAACGATCTTCAGCGTGTCCTCGTCGGTCACTCTGCGGCCTTCTACCATCAACGGCGTCATTCCCATAGCCTTCTGCATCTGGCTGGCCATCACTCCACCGCCGTGTACCAGTATCTTCATTCCCGGCATTGCCGCGAAATCCTTGACAAACTCCCTGAGAAGTTCGGGATTGTCCACAACGTTGCCGCCTATCTTTACTACCTTAATCATACCGTGAAATGTAAATTCCTGATTGTCAGTCTTTTCCTGAAATTGCGTGCCGCCAAAGGGGAGCACGCATAGTCTGTAAGTGGCTGTGGGTTAATTGTTTATATTTCACGCAGAATCTCTTTCAGGATTGTCTGTGCGGAAACGACGCGGTTTGCAGCTTCCGGAATAACCAATGACTGCGGACTTTCGATCACCTCATCGGTGACGATCATATTTCTGCGGACAGGGAGGCAGTGCATAAAGAACGCATTGTTGGTCAGCGCCATCTTTTCGCTGTCGACTGTCCAGTCACGGTCTGAGCAGAGAATCTTTCCGTAGTTATCCCCGCTGTATGCCGACCAGTTCTTCGCATAGATGAAATCTGCACCTTCGAACGCCTTGCGCTGGTCGTATTCAACCTTTGCACGGCCTACGAACTCAGGTGCCAGCTCATATCCTTCCGGATGAGTGATCACGAACTCATAGTCGGTCATATTGATTCCCTCTGCAAACGAGTTAGGGACTGCCTGAGGAAGAGCCTTTGGATGAGGTGCCCAAGTCAGAACGATCTTCGGCTTCTCCACCTTCTTGTGTTCCTCGATTGTAAGTAGGTCGGCAAGAGTCTGGAGAGGATGTCTTGTGGCAGCCTCCATACTGAATACAGGTTTGCCTGAGTATTTGATGAACTGATTGATGATCACCTCGTTATAGTCCTGCTCGCGGTTCTGGAGACCAGCGAAAGCACGTACTCCGATAACGTCGCAGTAGCTTCCCATCACCGGAATCGCTTCAAGGAGGTGCTCCGGCTTGTCTCCGTCCATAATCACTCCGTGCTCAGTCTCGAGTTTCCAGGCACCCTGGTTCACGTCAAGGACGATCACGTTCATTCCGAGATTCAGCGCCGCCTTCTGGGTGCTGAGTCTGGTGCGGAGACTTGAGTTGAAGAAGATCATAAGGAGGGTCTTGTTCCTGCCGAGCTCCTGGTCTGCGAATGGGTTCTCCTTTACGTATTTTGCTTTAGCGAGTGCCTCTGAAAGGTTCTCAAGCTGTGTTATCGATGTGAAATGTCTCATACTGTAAGTTCTTTCCAAGCGTTTACGAATGATTCGGCTGTCTCCTGTGAGATGGTGAGTGAAGGAAGAAGGCGGATCACGCCTGCTCCTGCTGCTCCGGTGAAGAAGTGCTTTTCGAAAAGCAGCCTGTTGCGCAGTCCCACATATTCGTCCTTGAGTTCAAGGCCGATCATAAGGCCCTTTCCTCTATACTCCTTCAATGCCTTGTCCTGTCCCAATGCGCTTTCGAAATACTCTCCGATCTTTGCTGCATTCTCCACAAGGTGTTCATTCTCAATGATGTCAAGTACTGCCAATGCCGCTGTACAGGCAAGGTGGTTTCCTCCGAATGTGGTGCCGAGCATACCATAGACAGGCTTGATCTCAGGGCTGATCAGCACTCCTCCGATAGGGAAGCCGTTAGCCATACCCTTGGCAGTGGTGATGATATCTGCGCGTACTCCATAATGCTGGTGAGCGAAGAACTTGCCGGTTCTTCCGTAGCCTGACTGGATCTCATCAAGGATGAGAAGGCAGCCGTGCTTGTCACAGAGGGCACGAAGGCCGAGAATGAACTCTGAAGTAGGCTCGTAAATGCCTGCAACGCCCTGGATTCCTTCGATGATCACTGCTGCGAATCCGCCTCTTGAAAGTTCAGTCTCAACTGCTTCAAGGTCATTGAGCGGAGCAAACACGATGTTTCCTGTCTCGTTGAACGGAGCCTGGATCTTCGGATTGTCGGTAGCTGCCACTGCGCCTGAGGTTCTTCCGTGGAAGGCCTTGCGGAATGCAAGGACCTTGCGGTTGCCTGTGTGGAATGATGCTACCTTGAGCGCATTTTCGTTTGCCTCGGCTCCGCTGTTGCAGAGGAAGAGGGCGTAGTCGTCATAGCCGCTGACCTTTCCAAGACGTGCGGCCAGGTCTCTCTGGAGAGAATTCTGAACCGCATTGGAATAGAATCCGAGCTTTCCGAGCTGCTCCGAGAGCATCTTTACATAATGAGGGTGGCAATGGCCTACGGATATGACTGCGTGGCCACCGTAAAGGTCTGTGTAGACCTCTCCGTTCTTATCCCAAAGTGTTGTATCCAAACCTTTCACGGGCTCGATGTCCCATAAAGGATAAACGTCGAATAAATTCATAATCACTGATTTAAAACGCAGATGGCTTGAGGTGGAGGCCGGTGTCCTCAGGAAGTCCGAACATAAGGTTCATATTCTGTACAGCCTGTCCTGCCGCACCTTTGACAAGGTTGTCGATCGCAGAAGCGATGTGCACGTAACCGTCGTGCAACTCCACGTGGACAAGAGCCTTGTTGGTATTTGCAACCTCCTTCATCGAGATTCCTTCTTTCGAATGGAACACGAATGGAGATGCTGCATAATATTCTTCATATAACTTCTGGTAATCCTCCTGAGTCATTCCCTCTGCTGCGCGTGTGTATACACTTGCGAAGATTCCTCTTGCGAAGTCGCCTCTGAGAGGCACGAAGTTCACTGTGCATTCCACTCCACCGACCCTGTGCAGGTTCTGCTTGATCTCTGCGAGGTGCTGGTGAGTGAAAAGCTTGTATATCGAAATGTTGTCGTTGCGGTAGCTGAAGTGGGTAGTCTCGCCTGGCTTCTTGCCTGCTCCGGTCGAACCTGTGATTGCGGTCACGTGGATTTCGTCCTTGATGAGTCCGGCTGCTGCCAACGGAAGAGTCGCAAGCTGGATGGCTGTCGCAAAGCATCCAGGGTTGGCAACGTTCTTTGCCTTGCGCACGTCATCCTTTGCACTTTCACAGAGACCGTACACGAAGTTCCTTCCAGCATAGTCTCCGTCAAGTCTGAAGTCGTTGCCGAGGTCTATGATCCTGCACTCAGGCTTGATTTCGTGTGTGTCCACGAACTGGCGTGAAATTCCGTGTCCGAGGCAAAGGAAGATTACATCCGGATCGTTCAGCTCCTTGCCGAAGCAGAGGTCTGTTTCGCCGATGAGGTCCCTGTGCACAGAAGTCACGGGTGTTCCTTCGGAAGAGGTAGTCGTCGCTGCAACTATCTCAACCTCAGGGTGGTTAAGGAGAATTCTGAACAGTTCGCCTCCGGTGTATCCGGTGCCTCCTGCTATCGCTGCACGTATCTTACTCATCTAATGAACCGTTTACAGAATAATAGATCTTCAATGGGTTTGCGATGACCTTTGTGAAGCCGATCACGTCGCGGCCAGTATATGACTTGTTGATCTCGCCGTATGCGCCGAACTTAGAGCTCATAAGGTCGTGCTCGCTTGTGCATCCGAGAACAGAGAAGTGGTATGGCATAAGTGCAACCTCTACCTCTCCTGTCACATT
The DNA here is from genome assembly GCA_017546275.1 of Bacteroidales bacterium. GTDB lineage: Bacteria > Bacteroidota > Bacteroidia > Bacteroidales > UBA932 > Cryptobacteroides. Next base: position 1,483 of record JAFYXE010000130.1, on the reverse strand, counting down.
CATCTCGATGCTGTCCATCATTGCCTCCATATCTCTGCAGACTGGATCGAGGTACATAGCCTCGTGCATCTGCTGGCCGTACCAGCCTGCGATCTGCTCCTTCCAGTAAAGCTGACCCTTTGTGAGGGTGTGCTTCTCGAGGAGGTGGTGTGCCTTGACGAGGATGAGCGGAGCTGCAGCCTCGAAGCCCACGCGACCCTTGATGCCGATGATGGTGTCGCCGATGTGGATGTCGCGTCCGATTCCGAAAGGACCCGCAGCGTCACGTACAGCCTTGATAACCTCTACCGGAGACATCTTCACTCCGTTGAATGATACAGGCTCACCCTTCTCGAAACCGATCTTGATGTGCTCCGGCTCAGTCTTGGTAACCTTTGTAGGGTATGCCTCCTCAGGAAGATAGCCGTCAGAAGAAAGTGTCTCCACACCTCCGATGCTTGTACCCCAAAGTCCCTGGTTGATAGAGTATTTAGCCTTCTCCCAAGAGAAATCGAATCCGTGCTTCTGGAGATAGTCGATCTCGTACTGGCGGGTGAATCCCTCGTCACGTACCGGTGCGATGATCTCCACCTCAGGTGCGAGAATCTCGAATACGATGTCAAAGCGTACCTGGTCGTTGCCGGCTCCTGTACTTCCGTGCGCAACTGCGCCTGCACCGAGCTTCTGCACGTGCTTGAGGACCTCGAGTGCCTGGAATACTCTTTCGGAACTTACAGAAAGAGGGTATGTGGCATTCTTGAGGATGTTTCCGTAGATGAGGTATTTGATGCCCTTGTTATAGTAGGTGTCAACTGCATTTACGGTGGTGTGAGTCGCTGCTCCGAGTGTGAGAGCACGCTGCTCGATAGCCTTTTCCTCCTCTGCAGAGAATCCTCCGGTGTTCACCATTATAGTGTGGACCTCAAGTCCTTTTTCATTCTTAAGGTAAGGGACGCAGAAAGATGTGTCCAGACCGCCGCTGAAAGCGAGTACAACTTTATTGTTCATATCTTTAGATTTTATTTATTATCAATTAAAGGTTTACATCGGAAAGATGTACAGGGTTTATCACCTCGATGTGTTCTTTGGGGTCGTAAAGCAGACCTGTGCAGAGGCACATCTTGTAATCGTTGGATTCCAGGATCTGGAAGTTTCTGCAGCCCTGGCAACCCTTCCAGAATTCAGGGTCGTCTGTGAGGTATGCGAAAGGAACCGGACGGAAGCCGAGGGCATAGTTCATCTTCATCACGGCTGCTCCGGTACTGATACTGAAAATCTTTGATTCAGGGAAAAGTTCACGCGAAAGCTGGAAAATGCGCTTCTTGATTCTCATAGCGATTCCGAGGCCTCTGTATGCGTGTGCTACGATCAGACCGGAATTCGCAACGAATTCCTTGTGTCCCCAGGTCTCTATATATGAAAAGCCTGCAAACTTGCCGTCGTCTGTAATGGCTATCACCGCCTTTCCGGCAGCCATCTTCTCTATTACATATTCAGGAGTACG
>JAFYXE010000129.1 GCA_017546275.1 Bacteroidales bacterium | reverse complement strand
TCCTGGAATACTAGTCACTGACGGTCATTTCGCAGTACTTAGTTTTCTGGTGGATAAGGCAGATCCCCCAGCAACAAAGTACCACCTTGGGCCCGAAATGGTCCAAACTCTCCAAAGGTGTTCAGAAAAAGCTCGATTTTGCTGGAATTACGTTATACCTTATGCGACTTTCGCCCGAAACTCGCCAAAGGTGTGAGGAAAAAAGTGTTTTGAATATGAAGAAGACATATCACTTATGCCTCTCGGCTGGCGAAGAGGTGATGTTCAGAGATGTTGAAGATTATAATAGGGGTTTCAACTGCTTTGCACTGGCATTATATAATACGGACTCTACGGGACTTGTGGAATCGGAAATGTCGACTCATTATCACCAAATGATTCAATCCGCGGACCCGAATGCATTTATGCGCAATTTCCGTCTTTCATACGGTATGTATTTCAATAGGAAATATCATCGTTCCGGAAAACTGGGAGAAAAACATCACTATACGATGGAAGTTGTAGGGTATAACCATATGATTGCCGCTATGAGTTATGTACTGAGAAATGCCCTGCATCACGGAGTAGCACCGATTCCATATGCCTATCCTTATTCATCAGTAAATTCAATTTTTATGAAAGAAATGGGAAAGATGCCTTATGATGGAATGTTGGATCGAAGGTATTATCATCGTTACATCTCTAAGGCAGCTCACTTCCCGGATAATTATGTGATGAATGAAAGTGGTGTCTTTTTGAGAGAGTCTGTCCTTGATATCCCCCAAGTAGAGAATTTATTTGTCACACCGAGGTCATTCAATTGGCATATGACAAGAAAGTCATCTGAAGAATGGGAGTCTGAACAGAGACGGGAGAATGATTTGCCGCCTATTAATCTGTCTGTAATAGAAAGAGGGGTAAGTATGAACTCCCAAGCGGAAATGCTTGTTAACGAAAATGGAAAGTCTAATTATAGAAGGCCTTCGGATATGGATATCTGTGCGGAGATTGACAACAATATTCTACCGAGATATCACAAGGTGTCTGTATATCATCTGTCCAGACAGGAGCGACAGCAGATTGCTGAGTACCTATATAGAGTGTTCCATATAAGTGAGAGTCAGATAAGACGCTGTCTGGTTATGTAGTATGAATGATTAAGGCGATATGTTTATTTATCTAAGTATGAATGATTAAAGCAATCTATTTATGAAGAAGATTTTAGAGGTAATCCAGTGTAGAGACGGTGGGTTGAGATTTAATACTGATCTTGATGTGCAGGATGATATGATGGCAGTAATGGATCTGGCAGTTAATGCTATGTTCAGTATGGCAACCAAGTTATGGGGTGGGAATGAACAGACAGTAATTGCGGTCATCAGGGCCTTGTTTGTTGCAGATATGGCTATTTGTGTCAACCGCAGAGCCGTGCTTAAAGGACTGGGAGAAGAATCTGAAAGAATGGGTAAACAGTTCACAAAAATGATGAAGGAACTTGAGGCTCAAGGCAAGGCAATGTCTTTCGCTCCTGGAGTACCGCCTCCTTCATCGAAAAACAGGAGTTGACGTTTGGTGTCACCTTGGGCCCGAAATGGTCCAAACTCTCCAAAGGTGTTCGGAAAAAGCTCGATTTTGCTGGAATTACGTTATACCTTATGCGACTTTCGCCTGAAACTCGCCAAAGGTGTTTGATGAAGAAGACAGAGGTTGAGGCGTTTTTGGCAGATTAGTCACTGACGGTCATTTCGCAGTTGCGGCAGTCGAAGTGGAGAGCGAATCTCTGGCCGTTGTTGATGAGGAAGAGCGGGCCGCTGTCCTTGGCCTTCTGGTGGATAGGGCACAGACCGAGCTCATATCTGATGCAGTATTTGGTGCGCATAAGCTCCGCTCCTTCCTTGTGTGTCAATTCATAAGCCTTTTCCGAAGTGTCGGCTCCGGCTGCCTGATATACCCCTTCGGAGATATGGTTTGACACATTCTGCTTATAAGAGATTTTCTGGTGAGGACCCTCCCAAAAGTATTTTGTCTCACAACCTATAGTTAGCTCCCTTGCCAGAAGGTCTCTTTTGTTGCACGGCATAGCCTCCAACTTCTCGGCAAGTGCTCTTCTGATGGCGTTGATGGATGACGCACTCATAAAAGGAAGTTCCTCCGGAGCGTTGATTTCTCCGACAGTGAACCTGAACATACCTGTGCTCTTGCTCATCTGTCCGCTCATCATCTCCATCATTCTTCCATAGTTGACCGCTGTCTGGTCACCTGCGTCGATGCTCACGGCAGCAGTCCTGCCGTCCTCGCTCACCGCAGTCGCCTCGACTCTCCAGAGTCCGTTGTCTTTGACACATCCGATGAAAACCGTTGCAGGGATTTCCCTTGTGCAGCTGTTCCTTTCGAGTTCCTTCTCGAAGGTTGCGCTGATGTTTCTATAGATTTTTGCTCCTGTGAAAAGAGACTGCGTGCTCTTGCACCTGATGGTGTTGCCGCTGCAGACATCTCCGCGGAATCCTTCCACGGTACCGTCCTTGGCAACGAACGAGAATCCGTCACCGTTGGCGAGAGTGATGTTGCCGGCTGAGAATTTGAGTGTGAGGACAGACTTGTCGCGGTTCAGTGCTGTGACTGTTCCGATCTCCTCACCCATTGACTTCGCGGCGTCCATAGCGGCCCATCTGCCTCTCTTGCCGTCGATGAAGAGCTCTGTGTATCCTCTGTTGAAGGTCTTTCTTGTATCTGGAACAAAGCCTCCGAAGACCTTTCCGAATGAACCTCTGAAATAGTCCTGAGGACGTTTCCCGATGAGTTCATCCAAAGCGATGGAATAGTCTCTCACTACATTCTTCACATAGGACGCGTTCTTGAGTCGGCCTTCGATCTTGAAAGACGAGATGCCGGCTTCTGCAAGGTCTGCGATTCTGTTTCTGAGGTTGTAGTCTTTGAGTGAGAGAAGTGCCTTGTCCCTTACGATCACCTTGCCCGAAGCGTCTGTAAGGTCATAGCGTGAGCGGCAGGCCTGGATGCAGGCGCCTCTGTTGGCGCTTCTTCCTGCTATCTTTTCAGAAAGGTAACACTGTCCGCTGTAGCATACGCAGAGTGCACCGTGAACGAAGAACTCGAGTTCGCAGGATACCGCCTCGCGGATAGCCCTGATCTGCTCAAGCGAGAGTTCTCTTTCGAGAATCAGTCTCGAGAATCCGAGACTTTCAAGGAATCGTGCCTGTTCCGGCGTCCTGATCGCACACTGGGTGGATGCGTGAAGCGGAATACGGATGTCCTCCTTGAGATTTCCGATGCCTTTTTTCGCCATCTCTATTATGGCCATATCCTGAACGATGACGGCATCTGCACCGGCCTCCTGCACTGCCAGCATCTGGCGGTATGCGGCTTCCAGTTCACCATCGTAAAGGATTGTGTTCAGCGTAACGAAGATCCTTGCGCCGAACTTGTGCGCATATTCACACAGCCTCCTGATGTCGTCGACATCATTGCCGGCTGCCTGTCGCGCTCCGAACTGCGGACCGGCGATATACACAGCATCGGCACCGCAGTCGATTGCTGCGATGCCGATCTGGTAATCTCTTGCCGGAGCAAGCAGTTCAAGTTCTCTCATCATTATTTGATGGTCTCGAGCATCTGCTTAGCTGTAGGACCGAACTTAGGGTCGCTGAGGATAGCAGTGTAGTACTCCTTAGCCTTAGCGTTGTCACCCATAACCTGAGCTGTAGCTGCGATAGTGTACTTCATCTGAGCTGCATCCTTTGCGTTAGGTGAGAGCTCGAGGTACTTCTCGAGGTATGAGATAGCCTCAGCGTTCTTCTGGAGTGCAGAAGCAGCTGTACCGGCAACCTTCATTGCAGTAGCGTTCTCGAGGTACTCGTTAGACTTGAGAGCGAGCTCGATAGCCTTAGCGTAGTTCTTAGACTTGAGGACAGCGGCAGCCTGCTTTACGAAGAGGTTAGAGAGCTGCTTGTAAGCGTCCTTCTCCTTGCCGTTCTCAGCTGCAACGAGGTATGCCTTCTCAGCCTCCTCAGTGTTGCCTGTTGCGCCGTATGCCATACCGAGACGGAGAGCTGCCATTGCGTTTGTAGGCTCTGCTGCCATAACCTGGTTGTACACCTCGATAGCTGCAGCGAAATCCTTGGCGTTGATGAGTGAGTTACCCTTTGCCATCAAAGTCTGGTTGATGAGGGTCTTAGCCTCAGCTGCCTCGTCAGCGTTGCCGTAAAGCTCAGAAGCCTCGATAGTCTTGTTGAGCTGCTCGAGAGCTGCGTCAAACTGCTCAGCCTTGATGTAATCCTTAGCGATTGAACCCATAAGAACAGGAATAGTGTTCTTGCAGTTCTCTGCGATCTGGAGACCCTCCTCGCCGAGCTCCTCAGCTGCGGTGAGAGCTGCCTGGAAATATCCGAGAGCTGCCTCCTTGTTACCCATTTCAAGCTCCATTGCACCGTTGTTGTAAGTCTCTGTAACAGAGTTGATGTCCTGTGCAGAAGCTACGCCTGCGGCCATAATGGCTGCTGCAAAAAAGATGAAAATTTTCTTCATAATGATTTATAAAAGTTTAACATAATTATCCCATAGGACCCAAAGATGCAAAAATAGGAAAAATTTGTCTTATTTTTGCATTCCGTTTCAGTATTTATGATGAAAAAAGGTTTTGTAAAGATATTGGCCCTGGTATCGGCGCTGTTATACTCAATTATCGTGCCAGCCCAGGACCTCCCGCTTCTGCCCTCGGACGCTGCAGTGACTGTCGCTGACCTGCCCGATGGCATCAAGTGTTATGTCGCATCGAATCCGTCGCATAAAGGACTTGCGGATTTTGCCATTGTGCAGAAGGTTGATACAGAGGAAGGTGCGCTTTCTCCGGCAGAATCCCTGTTGGATTCGCTCCCTAGACTCGCCGGCCAGTCTCCAAGATGGTATCTCACCCGTCACGGTTCACGCCCGGGCCGCAAAGGTTTTGTCGACGTGCGCGAGGATGCGGTAGTATATCACTTCAGAGACATTTCTGTAAAAGATCAGGCTTCAGTGGATTCCACTCTCCTGTTCCTTATGGATATAGTGGACAATTCCTCATATGCACCGGCGGACCAGGCCATCATCGTTTCCGGTGATGTCAACGCGGCGTCAGTACATCAGAGCCTCAGGTCGATGTCTTTTATGATTCCGTACGGAAAGCCGGCTCAGCACAAGGAGTACGTATGGCAGGGATCGAAGTCTGCAGAACTGAAGCAGACCGTGGATCCGAAGACCGGACAGGTGACTGGAAGCATCGAGTGGGCAGCCTCCAGAACGCCTCAGAAGGTTATGAACACCGTGCAGACCGCACTTTACGAGAAGACGGTGTTCGAACTTGGATATGTTCTCGAGAACAGGATCGCTTCAAGGCTCAGACAGGCAGATGTGCCGGCTGCAGATATCGCCTTCAGCCACCGCAACAGCCTTGCCGGTCCGTCGGATGAACTCTTCCGTCTTGCCGTTACAGTTGCTCAGGAGCATACTGAGAAGGCTTTCGGAATTATGTCCGAGGTTATGAACGAGATCGATTCGGCAGGAGCTTCCGCTGAGGAACTCCGTCTTGCCGAGAATGCATATTTCGCAAAACTTTCCGAGACGGCGGACAGCGCTTTCAGAAGCAATGCAGAGTATGTTGAAAGATGCATAGCAGCCTACCTCTACAACGGTTCACTTGCGTCGCCTGTAGAGCGTCTGGCCTTCCACAGATCCAAGGAAATCAGCGACGAGGTCCGCAGGAACATCTTCTCAGGCATCTCATCGGCCCTCCTCATCACAGATGCGGATGCGTCTGCTGGAGTGCCGTTCTTCAATGCGGCAGATACCCTCGCCCTCCCTGGCATAGGTCCGAAGATCAAACTTCAGTCTTCGAAGAAGGACCATATTTCAGGCGGCTACACCTGGGAGTTCAGCAACGGCTTCAAGGTGGTGTACAAGCCGATGGATACAGGCGGACGTCTCCACTATGCCCTGTGTATGAACGGAGGCTTCGGCAGCATCCTGGATCTTGAGAAGGGAGAAGGTGCCTTCATTTCCGACTACTTCGACATCTGCAATATAGCCGGCGTCAAAGGAAGCACATTCAGGCAGATCCTGTCTCTGTCCGGCATCTCTATGGACGCTGTCGTCAACCTGTCCAATGTCTTTGTCTCCGGTGAGGCCCATAAGGAGGATGCCGAGCTGCTCATCCGCTCGCTCCTTGCAGTGGCCAACAGTCGTCGCAGTCCAGAGCAATCCGTTCTCGACTATTATCGCCGCAGCCAGGAGGCTATGGTGAGATATGAAAAGGGAACACCGGCTTATATTAAAACGGAAATCGACAGCCTGATGTGTCCTGGCTATGCCTATTCGACATTCAAGTCGTCCGGCAAGCTTACCGACAAGACAATGCACAAGGCTGAAAAGCTCATCGATGAGCTGACTGCCAAGATGAATGACGGAGTCCTTGTCATCGTGGGAGATATTTCGGAGACAACTCTCAAGAAACTTCTCCTTCAGTATGTCGGAGCATTCAAGACAAGAAACGGGTCGTTCAGAAGGGTCACAGTGCAGTATCAGCCAGTGTCCGGAAGAGCGGCAACTAGAAGAGAAGGTTCGCCTGACGCACTTCTGGTGGCTATGTCGTCAGACATTGCGCTTACATCGTCAAACGTATATGCCGCAAAGATCGCCACAATGGCAATCCGCCAGCATCTTGTGAGTGCATTTACTGACGACCACATCAATGTAGAGGCGTCGGAAGCATTGAGGATCTATCCGGAGGAAAGATGCAGCATTATGCTGAGTCTCAACGGAAAAGAGATCGGCAACGAAACCCTCTGGAAACTCCGCAGGGAGATATCGAAACTGGCGGAAACAGGACCGTCAGCGGCCTTTGTAGCCCAGGCCAAGGAATATCTGAAGAACAGATATGCCCTTGATATGAAGACACCTGAATACTGGCTCTATGCCGTTGCGCTCCGTCATCTCGACGGAAAGGATTTCTCGTCCGGCTATGCATCCAAGATAGATGCTGTGACTCCGGAAATGGTGAAGTCGGTGATAGCAAAGCTCGAGAAGGGCAGCCAGGTGGAATATATGATTGTTGAAAAGAAATAAAACTTACAGATATGTATCACGGAACCATCATTCAGATTGACGACTGCCTCGTTTCAGAGGAGGTCCTTACAGAATATTTTGCCTGCGACTATGAGAAGTGCAAGGGCTGCTGCTGCGTAATCGGAGACAGCGGTGCACCGATGGAAGAGTGCGAGGCTGAAGCCATTGAAAAGAACTACCACATCTTCTCCCCTATTATGTCGGAGGAAGGCCGTGCAGTAGTGGCAAAGAAGGGATTCTATGAAATCGATATGGACGGAGATATGGTCACACCTCTCGTTCCGGGAAGCGACGAGTGCGTTTACACTCTCTTCGATGAGCAGGGCAACTGCTTCTGCTCAATGGAGCGCTGCTGGTTCCAGGGCAAGGGCGATTTCCGCAAGCCTATTTCCTGCTGGCTCTATCCTATCCGCATCACTCAGTTGAGCAACGGTACAAGGGCTCTCAACCTCCACCGTTGGCACATCTGCCAGGATGCTTTCGCAAAGGGTAAAAAAGATAAGGTCCGCGTATATCAATTCTTACGCGAACCTATAGAACGTTACTTTGGCGAGGACTTCTACGCTGCGCTGGACGAAGCTGCCAAGATGCTTAACGGAGAGGAGTAATCCTACTCCTGCGGGTTGAGGCGGTATTCCAGTCCTGAGGCGAGCTTGAGCACATCCTTGCGGAGACCTTCCATAAAGAAGCCTTCCTCGGTTTTTGTGATGACGATCCTGTCTTCACACATCTTGAGAATCTTTCCGCCGAGGCCTTTGACACGGAATGTCATTGTGTCTGCGGTCTCGCTTTCGAGCTCGTATCTCTGGTCCATCATATATGATGCGATGGCCTGTGAGTGGTCCTTCATTTCTCCGTTCACATACATCCTGCGTGAGATGAACTGCACCTTCGGATAAACGGCAGCGACAAGCGCGAAGAAGATGGCGATCTTCCAAAGAGCGTTGTATCCGCCTTCGAAGAGTTCGTTGATGTTGCCGCTGGCAAGGCCTGTAGCCACGAGGGCGAGGACGATCACTGTAGTCCAGAACGAGAAATAGAAAAAGTATTTTACGGATCTTATTGCATATTTCATAGCATTGTTTTTGTTGTGCAGACCTTTCGGGTCCGCTGGTAAGCATCGCAAATATAAGAAAAATACGATATTTTGCTATCTTTGCGGAGATATTGGAAACAGAACAAATCCAAAACAAAGAAAAATGAACGAACAGATGTTGAAAAAGGTGATGTATGCGCTTATCGCTGCGGTCGTAGTATTGGCAGGAGTACTTGCATACATCTGGTATCAGAAGTCATCATTGGTAAATGAACTGACTGTTGAAAAGGAAGAACTTACAGCGCAGATGGTAGCGCTCCAGAACGATTATGAGACTCTTTCATCGGAGTATGACGACATAAACCTTCAGCTTGACTCGTCTCGTATCGAGGTTCAGCTCCTCATCGAGAAGATCCAGAAGACAGAGGCGACAAACAGAAGCAAGATCCGTCAGTATGAGAAGGAGCTGGGTACGCTCAGAAGCATTATGAAGAGCTATGTGATCCAGATCGACTCTCTCAACACTTTGAACAAGAAGCTTACAGCAGACGCTGCAGAGGCACGCCGTCAGGCAGCCGAGAGCCGCAAGAAGTCTGAGGAGTTGAGCAAGACAGTTGCCGGCCTCACTTCACAGGTGGCTGCAGGTGCGGTGATCAAGGCATACAACCTCAAGACAGAGGCATACAACTCTATGGATAAGGTTACAGACAGAAGCAGCCGCGTGGTTTATCTGCTTACAAGCCTCAGCCTCGGCGAGAACGACCTTGCTGAAAGAGGTCCTGTGACAGTATACATCAGAGTGAAGGATCCGGATGGAGTCCTCCTCGTGAACGACACTCAGAAGACTTTCACATACGGTGGCGAGACTATGATCTGCTCAGCTTCACGTGAGGTTGACTATCAGGGCTCAGAGGTGGAGATGGGTATCTATCTCAACGGTGTGACCGGTTATGTGAAGGGAGTCTACACTATCGAGGCATACACAGCCAAGTCACTTCTCGGTACTACCGAGCTTATCCTCCGATAAGTTTTGATATACGTCCACATACCTTTCTGCAGGAGTTTCTGCACATATTGCGACTTCTATTCGGAGGTCGCTGCAAAATGCCGCAGAGACGACGAGTCAAGGTTCGGACAGTATGCTGACGCACTTTGCGCCGAGATCCGTTCGCGCGCATCGGAGATCACAGAAGAGGTAAATACGTTATATATAGGAGGCGGCACCCCATCGGTGCTGCCCCTTTATGTATTTGAACGTCTCGTTTCCACACTTCGTGAAGTGGGACACGGAGGCCCTTTCGACGAATTTACCGTAGAGGTCAATCCGGAGGATATAGTTGAAAAGGGAGAAGAGTATATAAAGGGACTTCTTGATCTGGGTGTCAACAGAATCAGTATGGGAGTGCAGTCTTTCGATGACGGCATCCTCCGCTGGATGAACAGAAGACACAACTCCGATGCAGCAGCAAGGGCATATGCGATGCTGGAGAATGCCGGAGTGCAGAACATAAGCATCGATCTCATATTCGGACTCTCCCAATTGTCGGACGATCAGTGGAAGGAGACCTTGAAAAAGGCTCTGGAGATATCTCCAAGAGGCATTCTGCCTCAGCACATATCTTCATATCAGCTTTCCGTGGAACCGGGCAGCGCCTTGGCGAAACTGGTTGAAAAGGGACTGTGGTCGGAGGCTTCGGACGAACTTTGTGAAAGGCAGTACGGTATGCTTTGCGAAGCCTTGGCCTCGGCTGGCTACCGTCATTATGAAATATCCAACTTCGCTCTTCCCGGCTATGAGGCGAAGCATAACAGCGCATATTGGAGCCATAAGACCTATGTGGGTCTCGGTCCCGGAGCGCACAGCTATGTGGGCGGAGTGCGTAAGTGGAACAATCCGGATCTGGCGGCCTATCTGTGCGCTGCGGAAGCCGGGGACTTCGGTCTGGTGACCGGCTCTGAAGAACTGACTGAAGAGCAGCTGAAGCTCGAGCGCGTGATGCTCGGCCTGAGAACAGCGGAGGGTCTGACCGAGGAATCTATGAGAGAGTGCTGTGATGCATCTTCGCTGGACAGGGGACTGGCGGCCGGAGATGTGGTGCGCACGGAAGAAGGCAGGCTCCGCATACCGGAGGACCGCTTCTTCATTTCAGATGCTATAATTGCTGAATTAGTATAAGACATAATCTATGGGAAATCTCTATGCCGACAGAATCAATGCTCTTAGAGAGCTGATGTCAAGGAACGGATGGGATGCTGTCGTGATCAGCGGCAGTGACCCGCACAGCAGCGAGTATCCTGCTCCAAGATGGAAACAGGTGGAGTGGCTTACCGGATTTACCGGTGAGGCAGGCGATGTGGTGATTACTGAAGATCACGCAGGTCTGTGGACTGACTCTCGATATTTCATCCAGGCTGTGGACCAGCTGGAGGGGACAGGTGTGGAACTTCACAAGACAAGGATTCCGGGTGCGGTGTATATCCCTGAGTGGCTTGCCGGCAAGGCACGTGTGGTGGCTGTCGACGGACTCTGCCAGAGCGTGAGTGCTGTGGCGGAACTGAGAGAGGCTCTCGGTTCGGATGCTGTCGTTGTGGATGTGCCGGATCTTCTTGACACTCTCTGGGAGGGAAGACCTTGGGTGCCGGTTACTCCTGTCACTACTCTTGACGTGGAGTGCTTCGGAGGTGTTCCGCGTTCTGAAAAGATAAACTGGCTCAGAAAGTGGATGCTTGTGAACGGCTATGACAAGGTGCTCCTTTCTTCTCTTGACGAGATCGCTTGGATCCTCAATGTGAGAGGTTCAGATATCGAATATAATCCTCTGGTCATCTCATACCTGCTGGTGTCTCAGGACTATGCAAAGTGGTATGTGAGAAAGCCTTCGGTTGTCGACTATACGGATCCTGATACAGAGGACAGTTTCGCCGAGCTTCAGGCTGACGGCGTGTCTGTCGAGGATTATGATGCTGTGTGCATCGGTCTTGCTGACTTCGGAGATGATGAACATTCCGGTGTCATCTTTGTCGATCCGTCTACGTTGAACTATCATATAGCTGACTGCATCGGTTCGATATTCCTTCCTTCCTGCATCGCCAATGGCACATCTCCGGTCATTCTCGAGAAGTCGGTGAAGACCGCTTCCGAGATCGAGCATCTCCGTCAGACTTTCGTTGATGACGGTGTTGCAATGGAGTGCTTCCTGCATTGGCTTGATGAAGAGGTGGCTACCGGTCGTGAGGTGACAGAGTGGGAAGCATCAGAGAGACTGACTGCTTTCCGTGCGGAGATTCCGGGCTACAGAGGAAACAGTTTCGAGAACATCTCGGCTTATGGTCCTTCTGCGGCTCTCCCTCACTATTCTACTCCTTGTGAAGGTTCGTCTGTCATCAGACCTCGCGGACTCTACCTTGTGGATTCCGGCGGACAGTATCTCACAGGTACTACAGACATCACCAGAACCGTTCCTATGGGTGAGTGTACCCGGCAGGAGAAGGAGGACTATACTCTAGTTCTCAAGGGTATGATAGATCTTTCTATGGCAGCATTCCCTCGCGGCACTACCGGCCATCAGCTCGACGCCCTCGCGCGTATGCCGATGTGGCGTGCCGGCAGAAACTTCGGCCACGGAACCGGTCACGGAGTGGGATACTACCTCTGCGTTCACGAAGGTCCGCAGTCGATCCGTTTCCAGTATAATCCGCAGCCGCTTCTTCCGGGAATGGTTACATCCAATGAGCCTGCTCTTTACAGAGAAGGTGTACACGGCATCCGTCACGAGAACATCATCCTCTGCCGTGAAGCAGGCGTTACCGAGTTCGGAGACTGGCTTGATTTCGAGACATTGACTCTGTGTCACATCGACACTTCGGCGGTGCTTCCGGAGCTGCTCGGCCCAGAGGCTGTCGCTTGGCTCAATGCCTACAACGACCGCGTCTACCGCACCCTTGCTCCTCATCTCCCGCCTCGCACTGCCGCCTGGCTCCGCGACAAGACACTCGCAATCTGATTTCGTACAGACTTCTCGCCGGTTTAAGACACTGTCGTTAACCCCTTCGGCTCACCGGGTCGAGGTCGACCACGCCATCTGAACCGACTCTATCACCCTTCAGTCGTATGGATAAAAAATAAGGTGACTACGAGATGTAGTCACCTTGTTTTTTATCTTATGTGCTGATTAGCAGCAGCCGCAGCAAAGAAGGCCGTTAGCCTGGAGGAATGCGTTGACTGCAACAGCAGAGAATCCGAGAACGATGATTCCGACAACAACCTTACCGATGAAGTAGAGTCTCTTCTCCCAGATAGAGTTGCTGAGACCGATTGTCTGGAATGCGCTCCAGAAACCGTGGCAGAGGTGGAAGCCGAGAGCTGCGAACCAGATAACGTAGAGAACTACCATCCAACCGTTCTGGAATGTTGTGTTGAGGAGGAGGTATGGGTTCTCAGCGTGGTGTCCCTGGAACTCCTTGAGCTGCATCTCAGCCCAGAAGTGGTTGAGGTGGAATGCTACGAGACCGAGAACTACGATACCGAGAACGAGCATATTCTTCGATGCCCAAGACTCAGCCTTGCCCTTGCTGCCGCCTTCGTAACGCTTAACGCCGCCGCGAGCCTTGATGTTACCAGCTGTGAGGATGAATGCGTAAAGAATGTGGAATACAAAACCGAACGCAAGCACAGGAACCATAACAGTTACGATAGGAAGTGCCATAAAATCACATCCTGCCTGGAAAAGACCTTCAGCTGCTCCGTAAGTTCCCTTGAATGTGTCAACAACCGAGAAAAGGTTGATTGTCATATGAAGGAGAAGGAACACGATGAGGAAAAGGCCGCTTACACTCATAATAAGCTTCTTGGTAATTGAAGAAAGTGCCATAATTATAATAATCTTTTAATAGTTAATATCCAGTTAGAATAAGCCCTAAAGCCTTGCAAAGATATATTCTTTCTTGGAAGTTTCATAATAATTCGATACTTTTGTTTGCTTGAATTTTTGAAATCAACAACATTATGGGTACATACAGACGCGTTCTTTTGAAATTGAGCGGTGAGAGCCTTGGAGGCCCTGCCGGAAAAGGTATTGATGAAAACTGGCTTGCAGCATATGCGGAAGAAGTCGCATCAGCTGTGAAGAACGGCCTTCAGGTGGCTATCGTCATCGGAGGAGGCAACATCTTCAGAGGTCTTCAGGGTGTCGGCAAAGGCTTTGACAGAGTCAACGGAGACAAGATGGGTATGCTCGCAACTGTGATCAACTCTCTCGGTCTCGCAATGGCCATCCGTTCTGCAGGAGTTGAGGCTGAAGTGTTCACAGCTACTCCTATGATGCCTGTAGCAAGGTATTATATGAGGGATGACGCTGTCGCTGTTATGGAGAAGGGCGGTGTAGCCCTTATCGCCGGCGGTACAGGTAACCCTTATTTCACAACAGATTCAGGCGCAGCTCTCCGCGCTCTCGAGATCGGTGCAGACGCACTCCTCAAGGGAACACGCGTGGACGGAGTATACACAGCAGACCCTGAGAAGGATCCTAGCGCAGTGAAGTATGAGGAACTCAGCTTCGACAAGGCTATCGAGGACCGTCTCAAAGTTATGGATCAGACCGCTTTCGCTCTCTGCCGCGAAGGAAATATGCCTATCATCGTGTTCGATATGAACCAGAAGGGCAACCTCACAAAGCTTGTGAAGGGCGAGAAGGTCGGTACTCTTGTACACGTATAATTGTCATCTCGAACGACCGTAGGGAGACGAGAGATCTAAAACAGAAATAATTAACACTACAGATATTATGATTACAAAGGCTAAAGAAATTCTGGCAGGTGCGAAGGACAAGATGGCGCACGCTGTCTCTCACCTCGATGAGGAACTCAAGACATATCGTGCCGGCAAGGCAGACCCTCGTGTTTTCAACAACGTAATGGTTGATTACTACGGCAGCCCTACACCGGTGCCGCAGGTAGCTTCAGTTACTGCTCCGGACGCTAAGACACTTATGCTCCAGCCTTGGGAGAAGAAGATGATCCCGGCTATCGAGAAGGCTATCCTCGATGCGAACATCGGTCTTACTCCATCAAACAACGGTGAGGCTATCCGCTGCACAGTTCCACCTCTTACTGAGGACCGTCGTAAAGAGCTTCTCAAGAAGGCTAAGGCTGCAGGTGAGAATGCAAAGGTAAGCGTACGTAACGCACGTCGTGACGGTATCGAGCACCTCAAGAAGGCTAACAAGGAGGGTATGCCTGAGGATCTCCAGAAGGAGTACGAGCAGCTCATCCAGAAGGAGACTGACGCTTTCACAAAGAAGGTTGATGAGCTCGTAGTTGCAAAAGAAAAGGAAATGATGACTGTATAGTCAGAAAAAATGCTATATTTGTAGACTGTCCGGCCTTTTCACCGGACAGTTTTTTATTTTGTTATGGACAAGAGGGTAGCGATACAGGGAGTGAAGGGCTGTTTCCACGAACAGGCGGCCAGACTTTTCTATGAGGAGCACGGACATATCGTGCCGGATATTGTGGAGTGTCTTACATTCGAGGATCTTTATAGGAATATCGATTCCGGTAAGGCGGATGCTGCGGTGATGGCTATAGAGAATACGGTATCGGGAGGACTTCTTCCGAACTTTGAACTCCTCCGCAAGTATGACCGCAAGATCAAGGGTGAGGTATTCCTTAGGATCCAGCAGAACCTTATGGCCCTTCCTGGACAGACCATCGAGGACATCAAGGAGGTCAGGACACATTATATGGCTATCAACCAGACCCGTCAGTTCTTCAAGGATTATCCTTGGATCAGGCTTGTCGAGTCGGAGGATACTGCAAAAAGTGCCGCTGATCTTGCTGCGGAAGGCCTGAAGGGCGTCGGCGCAGTGGCATCTACACTCGCCGCTGAGCTTTACGGACTCGAAATGCTTGCTGAAAGCATTGAGACATACAAGCAGAACTTCACAAGGTTCCTCATCCTGGATGACGCCCTCGAGGTGGACAAGTCTAAGGTGAACAAGTCATCTATGTGCTTCACGCTTTCGCACACCCCCGGCTCTCTCGCTCACGTCCTGACAATACTTTCATTCTACGGAATGAACCTTACAAGAATCCAGTCGCTTCCTATCCCTGGTCAGGAATGGCAGTACTTCTTCTACGTGGACATCAAGTTCGACGACTATGTCCGCTATGAGCAGGCACTGGCGGCTGTGAGACCGCTTATGGAAGACCTTAATATATTAGGAGAATATATTTCAGCGATATGATGATCAAGCCAGCAAAGAGAACCGAGTCGGTTCAGGAATACTACTTCTCCAGAAAGCTGAAGGAAATCGCAGCGATGAATGCCGAGAGGACTGCGGCAGGCAGAGAGCCGGTCATCAACCTCGGCATAGGCTCGCCCGACGGTATGCCGCCGGCTGAAGCTGTTGCTGCATTGTGCGAGAGTGCTGTCCAGCCTGGCAACCACGCGTACCAGAGCTATGTGGGACTGCCGGAGCTGAGGGCTGCCTTTGCGGAGTGGTATGCACGCTGGTATGGAGTGGAACTGGATCCTGCCAAGGAAATTCAGCCGCTTGTAGGTTCCAAGGAAGCCATTCTTCTGATTTCGCTCGCGTTCCTGGACAAGGGAGACAAGGTGCTGGTTCCGGATCCCGGCTATCCGACTTACTCTTCGGCATCGAAGCTTGTCGAGGCGGAGATCGTCAGATACGACCTCAAGGCTGAAAACGGATGGCAGCCGGATTTCGAGGCATTGGAGCAGATGGATCTGGAGGGAGTGAAGATAATGTGGACAAACTATCCGAATATGCCTACAGGCGCTTCTGCGACTGAGGAACTTTATGCGAAGCTTGTAGACTTCGGAAAGAGACACGGAATCCTGATCTGCAATGACAACCCGTACAGTTTCATCCTGAACGACCGTCCGATTTCCATCCTTGCCCAGCCGGGCGCAAAGGAATGCTGCCTGGAACTCAATTCGTTGAGCAAGGCCCACAATATGGCCGGATGGCGAGTGGGAATGGTGGCTGCCGAAGCGGAAGTGATTTCGCAGATCCTTAAGGTGAAGAGCCAGATGGATTCGGGAATGTTCAAGCCTCTGCAGCTTGCTGCGGTCGAGGCGCTGAAGCAGGGACCTGAATGGTTTGAGCAGCTGAATGCCGAATATTCGCGCAGAAGGGTGCTTGCCGGAGAGATCTTCGACATCCTCGGAGTGGAATACGACAGAAACAGCACCGGAATGTTCCTCTGGGGTAAAATTACTGATGCCTGTCGTTTCGACAGGGCGGAGGGGACGGAGAAATCCCTTGGAGAACAGCTTGCCGACAAGGTTCTGTATGAGGCGGGAGTGTTCATCACCCCGGGCTTCATCTTCGGAAAGAACGGCGAAGACTATGTGCGCATCTCGCTTTGCGCAAAGCCGGAAGTCCTGAAAAAGGCGGCGGACCTTATCCGCCAGATCTAAACTCAAGACAATGAAAGTAGGTATTGTCGGCCTTGGTCTCATAGGAGGTTCGATGGCCATTGACATAAAAAGGAGAGGATTCGCCGACGAGATCATAGGTGTCGAGTCGGATCCTGTCAATGCGGCTGCGGCTGTGAAGATCGGTCTTGCCGACAGGGTGACCGGACTTCAGGAGTGTCTGGAGCAGTCTGACATCGTGGTGCTTTCGGTGCCGGTCGGAGCGGCTCTCAAGATGCTTCCGGCAGTTTTGGATGCATTCTCTCAGATGAAAGCGGAAGACAAGGTTGTCATCGATGTGTGCTCGACAAAGGAGCATCTCACCCGCGCTGTGAAATACCATCCTTGCAGAAACCGGTATGTGGCGACTCATCCGATGGCCGGAACGGAGTACAGCGGTCCTTGGGCGGCTATGTCCGGACTTTTCGACGGCAACGTATGCATCCTCTGCGACTCCGAGGAGTCGTCACCGAAGGCGGTGCGCAAGGTAGAGCAGCTTTACGATGTCCTGAATATGAGGACCATCCATATGAACTCCTCGAACCACGATGTGCATACGGCCTATGTGTCCCACATCTCGCACATCACCTCCTTCGCTCTCGCTCAGACGGTGCTTGACAAGGAAAAGGATGAGAAACACATATTCGACCTGGCCTCAGGAGGCTTCTCGTCGACTGTGCGACTTGCAAAGAGCAGCCCGGATATGTGGACGCCGATACTGGTGCAGAACAGGGACAACGTCCTCCGAGTGATGGACACCTATATAGAAAAGATGCAGTCCTTCAGGAAAGCGATCGAGGAGTCAGACGAAGACGCCATCAGAGAACTGATCGAGGATGCAAACAGAATAAGAAGAATAATCAGATAAAACGAACATATTATGGCAGACAATAAGTTGGACATCATTCCCCTCTATGAGTGGGGAATGTTTACAGAGCCGAGACCGAGCGTTGTAGCCGGTCCCTGCAGTGCCGAGACTGAGGAGCAGGTGATGGAGACTGCCAAAGGCCTCCGCGATATGGGTATCAATGTGTACAGAGCCGGTATCTGGAAGCCGAGAACACATCCGGGCTGCTTCGAGGGAGTCGGTTCAGAGGGTCTCAAGTGGCTGCAGAGAGCTCAGAAGGAATACGGACTGAAGATCTCTACAGAGGTTGCCAGCGAGAAGCACGTCAAGGAATGTCTCAAATACGGAGTGGACCTCGTGTGGATCGGAGCCAGAACTACTGCAAACCCGTTCCTGGTTCAGGAGATTGCGGATGCGCTTAAAGGTACTGATATTCCAGTCCTTGTGAAGAACCCTGTGAACGCGGACCTCGATCTCTGGATCGGTGCCTTGGAGAGACTCAACAGAGCCGGCATCAAGAAGATCGGTGTCATCCACAGAGGTTTCTCTACATTCGACAAGATCAAGTACAGAAACGAGCCTCAGTGGCAGGTCGCCATCGAGCTCCGCAACCGCTACCCTGAACTTCCGTTCTTCGTGGATCCAAGCCATATGGGTGGAAGCAGAGACTATATCCGTGAAATCAGCCAGAGATCTCTCGACCTCGGATTCGAAGGCCTTATGATCGAAGCGCACTGCAATCCTTCTGTCGCTCTCAGCGATGCGAAGCAGCAGCTGACACCGGACGAGCTCAGCGATCTGCTCTACAAGCAGGTGGTTGTAAAGGACAAGGATTCTGATTCACCTGAATGGAAGGAGAACATCGACCAGCTCCGTGCGAAGATCGATGTCATCGACGAGAACATCCTGTATGCTCTCGCATCACGAATGAATGTCAGCCGCCAGATCGGTGAGTACAAGAAGAGCAACAACGTGGCCATCCTTCAGACTTCGAGATGGGACAAGGTGTTTGCGAAAGTTATAGCGATGGGTAACGACTACGGCCTCCCTGATGAGTTCATCAAGGCTATATACAGTGCCGTACACGAAACTTCGGTTGAAATTCAGAATCAGGTTATTTCAGATAACTCATAAGAACTGAGGCGAACTGCTCCTTGTCCTCAGGGCTGAGGAACTCGGTCTTGATAGGAGCATAGAAAAGCCTTCTCTTGAGCGATTCAGGGACTGCCTTGGAGTCACGTACTCTCTGGCAGTCCTTTTCTGTTGTCATAAGTACAGAAGTAGGGAATGCGTCAGAGGCGTCTCTGATGGATAAGATGTCTGAACGTGTGAACTTGTGGTGATCCGGGAAGTTGAAATGCTTCACGATCTTGTATGTGCTGCTGAGATGTCTTGCCATAGGCGCATCGTTCGCGATGCCTGTGAAGAGGATGAGTCTCTGGGCATAGAGATATCTCGGGTCGCCTTCCTTGAAGATAGGCTGTGCAGTGTCATATGCGATTGTGGTGAAGAAGATGTGCTGGTTCTCCTTGATTCCGAGCGCAGCGGTCCATTTGCTCTTCTCCCAGCTGTCGAGATATTTCGGACACTTGGATACGATCACGATGTCAGCAGCGCTGATTCTCTCCTTGAGGTCGCGCAGCTTGCCGAGCGGCATAAGGTGATCCTTGAATATAGGTCTGCTGTAGTCGACGAGCACGATGTTCACGCCTGCCTTTACAGGGCGGTGCTGGAACGCGTCGTCAAGGATTATGATGTCAGCCTTAGGGAATTCCTTGTGGATGCACTTTCTTCCTTTCTTGGATGTCTTCACAGATTCAGGGTCTGTCAGGAAACGGCAGCCCTGTGCGCGTGACTTGTCCACAGCGACAGTCACCATAGGAAACTTCTTCTTTATCTGCAGCGGCTCGTCACCGTAGTCGATGGCCCTTCCTTCTGCTGATACCTGCTGGAAGCCCTTGCTCTTGCGCTTGTATCCTCTAGAGAGCACGGCGATGTTCTTGTCGCCCCAGATGCTGTCTTCGAGAAGAGTGCGTATGAGCATTTCTGTGTGTGGTGTCTTTCCTGTTCCTCCCACTGTTATGTTTCCTACACAGATGGACGGCACCTCCGGTCTGTAGATCTTCTTCAATCCTTTGTCGAAGAGAAGGTGTCTTGTCTTCAGTGTAAGCCAATATGGAAAAAGTAATACCTGATCAATCATAATTCAATTCTAGTCTAAACTCCGTAGACGTTCCCCGCCATCGGCGCGGCGTCTTCTCCCCATCTGTCTGCGATGTAGTCAAGTGTCGAGAACAGTTCATGCGGGTCGTTGATGGTAACAAGCTTCAGACGGGTCTCCTTGAAGTCCGGAAGTCCCTTGAAGTAGCAGGACAGGTGTCTGCGCATCTCGAGGATGCCCACTCTGTCGCCCTTGATCTCGATCGACTTCGCGAGGTGCCTCTTGGCAAGCTGAACTCTGTCGAGGACGCTCATCTGCGGAAGCAGTTCGCCTGTCTGCAGATAGTGCTTGATCTCCTTGAAGATCCAAGGGTGTCCGTATGTCGCGCGGCCGATCATAATCGCATCGACTCCGTACCTGTCGAAATATTCCTTTGCCTTCTGTGGAGAGTTGATGTCTCCATTACCTATAATAGGTATATGCATACGCGGGTTTTCCTTCACCTTTCCGATGAGGGTCCAGTCGGCCTCTCCGGTATACATCTGGCAGCGTGTGCGGCCGTGGATGGTCAGGGCCTGGATGCCCACATCCTGCAGCCTTTCCGCCAGTTCGACGATGATCTTGGAGTCCTCGTCCCAGCCAAGGCGTGTCTTCACGGTCACCGGAAGCTTCACGGCCTCGACCACCTGACGGGTGATCTCCACCATCTTGTCCGGTTCACGCATCATTCCCGATCCGGCTCCGCGGCGTGCGATCTTGTTCACCGGACATCCGAAGTTGATGTCCACAAGGTCGGCTCCGTGTCCGCCGGCGATCTCGACGGCCTGCTCGGCCATCTTCGCCGCGTCCACCATCGCCTCCGGAATGTTTCCGTAGATCTGGATGCCGATAGGTGCCTCATAATCGTAGGTCACCAGTTTTTCGAGAGATTTGCGTGCGTCTCTGATGAGACCGTCGGAAGAAATGAACTCGGTGTACATCATATCCGCACCGAATTCCTTGCATATGAAACGGAATGATGCGTCTGTCACATCCTCCATCGGCGCAAGGAAAAGCGGCCTGTCCCCAAGTTCTATGTTACCTATATTCATATTCGTAAAAAAGAAACTGCAAAAATAGCAGAAATTTTGTAGATTTGTGGGAATTTGAACAAAACAAAAACCTACATATGGCAAAGATATCAACAGTGGGCATCCTCACCTCAGGCGGTGACGCTCCCGGAATGAATGCGGCCATCAGAGCCGTGACACGTGCAGCCATCTACAACGGATGGAAGGTGAAAGGTATTTACAGAGGTTGGGAAGGTCTCATCAACAACGAGATCAAGGACTTCACCTCTGAAAGCGTCAGCGGCACAATCAACCGCGGAGGTACTATCCTCAGAACAGCCAGAAGCAAGGACTTTATGAATGAGGAGGGTCGTGCAAAGGCATTCGAGAACCTCAAGGCACACGGAATCGACGCTCTCATCGTCATCGGAGGCAACGGTTCGCTCGCAGGAGCACAGGTGATCGCTGCGGAATATGATATCCCTTGCGTAGGTCTTCCGGGAACAATCGACAACGACCTTTACGGTACGGATACTACCATCGGATATGACACCGCCCTCAATACAATTATGGATTGTGTCGACAAGATCAGAGATACAGCAAACTCTCACAACCGCATCTTCTTCGTTGAGGTTATGGGACGTGACGCAGGCTTCCTCGCACAGAACGCTGCGATCGCAACCGGAGCAGAGGCTGCCATCATTCCTGAGGACAAGGTGGAGTTCGACCAGCTGGCTACATTCATCGGCCGCGGTGTCCGCAAGAGCAAGAACAGTTCGATCGTTCTCGTTTCCGAGTCCAAGAAGGACGGTACAGGCGGAGCCCAGTACTATGCGGACCGTCTTGTGCACGAGTATCCTGAATTTGAGGCACGCGTGACCATCCTCGGCCACCTCCAGCGCGGCGGTGTGCCTACAGCCAACGACCGTATCCTTGCCAGCCGTCTCGGCGTAGCAGCCATCGACGCCCTCAAGGACGGACAGCGTAATATAATGGTAGGTGTGAAGAACGACCAGATCGTTTACGTTCCTTTCAACAAGGCGATCCGCGTCGACAAGCCTATCGACCGAGAGCTCATCAACGTACTTAACGTACTATCAATCTAAATTTTAAGCTTTTTCGCTAAAATTTTGATAAACCGAAAAATCTTCTTATCTTTGCGCCCCCTATGTAGTGTAGGGATCGCAAATTAAGTATTAAATTATTAAGTATTAACCATTTAAAAGTACAAGATGGACACACAGAGCTACAAAACGGTATCCCTCAAGGCAGGCGATATCAAGAAGGAGTGGGTTGTGATCGATGCTACTGACCTCGTAGTAGGCCGTCTTGCTGCCAGACTTGCTCTCGTTCTTCGTGGTAAGAACAAGGCATCTTTCACTCCGCATATGGACTGCGGTGACAATGTCATCGTTGTAAACGCGGACAAGGTAAGATTCACTGGTAAGAAGATGACTGACAAGGTGTACGTTCGCTACACTGGTTATCCAGGTGGACAGCGTTTCACTACTCCTAAGGAGGTTATGGCAAAGAAGCCTACTGAAGTCTTAAGGATGGCAGTAAAGGGTATGCTTCCTAAGAATCGTCTTGGTTCGAAGCTCATCAACAACCTGTATCTTTACGCAGGTAACGAGCACCCGCACCAGGCACAGAACCCTAAAACAATCACTTTAAACGAAATTTAAGCAGAGCATGA
>JAFYXE010000128.1 GCA_017546275.1 Bacteroidales bacterium | reverse complement strand
GCGATGGCGGCGGTAATCGAGCCTATGATGAACGGCGGAAGCGCACCTTGGCTTCTTTATGGCATCGGTGCCGTGCTTGCGCTTGTGCTTACATTCTTCAAGGTGCCTGCACTTCCTTTCGCACTCGGTATGTTCATCCCTATCGACCTCAATATGCCTATGCTCATCGGTGGAGCCGTATCTCGGTATGTGAGCAGCCGCAGCAAGGACAAGGAGCTTAACGCGGCACGCAATGAGAAGGGCACGCTGATTGCTTCCGGATTCATCGCCGGCGGTGCGCTTATGGGCGTTGTCAGCGCTATCCTCAGATTTGCGGAGGTGGATATGTATATGAAGCCGTCGCCTTGGACTGAGCCTGTGGCTATCATTCCTTATGCAGCTATTATTATATATATGATATATGCTGCTATGAAAACTAAAAAAGAAGAATAGATTTCTCCACTCGCAAAGCTCGGTCGAAATGACAGAGTGAAACATTGAATCTATTATGAACGGAGTATTGGGTGCATTGCTTTTGACGCTGGTCGCCGGTGCCGCTACGGGCATCGGAGGTGCGCTCGTGCTCTTCAAGAAGAAACTCAGCAGTAATTTCCTGGCCGGAGCATTGGGAGTGAGCGCGGGCGTGATGATATTCATCTCGCTGACGGAGCTCTTCCCGGAGGCTCAGGCAGAGATCGCTTCGATCGGGTCGCTGAAGTACGGAGAGTCGCTGGTCCTTCTGGCGTTTTTCGCGGGTATGGGCATCATCACTCTCATAGACTTCCTGATTCCGGAATACGAGAACCCGCACGAAGCGTCAGGCCTTTCGCTTGACGCGAGGACGGCGGCGGTGGGTGTGCTGGAGCAGACCGGCAACGAGAAGGCTCTGCACAGACTCGGAATTATGTCCGCACTTGCCATTGCCGTGCATAACTTTCCGGAGGGAATCGCATCGTTCATCGGTGCGCTCAACGACCCTCAGATGGGTGCGGGCATCACCTTCGCAATTGCGATCCACAACATCCCTGAGGGAATTGCTGTAGCCATACCTATATATTATGCGACAAAGAGCAAGGGAAAGGCGCTGCTTTATGCGACGCTTTCCGGCCTGAGCGAGGTGTTCGGCGCATTGCTTTGTCTTGCGGTGACAGCGATCTTCGGAGTGGAGATCACCGGCGGCGGCCCTGTGTTCCCGTTGATTCTTGCAGCGGTGGCGGGCATTATGATCTACATCTCGCTGGATGAGTTGTTGCCGACTGCGGAGAAATACGGAAAACACCACATCGCTATCGCCGGAGTGGTGGGCGGTATGGCCATTATGGGAGTGAGCCTGCTGCTCCTCTGACAACTGTCATAAAAAACGACAGTACCCCCAAATAAAGCATTACAACAAAACGAAACTATATGGAAAAGATTTTAGACAGATTTTTGAGATATGTGGCTGTGGACACTAAGGCAGACCCTGAGTCGGAGACACAGCCAAGTGCAGCCAAGGAGCTTGACCTTTTGAAGATGCTTCGCGACGAGCTTCTCGCTATGGGCGTGGAGGCGACTTTGGATGAGTATGGCTATGTGATGGCGAGCATTCCGTCCAACTGCGGAAAGGATGTGCCTGCGATCGGTTTCATCGCACACGCCGACACAGCTCCGGATGCACCGGGCAACGACGTGAAGCCACAGATCATCGAGAACTATGACGGCGGCGAGATCGCTCTTAAGGGTGTACCTGGATTGTACCTCAAGCCAAGCGAGTTCCCTGAACTCCTTAAATATAAAGGTCAGACTATCATCACTACTGACGGAACTACCCTCCTCGGCGCTGACGACAAGGCTGGTATCGCTGAGATTATGAATGCTGTTCAGTATATCGTGGAGCATCCTGAGTTCAAGCACGGAGACATCAAGATCGGATTCACACCGGACGAGGAGATCGGACGCGGCGTGGTCAAGTTCGACGTGCAGAAGTTCGGCGCTCAGTATGCATATACTATGGACGGCGGCCAGATCGGTGAGCTGGAGTATGAGAACTTCAATGCTGCCGGCGCGACTATCCACATCCAGGGCTGCAATGTGCATCCGGGCACAGCAAAGGGCAAGATGAAGAATGCGACCCTCATCGGAATGGAACTTAACGGTCTGCTTCCAGTGGAGCAGCGCCCTGAGTACACAGAGGGTTACGAGGGATTCTACCACCTTATCGGTTTCAAGGGCGAGGTGGAGAGCGCTACATTCTCATACATCATCCGCGACCACGATATGGCTCTTTACGAGCAGAAGAAGGAGTTCATCCAGAAGTGTGTGGATTTCATCAATGCGAAGTATGGCGAGGGCACAGCGACTCTCGAGCTGAAGCACCAGTACTACAATATGCGCAAGCAGGTGGAGCCGCATTTCCACATTGTGGAGAAGGCGATGAAGGCTATCGAGATGGCAGGCATCACTCCAAAGGTGCAGCCTATCCGCGGCGGTACTGACGGAGCGAACCTCTCGTTTATGGGTCTTCCTTGTCCGAACATCTTCGCAGGCGGTCACAACTTCCACGGCAAGATGGAGTACCTCCCTCTCCAGAGTATGGAGAAAGCCAGCGAGGTAATCCTCAACATCATCCGTCTCTACGCAGAGTAATTATGCCAAGAATCGCCTCCTATATATTAATAGTATCATTGATCCTCGTGTCCTGCACAAAAGTGAAGGTCGAGGACGAGATCGGCCGTGGACATTCGTTGTACCAGGACAGGAGATACAGCGAGGCGATGGAGGCATACTCAAGGGCCGAGACCATAGCGCTGAAGTCGGAAGACTTCCGCAGTCTCGGAACCATATATCAGAAGATCGCTCATACATATAACGCTACGGGCGGCCATTCTGAGGAAATCGCATATCTGGATAAAGCTCTGGAGGCATTCCAGAAGGCAGATATGCCATACAATTCTCTTCACGCCTATTTCGAGGGCGGCGTGGCAAGGTACAATTTCCAGGACTACGCTTCCGCAGAGAAGATTTTCAGGAATGCAATGTTTCAGGCTCATCAGGCGGCCGACACTCTTTTGGAGGCCGCCTGTCTTGAGGCCTATGCTGCACTCTGCCTGGAGACATCCAAGCAGGATCCGCAGCTTTCTATCAGTCTGCTGGCGCGCAAAGCTAACGAGCTGAAGTGCCCGCTGAGCTGCGAGGACAGAGGTATGCTTGCATATGCATATTCACTGACCGGAGATTATGCCGAGGCTGCCGAATGGATAGCCAAGGCGATGCAGACAGCCGAGACTCCGGCACAGAAGGCGCAGATAAAGTTCAGAGAGTATCAAGTGGAGAGTAGGGCCGGAAACAGCGCCAAGGCATTGGTGGCGTTGGAGGCCGTGACTGAGCACACCAATTCCGTACAGAATGCGACATTGCAGCGTTCTGTCGAGTCTGCGCGAAAGGAATACCAGGCACAGCAGTTTGAACTTTCACAGCAGCGCCTCAGGACCAACAGGCTCATCATCGCTTTCGTTCTGCTGGCGGCTATGGCGGTCGTCTTCGCCCTGACGGGCTACATACGCTACCGACGCCTTGAAGCCGCAAAGGCACTTGCGGAGGAGAAGGCGGAAACCGAGAAGTATATGACCATTGCGGAGGAACTGCAAGGCAGGCTGAAGGCGGCATCGAAGAGGCTGCCGTCCGAGAAGCATATGTCCATCGCAAAGTTCGACCTTCTGGAGCGACTCTGTGAACAATACTACGTCTACGAGGGCACTGACAATCTGCAGGGCAAGATTCTAAAGGAGGTGAAGTCCGTGATCGATGGTCTGCGCGAAGATCCTAAGGCCATCAAAGGTCTGGAGATTATGCTTGACAGAAACTGCAACGGACTTGTCACAAGACTAAAAGAGCAGATGCCTAGACTCAAGGGTGAAGATGTAAAGCTCTTCATTTTTGCAGCGAGCGGATTCTCAAGCACCACTATTTCCACTATCCTCGAAAAGGACAAGGGCATCATCTATAATCGCATCTGGCGTCTGAAAGGCAAGATTTCCGCTTCGGAAGCACCTGACAAGGAAGAATTTCTCGAATCTATAAACTCCTGATTTTCAGGGAGTTGCAAAAACGGAGAGATTTTCCGGATTACTCATATTATAATCCACTGATTTACAACCACTTACAGTTCTACTGAGAGAGATTTTGCAGGCCCTAATATTTGGTTTTGGGCTATCTTGGGTCGTACCTTTGCATCAGCAACGGAAGCAAAGTGTAATCCCTTAAAATCTCAGATTATGGAAAAGAAGAAAAGCGAAAGAGCAGATCTCCAGAACAAGAGAGTCCTCTTTACAGAAATCGGATGCATAGTGGCATTGGGACTTGTGTACTTCGGATTCGAGTACAGCACAGCAGAGACCAAGACTGCAGTCCTTGAAGACGACGGAATGATGGCAGAGGTGACAGATCTCATCCCTATCACATTCGAGACTCCCCCTCCTCCACCTGCAGCTCCACAGATACCAGTACTTTCTGATCTCATAGAGATCGTAGATGACGACATCAAGATCGAGGATGATCTTTTCCTCAATCTCGAAGACAATGCAGATCTCGGAGTGGAAATCGTAGACTACTATAATGTAGAAGAAGATGTAGTGGCAGAAGAAGAACTTCCATTCGTATTGGTGGAAGTGAAGCCTACATTCAACGGAGGAGATGCCAACGAGTTCAGCAAATGGGTAAACCAGAGGCTCGTTTATCCTCAGGTCTGCATCGAGAACGGAGTGTCTGGACGTGTCACACTTTCATTCACCATCAAGGCGGACGGAACACTCGCAAATGCGACTGTAATCA
This sequence comes from Bacteroidales bacterium, assembly GCA_017546275.1. Classification (GTDB taxonomy): domain Bacteria; phylum Bacteroidota; class Bacteroidia; order Bacteroidales; family UBA932; genus Cryptobacteroides. Next base: position 6,102 of record JAFYXE010000128.1, on the reverse strand, counting down.
GAGGCGTAGATCCTGCGCTCGACAGGGAAGCACTCCGCGTAGTGAACTCATCACCTAAATGGACTCCAGGCAAGCAGCGTGACCGTGCCGTTGCCGTCACCTACACCTTTCCGGTGATCTTCCAGCTCCGCTAATCCTCAGTCACCCTTCTCAGTTTGACTGACATTAACAGCCTGGCAATGAAACGATGTGCGCGAAGTGACTAAAAAATGTCACTTCGCGCACACTATGTCCGATTCAGGGACTAGTACGGATACGAAAAAGGAGTTTGACGGCACTGTCAAACTCCTTTTTTATAGTTATTTACCGGATTTGGATTCGCGGGATTTCTGTTGCTCAAATTTGAGACGGTACTTTTCGAGGGTCTCGATGTCGCGGCGTTGCTGTGCGGCCTGGCTTTCGAGGGCCTTGCGCTTACGCTTACGCTCTTTTTCGAGTTTCTTCGCAGCTTTTTCTGCAGCCTTATTGGCATCCCGCTGATCGAGTTCCGCCCATTTAGCCTCGAGGGCTTCCTGCTTAGCTTTCTTTTGGGCTGCCTTTGCTGCCTTCTTCTCAGCCTTTGCCTTTTCAGCAGCGGCTTTCTTCGCAGCCTTCTCTGCAGCCTTGATCTCCTCTGGAGTCATCACCTTCTCCGCAACTTCCTTCACAGCCGAAGTGTCAGCTACAGTCTTGAGAGAATCCGCCACAGCGATAGCCTCCTTTTCTGCCTTGCTGATAGAGTCGGCTACTGCAATGCTGTCTGCCTTTGCAAGTTCCGCAACCTTGACAAGACTGTCTGCGAGAGCGATGCTGTCGCGCCTTGCCTGTGCGGCTGCACGCGCTTCTTCGATCTGTCTGTCGCGCTCACGAACCTGCTTGAGAGAATCACGCACCTCCATCTGACGGTATACATCCTTCATATAGCCAGGGAAGTAGATGTCAGTCTGTCTGAACTGTGCACGTGGGCGACGCTCATATTCCTTACGGTCACTTGGGCGGAGCGAAAGCGGTGTGACTGCATTGCGGTCAGCAGGTCTCTTGTCCGGAGCCCAATTGAAGCCCTTGAGCTGCTGCTCGTCAGCAGACATCTGCACAATCGGATATGCATCGTTCTTTGCAGCCTCGAAATAGTATATCCTCTGGATCTCGCCATCCTTGAATGTAGCCGAAAGCATCTTTGACTCCGGCTTGTTCACTGTAGCGAGTGCGTCGTTCTCCTGAATGTAGAACAGTGCAGAAGCACCTCCGAGCACATCGAAACGCTTGAGTGCACCATTGTCGTCAAAATACGCAAGCATCTCAGTTCCCTTGATCTGGTCGTAGTGGGTCTGGTCCTCCTGGATAGAGATGAATGCATTGGACATAAGGCTGGCCTTTTCCATAGCGTTGTTCTTCACCACAACAGAGATACTGTCTGCGGTATACTGCCTGGTCACATCCTGCCAGATGATCGGATTCTTGAACATTCGTCCTAGTGAATCCAGGTCCGAGTAGACAAGAGAGTCGCAGACTACCTGCATATCCTTCTTATATATCTTCACATTGCGGATCGCCTCAAGGAAACCGATCTTGGTTGTGTCCTTCGGTTCTTCCACGATGAGTTCCTCCTCTACCATAAGGCTGTCGGCAAACGCGGGGCTGTCGGAGAGAGCGTGTCTGTCGGCCACCATCAAACTATCTGAAAACATCAGACCGTCTCTTGCTGGAAGGCTGTCTCTCATAGGGAGACTATCAGACCTCATCAGACTGTCAGTCTTCATAAGGCTGTCAGACTTCATAAGGCTGTCGCGTCCGAGGCCGCCCTTCTGCATTGCAGGAAGCTGTGATCTCGTCGGGCCTGCACCAAGGCCTGTTTTCAAACCTGCACCAAGGCCTGCTGTCGGGCCTGCCGGTTTGGCTGGACCATCTGATGACTTGGCCTGGGCAGTTGAAGCAGACGGTTTGGCCTGGGCAGCTGAAGCTGAAGGCTTGTCGCCTTTCTGCTGGTCTTTCGGTCTGTAGTTCGGATCCTCTTTGGCTGCTTCCTCTGCTGCTTTTGCTGCAGCTTCGGCTGCCTTTCTGCGGAACTCGCCTACCGGATCCACATCGAGATCCTTCAGACGCTTCTGTGCATCCAGTACTGCAAGGCTGTCGATGTCACACATCTTGAGGGTGTAGTACACGAGTTTCTCAGCACCGAGATAGAGTGTATCGATAGAACCGTCCTGCTCGGAAGTCTCTGAAATGACTGCCGGTTTGCGGGTCATAGTCACCTTGGCGATGGAGTCCACATACTCGATTCGTCCAGCAAGGCCGAAGATGTTGCGAGTTGTGTCGGTCACCTGGGCATTGCCAAGCATATCGATGTTGGATGTATTTCTGTAGAAGAAGAGACTGTCGCACCAGCCTTCCTGATCTTCCGACATCAGGTGGACATCATCGGTGAAGAAGAATGTCTCCTGTGCACGGTTGTACCAGCCTCTGTTGGAAGAAAGCATATTCTCATCCTTCCACACATCTGTGGCGAAACCGAATGTCGCGAGATCCTTGTCAGACTCGTAGATCAGCGAGCGTGTCTTCACGAAGATCGAGTCTGTGAACATATTCACATTGTTCTCGAATGTGAATGTCTTCACCTTTGAATCATATGTACCGTTGCGGCTCTCGATGATCTGACCGTCTTTGTCACGCATCGCACCACCGTTCTGGAAGATAGCCACAGAGTCGGCAGTATTGTAATCCAGATGTCTGGTCCTCAAGGTATTATGATCCTTGTCAGTGAGCTGCACTACAGAACCGCGGAACTCCGCAAGGTCTCTGTCTATGATATAGGTAAGCTTGTCGCTTGTGAGGACTGTCTCATCCTGGAGGATGCTCACATTGCCCCAAGCCTCAATGATCTTGGTCTCTACATTCCAGAGAGCCGTGTCACAGAGAAGGTATGTTCCGTTGTGGAGGAAGCGTGCAGGACCTACCACCTTTCTGTAGCTGGCACCCGCAATGTCCACCATCTGAGCGGATTTCGAACTGAGGAGCACGACAAGGCTGTCCTTGCTTTCCTGCTTTCCGTTCTGGCTGTTTTCACCCTGAGCATAAGCCCTGGATACGACAGATATGCCCGCCAGGACGGCGAGCACACTGATAGCTATTGAACGGAAAAACCTCATTCCTTTATGTGTACTTATTTACGGATCTTCTCATACCAACCCTCACGCTCGAAGTCGCAATCCTCGAACATAGGGTCGATGATGATGTATGTAGATTTGATCTTAGAATCGATGAACTTGTCGATTGCCTCCATCTGGAGTTTGTTTCTTGCCTGATCCTGGAGGAGAGTGTAGTCGTTCGAGAACGATGCCGGGTGAGCAGGAAGGATCTTGTCAACCTTCACGATCTTGTAGACGAGGTTACCGTCACGACCTTCGTTATCGAGAGACTGGAATGGCTCAGACACGTCACCTACCTTGAGGTCCTTGATCGCAGCGTAGTCCTGAGGCTTGAGCTGGTCGATCTCGAAATATGTAGATCCTGAAGCAGGGTCAGCCATCTGTCCGCCGTTTGTTCTTGTAGCAGGGTCCTCTGAGTAGAATCTTGCAGCGAGACCGAATGTCACAGCCTCGTTCGCGAGCTCTGTTCTCAAGCTGTCAAGCACGTGGAATGCCTTCTCTCTGTCATCAGATGTGTACTCAGGCTTGAGGAGGATGTGACGTGCATTGAACATATCGCCCTTCTTCTCGAGCACCTCGATGATATGGAATCCGTCCGGAGTCTCGACGATCTGGGATACCACGCCTGGCTTCAAGGCCATAGCCGCATCCGAGAATGCTGGCCAGAAGATTGATTTTGAGGCCATTCCGAGCTCACCACCCTTTCTTGAAGAACCTGGGTCCTGTGAGTAGAGACGTGCGAGAGTAGAGAACTTTTCGCCGTTGATGATACGCTCACGGATAGCGAGAAGACGCTCCTTTACCGCAAGATTTGCAGCATCTCTGTCAGGGTAGATGCAGATCTGGCTCAACTGATACTTGATAGGAACCATCGGAAGGTCTGCTGGATCTGTCTCATCAACGTACTTCTGCACATCGTACGGAGTGAGCTCAGGAATCTTCGATGCGATCTCCTGCTGCATCTGCTGAGTGAGAGTCTGGTCAGTGATCGCCTCTCTCCACTCCTGGCGGAGCTTGTAGATCGGCTTTCCGAACTGCTCAGCCACACCTTCTTCTCCTCCGAAGTTGGTCTTGAGCATATCGATTCTGTTGCGAAGCTCACCCTCGACCATATCGTTGTTTACAGCGATGGAGTCGAGTCTTGCCTGCATCAGGAAAAGCTTCGATGACATCATACTCTCGAGAATCTCGCATCTTCCGCTCTTGTCCGACATTGTGCCGTACGCTCTCATCATCTGGACTTCCTCCTCAAGGTCGGAAATCATAATCATCTCATTACCGACAACGGCAATGGTCTTGTCGATAAGACCATTCGGATATTTCTGAGCAGAAGCCGAAACAGCTATGGCAATACCGGCCACAGCTATCGCAAATCTCTTGATACAGAGAATATTCATATTATCTACCTATTACAAATTGTCCATTATCGAGCGCATCCCTAAGCAAATCCTGTTCCAAAGAGCTGACAAGCTCCTGCTTTCTCGCGCTGATTATCATATCCTTAATAAACGGAGTGCTGTACTCTACCGGTGACTTGCGTCCTGCCGGTATGATCTCTGTCACATATGCGACGTTCATCACTCCTGCTGTGTCCTTGCGCTCCACCCAGCCTGAGGAAACCGAAGAAAGCACTGATGCATAGTCCGGTCCGAACTCTCTAGCGAGTGTTGCGGCGTCAATCCACACGTCGTTCCAGGTCTTGAACTTCAATGCGGACGAGAATGCAAGGCTGTCTGCCTCTACAAGATCCTCGACCTTGTCAGAGGACATCTTCTTGCGTATCTGTTTCAGAAGCGGCGAATCCTCCGAGATGCTGAGGAAACGCGCCTTGACCACAGGACGCTGAAGAACAAATTTTTCAGGATGGCGCTCATAGTACTCCTGTACTGCATCGTCGGTCACGGCAGTGTCAAGTCTTTCGTTGACATAGAGCTGCTCGTAGCGGTACTTCAGCAGTGAAGTCCTGTAAGCCTCCAGTTCCTTGGTAACGTCCTTTTCCGACTTCGAGAGCTGCGCCTCGGCAACTCCGAGGAAGACCTGGTCAAGAGCCCAGGCGTTGATGTACTGGCGAGCAAGTCTCACGCTGTCTTCCGCAGGCAATCCCTTAGGGATGACCTTCTCGAGTTCCGACAGTTTGAGCTTCACCGAGCCGACTTCAGCAACAGTCTCCTCATTGTCAAAAAAGTCCGAAATCGCCTTGCACGATGCAAGCATCGGCAAGACGATCCCCAATATTGCTATTATATAAGCTATCCGCTTCATCAGCAGAATGTTATCTTGAGTAGTTCGGAGCCTCACGAGTGATTGTCACATCGTGTGGATGTCCCTCAAGGTATCCTGCGTTTGTGATGCGTACGAATCTTGCTTCACGAAGCTTCTCGATGTTAGCGGCACCACAGTATCCCATACCTGCGCGGAGACCACCTACGAGCTGATAAACGACCTCGTTGAGTGTACCCTTGTAAGGAACCTGAGCTACGATTCCCTCTGGAACGAGCTTCTTGATGTCAGCCTCCATATCCTGGAAGTAACGGTCCTTTGAACCCTGCTGCATAGCCTCGAGCGAGCCCATACCGCGGTATGACTTGTACTTACGTCCGTTGAGGATGATAGTCTCTCCTGGTGACTCCTCAACACCTGCGAAGAGTGAACCTGCCATAATTGTGCTTGCACCAGCTGCGAGAGCCTTCACAACGTCACCTGAGTAACGGATACCACCGTCAGCGATTACTGGAACGCCTGTGCCCTTGAGAGCCTCAGACGCCATCATCACTGCTGAAAGCTGTGGCATACCAACACCAGCGATAACGCGTGTAGTACAGATTGATCCTGGTCCGATACCGACCTTCACCGCGCTTACACCTGCATCTGCGAGAGCCTTTGCACCCTCTGCAGTAGCGACGTTACCTGCTACGATCTGTACGTCAGGAAGAGCCTGGCAAGCGCTCTTGATCACGTTGAGCACGCCCTGCGAGTG
>JAFYXE010000127.1 GCA_017546275.1 Bacteroidales bacterium | reverse complement strand
TTTGAAATATACAACTGCAGTGTCGCTTGAAGTGTGGCACTTCTGGCTGTCGCGCAGTGTGATGGCAGTGATGACCTTGTGGCTGCGTCCAGAAAGGAAGCGTATCATATCGATAGCGTCTTCGCGGGACTGAGGCTTGCCCATCACGCGATCCTCGCAGAGTACGAGTGTGTCTGAGGTGATGAGGATCTCGTCGTCCTCGAGAGGTCTGTGGAAGCCGTATGACTTTCCTTCTGACAGTACCTCAGGAATCTGTTCGTGTGGTGTCTCCGGTCCGTATAATTCCTCGAATGTATTGCCTGTGTCTACTGTAAATTCTATATCGAGTCCTGCGATCAGTTCCTTCCTTCGTGGTGAATTGCTGCCCAGGATGATTTTCTTGCCCTTTAAATCCATCTGTCTGTCTGGTTTTGATCAAAACAACGCGAATATAAACAAAAATGCAGAAGGTTGGGCCTTCTGCATTCATTTATTGTAGATATCTCGTCTCCCTTCGGTCGCTCGATATGACAGGGTGGAGTTCTAAAGTATTTTTTTGACAAGGCCGAACATCTTGTACGGCATATAGCGGAACGGGAGGTCGATCCAGTTGCCTGTCGAAACGATTGTTCTGGTGTGGCTGAAAGCATCGAAACTGTCCTTGTCGTGGTAGCGTCCCATACCTGAATTTCCGACTCCTCCGAAAGGTGCATTTTCGTTCGCGATATGCATAATAACGTCGTTGATGCAGCCGCCTCCTGACGATGTTCTGCCGATCACTTTCCATCCGTCCGACTCCTTTCCGAAGTAGTAGAAAGCAAGCGGTTTCTCACGTGATGTTACGAAGTCTATAACCTTCTCAATGAATGGTTTGCCGTTGTCATCTAAAGTAATGATTGGGAACACTGGACCGAAGATTTCCTCTGTCATAAGAGGGGAATCTAGCGGCACATTCTCCATCAGCGTAGGCTCGATGAAACGTGTTGCCGCATCGCATCTTCCGCCGTATATTATGTCTCCGTCCTTGAAGTATCCGGTCACTCTTTCAAATGCCTTGTCGTTCACCATTCTTACGTAGTGTCTGTCTGCCTGGATGTCCTCTCCGTGGAGGTTTTTCACCTCTGCAGCAAACGCCTTCACGAATGCATCCTTCACGTCCTTGTGGATGAGGATGTAGTCGGGAGCGATGCAGGTCTGGCCGCTGTTGAGCGTCTTGCCCCAGGCGAGTCTCTTTGCCGCCACTGCGATGTCCGCCTTTCTGTCTATGATGCAAGGGCTCTTTCCGCCAAGTTCAAGAACTACAGGAGTGAGGTTCTTGGCTGCGGCTGCCATAACTGTCTTTGCGAGAGCAGGGCTTCCTGTGAAGAAGATCTGGTCCCAACGAAGATCGAGGAGGGCAGTATTGACCACTCTATTTCCCTGAACCACAGCGATATACTTCTCGTCGAATGTGTCTGCGATCATATCCTCGATGACCTTGGATACGTTAGGGACATAGGGTGACGGCTTCAGGACTGCTGTACATCCTGCAGAGATCGCTCCAACGAGCGGATTCAGCAGAAGCTGCACAGGGTAGTTCCAAGGAGATATGATGAGTGAGCATCCGAGAGGCTCTTTCACTACGTGAGTGTTGGAAGGGAAGAGCTTGATAGGGGTGTGCACTCTCTTCTTGCGTGCCCATTTGCCCACCTTTCTGATGTGGGTCCTGATCTCGCCCTTGACGATGCTGATCTCGGTGAGATATGCTTCTTCGTATGACTTGTGAAGGTCTGTCCAGAGTGCATCGGCGAGCTTCTGCTCCCATTTTTCCATTGCGGAAAGGAGCTTCTTAAGCATTTCCTTTCTGAATGCGATGCTCAAAGTCTCTCCTGAACGGAAATACTTCTTCTGCGCCTCCGATATCGCTATGATTTTTTCTGTAGATGTATTCTCCATATAGATTTCTCCATTCGCTTTGCTCAGTCGAAATGACAGAGGGGCCAAAAATACGGATTTTATTTGATTTATGACGCCTTTGTGGCAGCTGCGTTAGGGTTCTGGCGTCCGGTGAAGTTGTCCATTGCGTGGTAAAGTCCTACTACGTTTCCGAAGAAGAAATCGAAAATGGTGGTAGGAAGGATCGCCTGCCAGAAACGGATGAAGTGGAATCCGAACGGAATGCCGCGGAATCTTGTGTTCCTCTCGATGGCACGGATGACTCTCTTGCACACGTACTCAGGCTTGAGGATAGGGATGAGCGGTGACTTCACGCCGTTGAACATTCCTGTGTTGATGTAGTAAGGGGTAACTGTTGTCACGTGCACGTCGCTCTTCATTTCCTCGAGCTCGATGCGTACCGAGTCAGACCATCCCGTTGCGGCCCACTTGCTGGCTGCGTATACTGACATCTTTGGGTTTGCGAGCATTCCGCCTGCAGATGTGATGTTGCAGATGTGGCCTGAGTTGCGCCTGATCATATCAGGAAGCGCAGCGAGTGCCACGAACATAGGTGCCACTGCGTTGATGTTCATTGTGCGCACAATCTCCTCAGGGGTCTGCTGGTCGAATGTCTTGTTGCCTGTCACGATGCCTGCGCAGTTGATCAGGATGTCGATCTGTCCGCAGTCAGCGACTGTCTTTGCATATGCGGCCTTCACGATGTCGTTGTTGGCCACGTCTACGATATATCCTTTTACCTTGCCGTACTTGCTGAGCTCCTGTCTTGTCTGCTCGATACCGCTGAGGTTGATGTCCCAGATGATGAAGCATTTTGCTCCTTTCTCAAGAGCCATACGGCCCATAATCTTGCCGATTCCGGATGCTCCTCCGGTAATCAATACGTTTGCATTTTCAAATTTCATAACCACGTTTTATTTTTTCGGGCGGCAAAGGTATGACAATAAAAATGCCGCCTGCTATGTGCTGGCGGCAATGTCGCGAAACGTACCGATTAGTTGTAAATGTCTGCGATTTGTGGTGAAAATTTCGGCGGGTGTGGCGAAATTCTAGAACTTTTTCTTGTATTCCTGCACATCGAGCGCCCATTTGCCCTGAAGCTTCATCACGAGTTCCAGTGTTTCCCTGACGCTTCCTTTGCCTCCTGGCCTGGTGGTGATGTAGTCGGCAATGGCCTTCACTTCGTCCACCGCATCGCAAGGGCAGACTCCACATCCGCACTCCACCATAACCGGGATGTCAGGCAGGTCGTCACCGAAATACATAACCTCGTCGGCGCTGTATCCGTGGCGGCTGCAGAAGTCCTCGAAGTCCTCGATCTTGGCACGTGATCCAAGGTAAATGTCCTCGAGTTCAACGCCTACAGTGGTGAAGCGTTTTGTGATGCTTTCCGAACGTCCGCCTGTGATGATGCAGAGACCGTATTCTTTCATTGCAGCCATCCTGACAGCCATAGCATCCTTCGCGTCGAAGGTTCTGTAAAGTTCGCCGGTGGTGTCTGCAAGTATGCCTCCGTCAGTGAAGACGCCGTCCACGTCAAACGCAAACGCCTTTATTTTCCTCAGTCTGTTTTCCATATCGGTTATGACTTGGCGCCTCCGCCGAAGCCTCCCATAGGGAATGTCGGCTTCTGCTCTACGCCTAATGTGATCTGTCCGTGCTGGCTCTCGTATTTGTTGATGTTGTCCTGGAGCGCAAGGAAGAGTCTCTTGGCGTGCTCAGGGTTCATAATGATGCGA
>JAFYXE010000126.1 GCA_017546275.1 Bacteroidales bacterium | reverse complement strand
TTGAGCACGTCATACTTCTAGAGGTATGAAGGAACGTGGCAGGCAACGAAGTCTGGAGTACCTACAAGGTAAGGAGCCTTGATAGGAGAGTCACCGAAACGGAGGTGTGAGCAGGTGTATCCGCCTGACTTCTTTGAGTCATAGTCGAAGTATGCCTGGCTGTATTTCTCAGTGTTGTCGCCGATGATCTTGATGGTGTTCTTGTTCGCACCTACAGTACCGTCAGAACCGAGTCCGAAGAACTTGCACTCTGTAGTACCTGGTTTGACGATAGAGAACTCCTCCTTCTGAGGAAGTGACTTGAATGTCACGTCGTCAACGATGCCGATTGTGAAGCCGTCCTTTGGCTCAGCAAGCTCGAGGTTCTCGTATACTGCAACGATCTGTGCAGGAGTTGTGTCCTTAGATGAGAGACCGTAGCGGCCGCCTACTACGAGCGGTGCATCCTCAACGCCCTGGAAGAGAGCCTTGATGTCGAGGAACAATGGCTCGCCGAGCGATCCTGGCTCCTTGGTTCTGTCGAGAACAGCGATTCTCTTCACGCTCTTAGGAAGAGCCTTCATAAAGTACTTGGCCGAGAACGGTCTGTAGAGACGTACTACGAGGACACCGACCTTCTTGCCCTGTGCTGCGAGGTAGTCGATTGTTTCCTTGATAGTCTCAGTCACAGAACCCATTGCGATGATGATGTTCTCTGCCTCAGGATCTCCGTAGTAGTCGAAAGGACGGTACTCGCGGCCTGTAAGCTCGCTGATCTCGCCCATATAGCGTGCAACTACATCCGGAACTGCATCATAGTACTGGTTGCAAGCCTCGCGCGCCTGGAAGTAGACGTCAGCGTTCTGAGCTGTACCGCGTGTTACAGGAGCGTCTGGTGAAAGAGCCTTGGCACGGAATTTAGCAAGTGATTTTGTGCTTACCATTCCCTTGAGAGCTGCCTCGTCGATGAGCTCGATCTTCTGGATCTCGTGAGATGTACGGAAACCGTCGAAGAAGTGGAGGAACGGAACGCTTGATTTGATAGCCGAAAGGTGAGCTACTGCCGCCATATCGAGAGCCTCCTGAACAGAAGCTGAAGCGAGCATTGCAAAACCTGTCTGGCGGCAAGCCATCACGTCCTGGTGGTCTCCGAAGATGGAGAGGGCGTGTGAAGCAAGCGCACGGGCAGAAACGTGGAATACTGTAGGAAGGAGCTCGCCGGCGATCTTGTACATATTAGGGATCATCAGGAGGAGACCCTGTGATGCTGTGAATGTAGTAGTGAGGGCACCAGCCTGAAGTGAGCCGTGAACAGCACCTGCTGCACCGCCTTCACTCTGCATCTCGGTTACCTTTACAACTTCGCCAAAGAGATTCTTCTTACCCTGGGCAGCCCACTCGTCGACATATTCGGCCATAGTCGATGATGGGGTGATCGGATAGATCGCTGCGTGCTCACTGAAAAGGTAAGCGATATGCGCTGCGGCCCAGTTACCGTCACAAGTGACGAATTTCTTTTCGTTTGCCATAATCTTGTGTTTTATTTTGTGTTAGTTTTTGTATTTTCAGTCGTGTATGACACACATCCAACAAATTTACAAAATATTGATTAAAACTGTGCCAAAAATCAAAAAAAATATAGGCCGAGGCCTCTATTAGTCAGAATTGACTATCTTTGCCGGACTTTTGCGCGATGCGCACAACGGGGACCTATAGTTTAATGGATAGAATTACGGATTCCGGTTCCGTCGGTGGCGGTTCGATTCCGCCTGGGTCTACGAAAAAGGGAGACACGATATGACGTGTCTCCCTTTGTGTTTCTACAGGTTCGGAATAAGAACTCCCACAACTCTGAATACATTGAGTATATCCTCGTATTCCAGGTCGAAGTCCGGAAATTCCTTCTTGTTTTCTGCAATGAATGTAAGTCCTTTTCCGTTGTCCACGAGCCTTCTCAGGAACATTCCGTGTGACTTTGTGCTTACTACATATATCTCACCGTTGATGATGGTCGAGTCTGCAGGCATCCTTCTGAGTGCCAGGAGGTAACCTCTGCAAAGTCTAGGCGCCATAGCGTCTCCCGGACAGGTTGCGAAGAGGTCGTGCTTCTGGAAGTGTGGTACCGGAGGCAGCTTCTCCACATTCTGTGAATTCATCACATATTCGTAGATGTCGATCTCAGGTGCTCTGAAGAGCCTTGCCGGGATTACCGGGATGTCCTCTTCGTGGTTAAGCTCCGGATGGTCCTCGATGTCGTATTCGTGCGAAGGTCCGTCCGTGTCGGTGTCGAACATAGGTCCTTCTCCGGTGAGAAGCCAGTTGATCCTGAATCCGAATGCCTTGTTCCATTTCGCTGCGGAGTTCTTTCCGAACGCCCTGCCGTTGATCTGGTTGCTTACTGCGGCCTGTTGCACATTCAGGATTTTTGCTACGTCTGTCTGTGAGAGTCCCGCCTCAGAAAAATACTCCTTTATCTTTTTACCGATTGCCTTTGCCTGCATAGTAAACTGATTTAGTGAAATATTTTGTGAAAAATTCTTTAAAAGTGTTTGATATTACAAATTTGGTGTTAATTTTGCTCGCACCTTCAGATGGTGTAGTGCAAATATACACAATTAAAACGAGGTTGTAATAATTTTTGCGGTTTTCTAACAGTTTTTGTGTTATGGAAAAGACCTGTTCAATCGCTTGCGTGGTTATGGGAACAGCCTTTCTGGTGGCTGCCTTGGTAGGCACTTGGTGCTACTTCGTCCCTATGAGCATATGCTATGCCACGGCTGTCCTCGCCACGGAGGACAAGGAGCATTGAACTACTTGCACCACTGATCAAGCCAGCGGAAGTACTCGCGATGCCACATCATAGCATTCTGAGGCTTGAGGATCCAGTGATTTTCATCCGGGAATATAAGAAGTCTTGATGGTACTCCCATCATCTGTGCGCAGTTATATGCTGCCATTCCCTGGTCTACAGGCACTCTGTAGTCCATTCCTCCGTGAATTACCATAAGTGGGGTGTGCCACTTGGTCACGAGCTTGTGAGGCGAGAGTTCGTAATGTCTCACGGCCTTAGGCTCTGTGCTCCAAGGTGAACCTCCCTGCTTGATGCCGCCGAAGGTCAGTCCGTCTCCTGCAGGGCCGACAGGACCTTCCTCTGTGCCCACGCGAGGATCGATCTCAGCCTCGTGGAGACCGCCGTTGTCGAAGTTAGGGAACCACATCTCCTCGGTTGTCATATACATATGCTCCTCATTGAAGATGCCGGCGTGTGCGATGAATGCATCGAACACATCTCCGTGTGTACCGCAGAGATAGTATACCGAATATCCTCCGTAGCTTGCGCCGCAGGCTGCCATCTTGCCTACATATGGTTCTGCCTTCACTGAACGTGCGGCAACGAGATAATCCTGCATATTGAGACCGGGATAATCTCCCGAGATCTGCTCTGTCCACTCCTGACCGAACGCTGTAGTTCCTCGTCTGTTAGGGAGTACCACAACGTAGCCCTGAGATGCCATAAGGCGGTAGTTCCATCTGTATGACCATCCCTGGCTCAGGGTGCCCTGAGGACCTCCGAGACAGATTGTGATAGCCGGATATTCCTTTGTTTCGTCGAACTGAGGAGGGAAGAGTACCCAAGTGAGCATATCCTTTCCGTCCACAGTCTTCACGTATCTTGCTTCAGTCTTGTGCTCAGAGAGCTGTGAGAGGATGTGTCCGTTCTCGTCGGTAACCGGAACATACTCGTTGCCTGCCTCGCTGTGTCTTACTGCAACGAGTTCGGTAGGGAAGTCCATACTGCACCAGGTAGTGTAGAGGGTTACTGCTCCTTCCTCTTCCTCAATATGGAATGGTGAACCGAAGTCGTTCCATCTGTCCTCATCTGTGATTCTGTCGATGAGCCAGGTCTCAGCGCCGTGTACTGCTGCGAAGATGCCCTGGATGCCCTCGGCAAGAGACGAAAAGTAGATCTTCTTCGAATCGGCGCTCCATACAGGGCCTGCTGCATTGTACTTGAACTCTGCTGTAACATCTCTGATGTCTGTCACATCTGGCATAGTGCCGTTGCTCCAGTCGAGAGTTGCCACGAGAAGTCTCTGCTTGTCTGCCTCATAGCCGTCACGCTCCATACTGATCCAGCAGAGCTTTGTGCCGTCAGGGCTCCATACAGGATCTGTGTCGTATCCGCCGCCCATCTCGATCTGTGAGCATTCTCCAGTTTCTACGTTATATATGTAGATCTCGGTATCGGTAGAGAAAGCATATTTCTTGCCCTCGAGTTTTCTGCACGAGTATGCGATGTATCTGCCGTCCGGACTCCAGTCAAGCTGCTCAAGGCCACCGAAAGGCTCGGTAGGGAGTTCATAAAGTCCTGCCTCTTCAGCGAGAAGGTCGGTAGATGTCTCCGGAGTGATTGCATTCGCTTCCATAGCGAAACTGAACTCGGATACGAAGGTGTGAGGGATCTCCATCACAGTGTGGTCCCAATGTCTGTACATCAGGTCATCTGTAGTATATGCAGTAGCCTTGTCGAGATCCGCATAGCAGTCAGATGGCGAGTCAACGTGGCTTTTTACATAGCTGATGTACATTACCTTGGTCTGGTCAGGAGAGAGTTTGAACTCGCCGACTCCATTAGGGACATTGCTTATCTGATGCGCATTCTTGAGAGCCCATTTGCCACGGCTGCATCTGATGTCGGCAGTCCAGATCTGACCTCCCATTGTGAATGCTATGTGCTTTCCGTCTGCGCTCCAACGAGCGTTGCCTATGCTTTTGCCTGAAGTGGTAAGCTGCTGATTGGCAGAACCGTCAAGATTGCATATGAAAAGATTCCTTACGCTTCTGTTGTCCTTTACCGATGTGTAGCTTACGCCGTAAAGAATCTTCTTTCCGTCAGGTGATACCTGCGGGTCGGAAAGACGTCCGAATGCAAGGAGAACTTCCGGCGTCATCTTGCCGTCCTCTACAATGATCTCGCTCTTTGCGATGTAGCCTTCGCTGCTGATTGCTGAATTTCCCTTTTTCATAAACATAACGATTCCGATTGCAACTGCTGTCAGCAGAATGAGACTGCCGACCTTCATAGTAGTCTTCATTTATATGTGTCTTTAATTGATTATTCCGAATATTGTGCGAGAGCCTCCTGTAACTGGTCGCGGACTTCGTTTCTTACAGATTCAGGAGAAATGACCTCAAGTCGCGGACCGTATTTGCAAAGCTCCATTATAAGGTTCTTGTCCGGACATACGAAGATGCTGAATATCACTCCCTTGTCGTCTCTCTTTACTTCCTCCTGACTGCGATGCAGCGGGAGGTCCTTGATGAATTTGGCCTCAGTCTCCGATACCCTGAACTTTACATTCACAGGCTTTCCGTTGGCGACGTAGATACCGAAGCTTGTCGCGAAGAGTTCGTCGACATCGAAGTTCGAAGGCATCTTGAACTGCTTGCCGGTAGGGTTTATCTCAATCACTCTGTCAAGACCATACACTCTCAGTCCGTTTCTTTCCACACAATGAGCAATTATGTACCAGCGCTTTGCGAACTCCTTCACCGCGTATGGTCTGATGGTGTATATGTCCGGTTCCGAAGTGGTGTATTTCTGGTACGACATTACCATTTCGTGACCTTCTGTCATAGCCTCCATAACTGTTGTAAGGTGATGGTGGCCTGAAGGAATGTCCTCTACAGACACACGGCCGGAGAGTCTTTCCTTGCCCAGTCTCAGGATGTTGTTTACGGTGAAAGTGTTTATCAGCCAAGCGTTTTCCGCATCAGCATCCGATACGTCTGCAGAGTATCTGATGAAATATCTGTTCGTGCTGCGGTTGCACTCGATGCATATGCCGAAGACCTCTTCCACCGCTTCCCTGTGGTTGTTGAAGGTGCGGCGTGAATAGTCTGTGGCGAACCTGTCCTCCCATTTGTCGGTAATGTCCTGGAGAGAAAGTCCGTATTCTCCGGCTCTGATGAAAGTGTTCACCAGCCAGATATACTTCTGTAATAATTCAGTTACCATTAACTTATCTTGCTATAGTCCTTGATCTGGTATTTGTCTTTTCTGAGTTCGTCCTTCAGTGGCTGATTCTTCAGAAGACTCAGGGTAGGGTCTTCCCTCAATACTGCGTCAGCACATTCTCTGGCTGCGTTGAGGATGAGTCCGTCCTTTGCCAGAGACGCGATGTTGAGGCTGATCGGCAGACCGCTCTGTTGAGTTCCCTCAAGGTCTCCAGGACCTCTCATCTTCATATCCTCCTCGGCCAGTTCGAAGCCGTTTTCAGTGGCGCACATCAGCTCGATCCTGTGCTTTGACTCCTTGCTGAGCTTATGTCCGGTCATCAGTACGCAATAAGACTTTTCGCTGCCTCGGCCCACTCGTCCGCGAAGCTGATGCAACTGGCTGAGACCGAACCTTTCCGCACTTTCGATGACCATAACGGACGCATTAGGAACGTCCACTCCGACCTCGATCACGGATGTCGCCACAAGGATGTCGGCGCGACCCGCAGCAAAGGCGTCCATATTGAATTTCTTGACATCGTTCAACTGTTTTCCGTGAACGACTGCAGTCTTGTATTCCGGGAACGGGAACTTGTTCATTATATCTTCCGCTCCTGCTTCAAGACTCTGGTAGTCAAGCTTTTCTGTTTCGTTGATAAGAGGATATACGACGAAGACCTGTCTTCCCTGACGGATCTGTTCCTTCATAAAATTGTACAGAGCAGGCCTCTTTCCCTCTGTTGCGTGGATGGTCTGCACCGGCTTTCTTCCTGGAGGCAGCTCGTCAATAACTGACACGTCCAGATCTCCGTAAAGAGTCATAGCCAAAGTACGTGGTATAGGTGTCGCAGTCATAACGAGAACGTGCGGCGGGGCGCCTGCCGAAGTCTTTCTCCATAGCTTCGACCTCTGCTCCACACCGAATCTGTGCTGCTCGTCGATGATAGCCAATCCGAGATTGCGGAACATCACATTGTCCTCGATAAGAGCGTGTGTTCCCACTATGATTCCGATGCTTCCGTCTTCAAGTCCTGCGTGCACCTCGCGTCTCTCCGACGTCTTTGTGCTTCCTGTGAGGAGAGCCGACTTCACGCCTGTCGGTGCAAGGAATTTCTGTATGTTTTTAAAGTGTTGCTGTGCAAGCACTTCCGTCGGTGCCATTATGCAGGCCTGATAACCGTTTCCGATGGCGATCAGAGCCGTCAGAACGGCTACCATAGTCTTGCCGCTGCCCACATCACCCTGCAGCAGGCGGTTCATCTGCAGGCCGCTCTTGAGATCGTTTCTTATCTCTGTGATCACCCTCTTCTGTGCGCCCGTCAGAGGGAAGGGGAGAGCTTCGTAGCACTTGTTGAAAGCCTCGCCTACACGCGGCATCAGGATGCCGTTCGTGTTCCTGCTGCGGACATATTTCTGCTTCAGAAGAGACAACTGAAGAAGGAAGAGTTCCTCGAATTTCAGTCTGTATTTCGATTTCTCCAGGGAGACCATATCCTTCGGGAAATGGATGTTGCGCATAGCGAAATGCAGCGGCACAAGTCCCTGCTGTCTTACGAGATATTCCGGCAGTGTCTCCCTCTCGGCCTGAAGCCCGCGGTCCAGCGCGGCCTCCATCATTCGGGTCATCATCTTGCCGGTTATGCCTGCGTTCTTGAGTTTCTCTGTGCTAGGATAAACTCCGGTCATTGCGCCGCCGGTCGCCTTTGCCGCTCCTCCTTCCGGTACCGGATCCACCTCCGGATGGACGATGTTCATCTTTCCGTTGAATGCGGTCGGCTTTCCGAAGAATATGAATTCGGCCTCAGGCTTGAGCTTCTCCGCCATCCACTTGATGCCCTTGAAGAACACCATCTCCATCTCTCCGCTGCCGTCAGTTACCCATACGCTAAGTCTCTTTCTGTCAATGAGATCCACTCTCAGAACTTTGGCCTTGAACTGCACATAGGCCATATCAGGCCTTGCATCTGCAATCCTGACAAACGTACTTCTGTCGATGTAGCGGAAAGGGTAGAGCCTCAGCAGTTCGCCCACTGTACTGACGCCAAGTTCCTTTCTCAGCAGCTCCGCCCTTTTAGGCCCTACGCCCGGCAGAAACTGCACCTCCATATCTGATCCCATATGTGCCATAACAAGGCAAATCTACGAAAACTAAGGCACAAAAGCAACTGCTTTCGTTTTTGGAAAAGAGTTTGTATATTTGCAAGTTAATATAAGATATTAAGATAAACTCGACTATAATGGGAAGAAAACTTACTGTCGGCATCACGCAGGGTGACGGAAACGGCATCAGCTACGAAGTTATCATCAAGGCGCTCGCTGACGAGAGGATACTTGACCTCTGTACTCCTGTGATCTACGGATCATCAAAGATATTCGGCTTCTACAAGAAGCACATTCACGATATCGAGCAGATAAACACAAACGTAATCAATTCGGCAAAAGACGCACACCAGAAGAGAGTGAACATCGTGAACTGTCTTCCGGAGAACGTTTTCGTTGAACCGGGCCAGCCTACTCCGGAGTCTGCAAAGGCAGCGATGACAGCCCTTGAAAGAGCTGTGGAGGACATCAAGGCCGGCACTATCGACGTGCTCGTCACAGCTCCTTTCAACAAGAGAGCTATGGCTGCCGAGGGCTTCGGATACACTGGCCACACTGAATATCTCGAGAAGAAGTTCGGCGTAGATGACGTAGCGATGATTATGGTCTGCGACAGACTCAAGGTGGGTGTGGTTGCCGGACACGTTTCGCTCAAGGACGTTCCTAAAGCAATCACTGCCGAGAAGATTCTCGGAAAGCTCCGCCTTATGAAACAGTCGCTTATCAGGGATTTCGGTATCGATGCGCCAAAGATCGCCGTTCTCGGTCTCAACCCTCACTGCGGTGACGGCGGACTTCTCGGTGACGAGGAGCAGAACATCATCATCCCTGCAGTACAGCAGGCGAACGAGGAGGGAATTATGGCCTTCGGTCCATACTCTCCTGACGGATTCTTCGGACTTGCAAACTATGCGAAATATGATGCCGTATTGGCTATGTACCACGACCAGGGACTCACTCCTTTCAAGGCTCTTGCCTTCGAGGACGGTGTGAACTTCACAGCGGGCCTCCCTATCGTGCGCACTTCGCCTGACCACGGTACAGCATACGAGATGGCTGGACGCGACCTCGCTGATCCACGCTCAATGAAGGCTGCCATCTATGCGGCAATCGACATCTACAACCACAGAGCGGATTATGACGATCTCATTGACAACCGTATGACCATCAAGGCACCGGACACTGAGATCAAGCCACGTGGTGGCAGAATCATCGAATAACCGGCGATATGGCAGATAACGTACAGCAGCCAAGACCTCCGATCTTCCTGTTCACAGACGGTGCGTCGAGCGGCAATCCGGGTCCCGGCGGATACGGAGTTGTGCTCAAGTGCGCAGGCCGTGAGATGGAGATGTCGGAGGGATTCAGCCTTACGACCAACAACAGGATGGAACTCCTTGCCGTCATCAAGGGACTGGAGGCCATCAGATGGGACAATGCCGAAGTGCACGTGTACAGCGACTCGTCCTATGTGGTCAACGCCATCAACAAAGGCTGGCTTGAGGGCTGGATCAGGAAAGGCTTCGCAAAGGTGAAGAATCCAGACCTGTGGATGCGCTTCGCTCCGCTTCTCAAGAAGCACAGAGTGGCATTCCACTGGATCAAGGGCCACGCAGGACATCCGGAGAACGAGAGATGCGATGCGTTGGCAGTGGCAGCCGGAGCAGGTGCGGTGGCAGCAGGCAAGACCTTGCCGCCGGATCCCGGATACAGACCAGATACAGAAGAAACATTGATTTAAGATATGAAAGGAATCGTACTCGCAGGAGGCAGCGGAACCCGCCTCTATCCGATTACCAAGGGCATCAGCAAGCAGCTGATTCCGATATTTGACAAGCCGATGGTGTATTACCCGGTGTCAGTGCTTATGCAGGCAGGCATCAGGGACATCCTCATCATTTCCACACCTGTGGACCTTCCGGCTTTCCGTCGTCTTCTCGGTGACGGAAGCGATTACGGTGTGAACTTCTCCTATGCCGAGCAGCCGTCGCCTGACGGACTTGCACAGGCCTTCATCATCGGAGAGGAGTTCATCGGTGACGACTCGGTATGTATGGTTCTCGGAGACAACATCTTTCACGGAAACGGCCTTGACACAATGCTCGTGACTGCAAGGAAGAGGGCAGAAGAGGAAGGACTCGCGACAGTATTCGGTTACTGGGTGAGCGATCCTGAGAGATACGGCGTGGCTGAGTTCGACAAGGAAGGCAAGTGCATCAGCATCGAAGAGAAACCGCTCCAGCCTAAGTCGAACTATGCGGTGACAGGACTTTATTTCTATCCTAACCGCGTCGTGAAGGTTGCAAAGACCATCAAGCCTTCGGCTCGTGGAGAACTTGAGATCACAACTGTCAACCAGGATTTCCTCGAGGCGGGAGAACTCAATGTCGACACTCTCGGAAAGGGCTTCGCTTGGCTCGATACAGGTACTCACGATTCACTTTCAGAGGCTTCGACATTCATCGAGGTGATCGAGAAGAGACAGGGACAGAAGATCGCCTGCCTTGAAGGAATCGCCTTCGAGCAGGGTTGGGTAGATGCGGACAAACTCCGTGAGCTTGCTGCACCTATGGCCAAGAACCCTTACGGACAGTATCTCCTCAGACTTGCAGACAGCGCAGGCAGAAGATAAGGCATTATGAATATAATCGAAACAGATATCAAAGGTCTCTACGTCATCGAACCTAAGGTGTTCGGGGACAGCAGAGGCTATTTCTTTGAGGCATTCTCCCAAAGGGAGTTCGAAAAGGTCATCGGCCCGGTGAACTTCGTCCAGGACAATGAGAGCAAGTCGTGCTATGGTGTAGTGCGCGGACTTCATTTCCAGAAAGGTACAAACGCCCAGGCGAAGCTTGTAAGAGCGGTGAAGGGAAAGGTGCTCGATGTCGCTGTGGACCTCAGGGAAGGCTCTCCTACATATGGAAAACATTTCGCCGTGGAACTTTCTGAGGACAACCACAGGCAGATGTTCATTCCGAAGGGATTCGCACACGGATTCAGTGTGCTTTCCGAGGAGGCGATATTCCAATACAAATGTGATGCATACTATGCTCCGGAGAGCGAGGGCGCAGTGGCGTGGGACGACCCCGATCTTGCGATCGACTGGAGAATTCCTGCAGACAAGGTGCTTCTTTCGGCAAAGGACAGTTGCCATCCTAAACTAAAGGATATAAAGAACGGATGAAGATAGTAGTGACAGGTTCGCTTGGACAGCTCGGATATGAGCTGATGCGCCAGGCAAAGGAATCGCAGCATACATATATATTTACGGACGTGCGTGAGTCGGAGCTTACCACAAGCTTGGATATTACAGACGCCGAGGCGGTGGAGGCATTCATCGGTGAAGATGTGGATGTCATCATCAACTG
>JAFYXE010000125.1 GCA_017546275.1 Bacteroidales bacterium | reverse complement strand
TGACAGAGGTTCCTGAGAATATGGCCAAGGCAATCGAGGCTAACTTCGATGTATGGCCTTTCTATTATCAGTACAGCGGCGAGGCGAATATGCCGGCAAAGGATTATCCTTCGGAAATCCAGCGTATCCGCACTCTCTCAGCAGACCGCGAGGCTCTCCTCGACAGACTTTTCAATCAGTAACATAACAGGGCGACCCGATCGGGCCGCCCTGATTGTTATTCCGGTATGAATGAGATGGCTGTTCCTCCGTTTGCAGCCATTGAGATGTCTATCGTATCCGCAGCGGTGACCTTGCGCTTCTCTATCCTGTAGCATCTCTTGTCCGGTGCCTGTGTGCCGTCAGGCTGAGTGATGACAGGGGCATCGAGGTCGTCTGCATAGATTGTCGCCTCGTAAGTCGTTCCCGGCTTGAGGAAGTCCAGTGGAAGGCTGAGTGTGCGTGGATCCGAATCGGTGCCTGCACCAAGGAAGAAGCGCTCTCCTGAGCGACGTGCGATGACGATATAGTCTCCGATTTCTCCGTCAAGAGCCTCTGACCAGTCGCAGTCAGCATCGTAGTCTCGGAAGAACTGGAATGCCGGATGTCCTTCGTAGTTCTCGATGAGGTCGCAGGCCATCTGGAGAGGGGAGTAGATGAGTACCCAGTTTGCGATCTGGCGTGCCAGTGTGGTCTTGATGTAGGTTTTGGAGTTGTCTCCGTTCCACGCCTCGCGTCCCGGTGTCGAGCAGGCTGTTTCATAGTAGATGTCGAACACTCCAGGAGTGTAGTCCATAGGGCCGCTGAGCAGTCTTGTGTATGGGATGGTGCAGAGGTGCTCGGAACTGTTGCCCTCGCTCCAGGCGTTCCATTCCATTCCTCGTGCGCCCTCTCTGGTCATCATATTCGGCCAGGTACGGCGGATTCCTGTCTCCTTGATGGGTTCGTGTGCATCGATGGCTATCTGGTATTCTGCAGCCTTCTCCACGACCTTCTGATAGTGCTGTACGCCGCGCTGCGAGTGATGGCGGATGCCGTCCGGCATACCTCCTGCGTATCCTGTCTTGATGTAACGGATGCCGAGTGACTGGTATTTGGCGAATGCCTCCTCCATAGCGGCCTCATATTCGAAGATGCTTCCGCCGGTCTCGTTGTGCATCCAGAGTGAAACACCCTTCTCTTCGGCGTATTTCGCTATGAGTTCAAGGTCGAAGTCAGCGTACGGCTCGCAGTAGTCGAAATGCTGGCTGCCTCCCCAGTTCTCCCAGCCCTGGTTCCAGCCCTCGAAGAGTACGCCTCCGATGTTGTTCTTGGCTGCAAAGTCGATATGTTTGAGTGCATTTTCGGTAGTGGCTCCGTGACGTGGACCCATTGTCCACACCTGTGTTCCCAGGTGCATACCCCACCATACTCCGACATATTTCTGCGGCTTGATCCAGGATACGTCCTCGATGGCGCAAGGCTCGTTGAGGTTAAGTATGAGTGACGAGTTGATGAGGCCGACAGCATCTCTCGCGATCTGGATGGTTCTCCAGGCGGTGCTGAACTTCGCTCCGGTGCGGGCAAGCGTGCCCTCCGGACGTGGAGCGAGTTCGCTCTTGAAGTTCAGGCTGTCCTGACGGTAGATGTTCATCTCAGGGAAGTCGTACAGGGCTGCCTCGTGGATGCTTCCGTACACTTCGCCCATCTTGAATGTGAACGGCGTGTTGGCGTTCTCTGTTTCGCTGATCTTCTGTTCGCGGTATGGAAGTTCATAGCCGGAGAAGTAGCTTGCGATCGACCAGGATGTGCCGTCCTGTGCGAAGTTGAAGTATGTGTTGTCTCCTGTGATTGTCAACGAGTCTGTGAGAGCGGATGCATCATACTCGTAACGGTATCCGACTCCGTCGTTGAAGGCTCTGAATCGGACAGTCAGCTTCACGCCCTGAGAGTTCTCCATAATGACAGCCATCTCGTTGTGGTGGTCTCTCATCTGCTTGTTCTCTCCCCAAGGCTGGGTCCACTCTTCGTTGACCTTGTTCCTGCGCACTTTCTTTACTGCGAATCCGTCAGTCAGTTCCGCCTCTGCCGCTTCAAGTCCAAGCGCAGATCTCCCGATCACCTCCTGGCCGTACGCGCTCACTGCATAGTGTGCCTTTCCGTCCTCACCGATAGAGAATCCCACCGTGATCTCCCCGTCAGGTGAAACCACCTTATGTTCTCCTTTGCCTGATACTCCCTTGGACAGCCCTTTGTTTGATGCCCCCTTGTACAGCCCTTTGTCTGCTGCTGTCCAGGCACATCCTCCCAAAGTTAACATTGTGGCTCCCAATGTGAGCATCGTGGTTCCCAAGGTAAACATCGCCATTACCGCTGCAACCACGGCGCCCATAGCTCTGTATAACATACTCTTCGTTTTCATAGTATTGATATGATTTCTAGTTTTGTCTCCTTATGTCCTTCAGTTTGCTGATGCAAAACGATGTTTCACAAATATAGCAATGTTTTTCCTTACTCCACCCTGGACTTTCGCTCTTTCAGTATACTCCTCCTGAGGTGGGTACACTCCTTTTTCTCTTCTTTAGCAGCTGGCTTGAGGGGTTAACGATACCTCTCTTTGTAAGTGTTTGAAATACAATGAGATATAAACGACGGTGCTGTTTGTAAATTATTGATTGTCAGTAAGATATAAATTGGGGTGTCTTAAGCCTATCCTTTAAAGCAGGGGTTAACGACGGTGCTGTTTGTAAATTGTTGATTATTAATGTGATATGAAATAGGGTATCGTTAACCTATATCTTAAAGCGGGTCCTTGTCTGGTCTAGGCAGAGTTTAGTGATTGAATAATAGGTTGTGGGGAGTTTTATGACAGCAGCGCTGCCGGAGTATACGATGACGCCACTGAAAAAGTACTCAAAAGGCATTGTCTCAACTAAGAACCAATGTCTTTTTATTTGCATTTTTGATATCTTATTATTATCTTTAAGTATTGATACATAATTAGTTATGCTTAATAC
>JAFYXE010000124.1 GCA_017546275.1 Bacteroidales bacterium | reverse complement strand
GCGTAAGCCTGTGCGAGTTCGAGTCTCGCCCACCGCACTCCATTTCACGAGAGGAAATTTCGAAAGAAGTTTCC
Organism: Bacteroidales bacterium; assembly: GCA_017546275.1. Lineage (GTDB taxonomy): Bacteria > Bacteroidota > Bacteroidia > Bacteroidales > UBA932 > Cryptobacteroides. The sequence continues at coordinate 4,425 of JAFYXE010000124.1, read as the reverse complement.
TCTTTTTCTTTTTTACCGCAGTTCCTGAGGTGTTTTCCGGCGATTTTGTGTATCTTTACGGAGATATAATCAATTCAATTATGCAGACATTGAAGAATGACGTCCTGACTGTCGAGGTCAGCGAGCACGGTGCCGAACTTCAGAGCATCAGAAAAGGTACAACAGAATATCTTTGGCAGGGTGACCCTGCATATTGGGGAAGGCGTTCGCCAGTCCTCTTTCCGATTGTAGGAAGCGTATGGGAGAAGCGCTATCGCGTAAACGGCACCGAGTACGAACTCGGACAGCACGGCTTCGCTCGCGATATGAAGTTCGTTCTTGTCAGCCAGACTGAGGACGAGGTGCGCTACAGACTCGAGTCGGATGAGGAGACCCTCAAGAAATATCCTTATCCATTCGTTCTGGAGATCGCCTACAGACTTCACGGCAGCAGCCTCGATGTAATCTGGGAGGTTACAAACCCTGCATCAGAGGAAATGTATTTCCAGATCGGTGCACATCCTGCATTCAATTATCCTGACTACGACCCTCAGACAACTGAGAGAGGATACTTCGTATTCGACAAGTCTGAAGGCCTCCAGTGCATCAGAATCGTCGAGAAGGGCTGCGTAGACGCAGAAACCAGATATCCGCTTGAAATCCCTGCTGACGGCCGTCTCAAGGTCGAGAGAGATACATTCGATGCTATCGATACAATTATGCTCCAGGATTCGCAGATCGGCCGCGTAGATTACCTCCGCGCCGACGGTACTCCTTGGCTCAGCCTGACCTTTGATGCGCCTGTAGTGGGCATCTGGTCGCCTCCGGGAAAGGTCGCTCCGTTCATCTGCATCGAGCCTTGGTACGGAAGATGCGACAGAGCAGGATACGAAGGAGAATACCAGGACAAGGACTGGATGAACCGCCTTGCACCAGGTGAAAAGTTCTCAAGCGTATATACAATAGAGATTTTATAGTATAATATGAAATTATCGGAACTGAAGACAGGGGAGAGGGGAGTGATCGTAAAGGTTTATGGTCACGGCAGCTTCCGTAAGCGAATAATCGAGATGGGATTTGTGAAGGGCAACAAGGTCAAGGTGATCTTGAATGCCCCTCTCAGAGATCCTATCGAGTACGAGGTGATAGGCTACAAGATATCGCTTCGTCGCGAGGAGGCAAGCAACATCGAGGTCATCAGTGAGAGCGAGGCAAAGAAGATGCACGGCGTGAGCGAAGACCTTCAGGCCATCGATGCGATGGAGGAGGAATGGCTCGAACGTGAGATGGACACCTTGGCGGACGAAAGGCGCAAGATCATCAAGGTTGCCCTCGTCGGAAATCCGAACTGCGGCAAGACATCCCTTTTCAATATGGCTTCCGGTGAGCACGAGCACGTAGGAAACTACAGCGGTGTGACAGTGGATGCCAAGGAAGGCACATTCGAATATGGCGGATACAGATTCGTGATCGTGGATCTCCCCGGCACATATTCGCTCTCGGCATACAGCCCGGAAGAACTCTATGTGAGGAAGAACCTCCTTGAGGATATGCCGGACATCGTGGTCAATGTCGTAGATGCTTCCAACCTTCAGAGAAACCTTTACCTCACCACGCAGCTGATCGATATGAATCTCCGCGTGGTGATGGCTATGAATATGTATGACGAACTTCAGGCGAAGGGCGATGTGCTTGACCTCAAGCAGTTGGGCTATCTCCTCGGAATGCCTGTAGTGCCGACGGTCAGCCGTACCGGAAACGGTATCGAGGAACTCTTCGCCACTGTCATCCAGGTCTATGAGAAGAGCGACCCGCATCTGTCGCGACATATCCACATCAACCACGGCACCGAGCTCGAGCAGAGCATCGACCGCATAAAGCTGCTTCTTCAGCAGAACACAGGCCTCCGTTACAAATACTCCACAAGATACCTTGCCATCAAGTATCTTGAGAACGACAAGGAGGTCGAGGGAGTGGTGGAGTCCCTTCCTAACAGAGACGCCATCATCACAGCCCGTTTCGAGGAAAACACAAGGATCAGAGAACTTCTGGGCTCCGGTATCGAGTCCTCGCTTGTGGACGCCAAGTATGCATTCGTACAGGGTGCGTTGGCGGAAACATATGAGCCTTACAAAGGCAAGAAAAAGAGATACACTCTTACTGACAAGATCGATGCGGTAGTCACCAACCGCTGGATGGCATTCCCTATATTCATAGTGCTCCTTTATGTGATGTTCCAGGGAACATTCGCTCTCGGAGAGCATCCTATGCGCTGGATCGAGTGGGTTGTGGAGAACTTCGCGGCCTTTGTCTCATCTATGATGGCGGAAGGATGGCTGAAGGATCTTGTGATCGACGGCATCATCGGAGGAGTCGGCAGCGTGCTTGTCTTCCTCCCGAACATATTGATACTTTATCTGTTCATATCATTGCTGGAGGATTCGGGATATATGGCCCGCGCCGCCTTCATTATGGACAGGGTAATGCATAAGATGGGACTTCACGGAAAGTCCTTCATTCCTATGATTATGGGATTCGGCTGCAACGTGCCGGCGATTATGGCCGCAAGGACCATCGAAAGCCCTAAGAGCCGCCTTATCACTACGCTCATCATCCCGTTGATGTCCTGCGCCGGACGAATGCCTGTATACATTCTTATAGCAGGTGCATTCTTCCCTCGTCACGCGGGACTTGTGCTGCTCGGACTTTATGCCCTGGGCATCATTCTGGCCATATTGGCCGCAAAGGTGATGAGCCGCTTCTTCAAGGATGACGACCTTCCGTTCGTTATGGAACTCCCTCCATACCGTGTTCCGACCGGAAAATCCATCCTCAGGCACACTTGGGAGAAGGGACGCCAGTACCTCCAGAAGATGAGCGGCGTGATCCTCATCTGCTCGGTGATCATCTGGTTCCTCGGATATTTCCCTAACCACAACGCCTACGACACCGTTCAGGAACAGCAGGAGCATTCATTCATCGGCTATGTCGGCAAGGCCATCGAGCCTGTCCTCGAGCCGCTGGGCTTCGACTGGAAGATGGGAGTCGGCATCGTTGCCGGAGTAGGTGCAAAGGAACTCGTTGTCAGCACCCTCGGCGTTATGTACGCTGATGATCAGCCGGTCGCTTCAGGCTCTGCTGGCTCATCTGACTCTGCTGTCGTTCCGGACGGCGAAACGTCTCCTTCGTCTGAGTCGGCCGCTGAGACCCGCCTCCAGAAGGCCTTGGTCAATGCCGTGACACCTGCAGGCGCACTTGCCTATATGGTCTTCATCCTCCTCTACTTCCCTTGTGTGGCGACCTTCATCGCCATAAAGAACGAGGCCGGCGGATGGAAATGGGCCATCATCACAGCAGTCTACACCATTGTCCTGGCCTGGGTCGCAGCCTTCATCACATTCAACATCGCTGATCTGTTCCTTTAGACCAGGATAATAAAACAATTCAGCCTTATATCCTCTGCAGGTCCTCCCCACTTCGTGGGTCCCCTCCCTTTTCGGGAGCCAATGCCTGCTGAGTCTATAAGGCTGAATTGTTTATATGAGCCTCTGTTGAGGCTGAAAGTCAAAGATTAAACGAGTGGCTGGCCAGTCATAGCAGCTGGCTGCTCGATACCCATCAGCTTGAGGATAGTAGGAGCAACGTCAGCGAGCTTACCGTCCTTCACCTCCTTGACCTCGTCACCAGCGTTCACTACGATGAAAGGAACATCGTTGAGTGAGTGAGCGGTGTTAGGAGTGCCGTCCTCGTTAACCGCGAAGTCAGCGTTACCGTGGTCAGCTGTGATGAGAACTACATAGCCCTGAGCCTTTGCAGCCTCTACAACCTTCTCAACGCAAGTGTCTACTGCTGTCACAGCCTTGCGGATAGCCTCGTAGATACCTGTGTGGCCGATCATATCGCCGTTTGCGAAGTTGAGGATGATGAGGTCGTTCTTGCCGCTGTTGATAGCCTCAACGAGCTTCTCAGTAACCTCTGGTGCGCTCATCTCTGGCTGAAGGTCATATGTTGCAACCTTTGGAGAGTTTACAAGGATACGGTCCTCGTTCTCGAAGAGAGCCTCTGCGCCACCGTTGAAGAAGAATGTAACGTGTGCATACTTCTCAGTCTCGGCGATACGGAGCTGGTTCTTGCCTGCCTTTGATACAACCTCACCGAGAGTCTCCTGTACGTTCTCCTTGTCGAAGAGGATGTGAACACCTGTGAATGATGCGTCATATGGAGTGAGGCAGCAGAAGTAAAGCGGAAGAGTGTGCATTCCGAACTCCGGCATATCCTGCTGAGTGAGAACTGCTGTGAGCTCACGAGCACGGTCGTTGCGGAAGTTGAAGAAGATCACTGCGTCGCCCTCCTCGATCTTTGTGAGAGGCTGGCCGTCAGCACCTGTTACAGCGATAGGCTTGATGAACTCATCGGTAACGCCCTCGTCGTATGAAGCCTGGATAG
>JAFYXE010000123.1 GCA_017546275.1 Bacteroidales bacterium | reverse complement strand
TGAGCTGAGCGATGTGGCTGTCAAGGTCGCGACGACCGAGGAGGCCACCGTGCACCTTAGGGTGCAATGTCTTTACGCGTCCGTCGCAGATTTCAGGGAAACCTGTGATCTCGCTGATGTTGATTACCTTAAGTCCTGCGTCCTGCAGAAGCTTCATAGTTCCGCCGGTTGCGATGATCTCCCAACCGAGCTCGACCAACTGACTGGCGAATTCTACTACGCCTGTCTTATCTGAGACTGAAAATAATGCTCTCATGCTCTTATGTTTTCTTTCTTTTATTGTTATCTGTTTATGAACGTTTTCCCACTAACTAAGGTTGTACAAATGCATTCGAGCATTTATTTACGTTACCCTATCCCTAAATCCCTTTCCTCGGGAAAGGGACTTACCTGAGCCAGTGGCTCAAAACTTTTCTAGTAAATGAATTCTCCGAATTCTGAACGGATGATGAGTTCCTTGGTACCTGCGCTCTCCTCTACGCGGCCCACGATCTGAGCGTCGATACCGAAGCTCTTTGAGATCGCGATGACCTCTTCTGCGTGCTCAGGAGCGAGGTAAACCTCCATACGGTGACCCATATTGAACACCTTGTACATCTCTGCCCAGTCTGTTCCGCTCTGCTCGTGGATTGTCTTGAAGAGTGGAGGTACAGGGAAAAGATTGTCCTTCACAACCTTGCAGTTGTCGCCTACGAAATGGAGGATCTTGGTCTGAGCACCACCTGAGCAATGAACCATTCCGTGGATTTCAGGCCTGAGCGCATCAAGGATCTTCTTGATCACCGGCGCATATGTACGTGTAGGAGAGAGGACGAGCTTACCTGCATCGAGAGGTGAACCCTCGACAGCATCAGTCAGCTTGAGGCCGCCGCTGTAAACGAGTTCCTCCGGAACTGCCTTGTCATAGCTCTCAGGATACTTCTCTGCAAGATACTTCGAGAACACATCGTGACGTGCCGAAGTAAGACCGTTGCTGCCCATTCCGCCGTTGTACTCCTTCTCGTATGTAGCCTGGCCAGAAGAAGCGAGACCTACGATAACGTCGCCGGGACGGATGTTCGCATTGTCGATCACATCGCTGCGCTTCATACGGCAGGTAACTGTCGAGTCAACGATGATTGTGCGCACGAGGTCACCAACATCCGCAGTCTCACCTCCGGTAGCATAAACGCCAACGCCCATCTCGCGAAGTTCTGCGAGAAGTTCGTCTGTACCGTTGATGATCGCGCTGATCACCTCACCCGGTACGAGGAGCTTGTTACGTCCGATTGTAGATGAAACGAGGATATTGTCCACAGCACCTACGCAAAGAAGGTCGTCGATGTTCATAATGAGCGCATCCTGAGCGATGCCCTTCCATACGCTGAGGTCACCTGTCTCTTTCCAGTAAAGGTATGCCAACGAAGATTTTGTACCTGCTCCGTCTGCGTGCATAATGTTGCAGTACTCCGGATCTCCACCGAGAATGTCAGGAATGATTTTGCAGAATGCCTTAGGGAAGACTCCCTTGTCGATGTTCTTGATAGCGTTGTGCACATCCTCCTTGGACGCCGAAACACCACGCTGCATATACCTTTGGTTGCTCATAAGAATGGTTTTAATTAACGAGCCGCAAATTTAACAAAAGAAAGCGAGACCGGAAAGAGGCCCGCCTATTATTTCCCGGCACTGCGGAGTTGCCAGGTATTGTAGATATTGTGCCATATGCTGTACAGTCCACCCACTATGGCTGTCTCAGGAGTCATAAATGTGTAGGCCATCCAGATGGCGAAAACTGTGTTCTTCTGACCGAGTGACTGACCTGCCGTGATCTTGCGCACCTCCTTGCCTCTGGCCTCGACCTCAGGGCTTGCATCCGGCCTTCTCGGCTTGTATCGGCTGCCCACATATCGGCCTGCTGCGAACTGGAATGCACAGCACACCAGCGACACCAACGACATCGCCAGAAGAAGCACTACAGACATATCACTCTTGACGATAGACTTGGTAGTGACCGTAATCGCGAGAGTCAGCGCTACTGCCCATATATAGAAAGGAAGGTCCGGATATTTCAGCAATCGGCGGTGCAGTCTCGGGAAGAGATACCTCACCAGCCACGCAAAGAGACACGGAGTGATAAGGAGCGGGAACACCTTGGCAATGATGATGCTGAATGCTGTCCAGAAATCCATAGCCTGCTGAGGATGGATCAACGGCACCACAAGCGGCACAAGAAGAGCCGTCAGAAGGTTGATCAGCACCACATATGTAGTGATTCCCGGAACGTCTCCGCCGAGCTTTCGGGTCACCACTGCAGCAGCTGTGGCCGTAGGGCATATAAGGCAGAGCATAGCGCTCTCCATCAGCACCCTCCAGCCTTCGCCGGAAACCGGCAGCAGCCTCATCACCAGCCAGGTGACAAGTCCAAGCAGCACGAAAAGTCCTCCCTGGACAAGCAGAAGCCACCAGTGACACCTATGCGGCTTGAGTTCCTTCGGCTCGATTCGGCAGAAGGTCAGAAAAAGCATCAGGAAGATCAGCACAGGCTGGAACAGCGCCACGCCGGTCTTCAGATATGGGCCTGCCATATGGACAGGCTCCGGCATTATGTGATATAAAAGATAAATGGATGCTCCCGTCACCATAGCGATGGGAAGCATCCAATTTCTTATTATCTTCTTTACGTCCACAGGCTACTTCTCCTCTTCATAGAGGTTTGTAGGATACTGGTGGTTGAAGCAGGCGATACAAAGGTCCTGACGCTTGCCGGCCTTGTACATACCTTCGTGCGAAAGGAACGCAAGCGAGTCAGCATCAATGAGTTTACATACCTGCTCAACTGAATTGCTGTTGCTGATGAGCTCCTGAGGAGTGTGTACGTCCACACCATAGTAGCAAGTGTACTTGAGAGGGGCGCTGGCGATACGCACGTGCACCTCTGCAGCACCGGCCTCGCGAAGCATCTTCACGATCTTGAGCGATGTTGTTCCGCGGACTATCGAGTCATCCACGAGCACTACCCTCTTGCCCTTCACGATAGTCTTCACCGGTGAAAGTTTCATCTTCACACCCTTCTCGCGGAGAGACTGGGTAGGAAGGATGAAGGTACGTCCCACATACTTGCTCTTGATGAGTCCCATCTCGTATGGAAGTCCGCTCGCCTCGGCATAACCCTGGGCAGCACTCAAGCTTGAATCAGGAACACCGATCACGATATCCGCATCAGCAGGTGCTTCTTTGGCAAGGATTCTGCCGGATTCTTTTCTATAGTTATGCACATTGCATCCCTCGATGTCACTGTCCGGACGTGCGAAGTAAACATACTCCATAGCGCACATTGCGTGACGTTCTGTCTCTGCATAGAACTGGCTGCGGATGCCGTGGTGGTCGAGAGTAACGATCTCGCCCGGCTCTACATCACGGATGTACTCTGCTCCGAGCACATCGAACGCACAGGTCTCGCTGGCAACTACATATCCCTCGCCCAGCTTACCGATCGCGAGCGGATGGAATCCGTTCTTGTCACGGCAGGCATAGATACGGCGGCCGGTCATCACCACGCAGGCGAATGCACCGTCTATCTGATTCAGGGCAGCCTTGAGTGCGTAGATACGCGGTGTATCCTTCTCAAACTTCTGCTTCTTGATAAGGTGGGCAAGCACCTCAGCGTCCGAAGAAGACTGGAAAAGGCTTCCTCTGTCCTCAAGTTCATCACGAAGCTGATGATAGTTCACGATCTGGCCGTTGTTCGCCAACGCAAAGTCACCTGAATTGTGATGGAAGAGGAAAGGCTGAAGGTTCTCTGTTCCCTTACATCCGGCATTGCTGTAGCGTACGTGACCGATGGCCATCTTGCCCGGAAGCTTTGCCATCTTAGCCTCGTTGAAGACCTCTGTAACGAGACCTTCGCCCTTGACTCTGTGGAAATCTCCGTCAGCGTCCACTGTCACGATACCGCAACCCTGCTGTCCTCTGTGCTGAAGGGCGTGCAGGCCGTAGTAAGCCAGGCCTGCAGCATCCTCAACACCGTAGATTCCAAGAACACCACACTCGTGATGAAGCTTGTCATCCCTATAACTGTTATTACACTTACACATTTTGTTACTCACCTCTAAAATATGCTACTGCATTCAGGAAGAGCGGCTGCTCGCGAGTGTCATCGTCAATATTCTTGAAGAGATTCTCCTCATAACGCTCAGTGTGACCCATCTTACCGAGGATCTGACCGTTCTTGCTGATGATACCCTCAATTGCGTAGTATGAACCGTTAGGGTTGTATGGAGACTCCATTGTAGGCTCCTCCTCGAGAGGATCCACATACTGGAATGCCACCTGACCGTTTGCGAAAAGCTCCTTGGCGAACTCCTCGTTCACAACGAACTTACCCTCACCGTGGCTCACAGCGATAGTGTGGAGATCACCGATGGCGAAATCCTTGAGCCAAGGAGAATTTGTTGTGCCGACACGTGTTGTCACCATCTGTGAGATGTGACGGTTGATGTCGTTACGGAAGAGTGTAGGGCTGTCCTTGGTCACCTGACCGAGACGTCCGTATGGAAGGAGACCTGACTTCACGAGAGCCTGGAAACCGTTGCAGATACCGAGGATAAGACCGCCACGGTCGATGAGAGCGTGGATAGCGTCAGCGATGTCCTTGTTGTTGAGAACGTTCGCAATGAACTTACCGCTTCCGTCCGGCTCATCACCTGCAGAGAATCCACCGCAAAGCATAAGGATGTGACACTCGTCGATGTTCTTCTTCATCTCAGCGATTGACCTGAAGATGTCATCTTCAGTCAAGTTGCAGAACACGCTCATACGCACCTCTGCACCGGCGTTGCGCCAAGCCTTGGCTGAATCATAGTCACAGTTTGTACCAGGGAATACAGGAAGATATGCGATAGGCTTCTCAACCGGCTCGCCCTTGTACTTCATCTCGGATCTCTTCACCTTGAGCGGCTTCACACCCTCCATTCCTGCAGGAACGAGCTTCTTGTGGTAAGCCTCGGCTGTGTCAGGGTAAACCTCGGCGAACTTCGCGCCGTTCACAGCCATAAGCTCGAAGATGTCGAACTTGGTGCCGTTGATTGTGAGTTCGCTCTCCTCGCCGTCAGTCACCTCACCGATGAGGATTGCATTTGGATAGTCGAGTGCATCCTCAGCCTCAACGAGGATAGAACCGTAACCGTAGTTGAAGAGTTCCTTCTCGTCCACCTTGATCTTCGCGTCAAGACCGTTACCGAATGACATCTTGCAGATAGCCTCTGCGATACCACCGAATCCGAGAGCGTAACCGGAAACGATGTTTCCTTCCTGGATCTGCTCGTGAACGTAAGCCCAGTTAGCCTTGAGCTGCTCTACGTTAGGCATATAGTTAGCCTCCGGTGTATGTTTGATGAGGTAAAGCTTGTTACCCTCGAACTTGAGTTCAGGAGAGATTACCTGACCGGCATCAACTGTAGTGATACCGAACGCCATAAGCATTGGAGGCACGTTGATGTTCTCGAATGTACCGCTCATAGAGTCCTTGCCTCCGATTGAAGGAAGACCGAACTCTACCTGCATCTTGAGGGCTCCAAGGAGTGCCGAAAGCGGCTTGCCCCAAGACTTGCGGTCTGTCATACGCTCGAAGTACTCCTGGTATGAGAAGCGCATCTTTTCGTATGAAGCACCAGCTGCAACAACCTTTGCACACGCCTCAACCACTGCATAAGCAGCACCGTGGTATGGGCTCCAGCTTGCGATGAACGGGTTGTAACCGAACGCCATAATAGACGCTGTATCTGTGTATCCGTCAGTAGGGAGCTTCTGTACAGACACCTGAGTCTCTGTTGTCTGAAGCATACCACCGAACGGCATAAGCACTGTCGAACGGCCGATTGTAGAGTCGAACATCTCGATGAGACCCTTCTGTGAAGTCACGTTAGGATCCTGGAGGTTGTAGAACACCTTGTCCTTGAGAGTGTCACCCTCTACTGTGCGCTCAAACGGATTCTTCTGCTCGACTGCACCTACAGTAGCCTTTGCATAGTGCTTTGCTCCTGCGCTGTCGATGAACTCACGTGAAAGGTCAACGATCACCTTGTCACCGTAGAACATACGCATACGCTTTCTGTCGGTAACGTCAGCCACATATGTGACCTCAACGTTCTCGCTTGCGCAGTATGCCATCATTGCATCCTTGTCCTTGGCCTCGATCACAACTGACATACGCTCCTGAGACTCGCTGATGGCAAGCTCTGTAGAGTTGAGTCCGTTGTACTTCACCGGTACTCTGTCAAGGTAGATGTCAAGACCGTCGGTAAGCTCGCCGATTGCCACGCTGACACCGCCGGCACCGAAGTCATTTGATTTCTTGATAAGCTTTGTCACCTCAGGACGACGGAAAAGTCTCTGGAGTTTTCTCTCCTCAGGTGCATTACCCTTCTGAACCTCACTTCCGCAAGTCTCAAGAGACTCCTCTGTGTGCTCCTTTGAAGAACCTGTAGCTCCGCCGACTCCGTCACGGC
>JAFYXE010000122.1 GCA_017546275.1 Bacteroidales bacterium | reverse complement strand
GCCACCGTCGTAAACCCTCCCTTTAAAGAGGGGGTTAAAGACAGTGGCTTTTGTAATGTGTTGATAATCAGTTATTTATTTTTAGCGGTGTCGTTAACCCACCTAACCTACCTAACCCACCTAACCTACCTAATCTACCTAACCTACCTACTTGATGGACTAGGCGAGTTTGGAGCTGAGCCAGTCGGCGTCGACTTTGGAGAAGCCGTCTTCCGGTCTCATCTGAGGGTTGCGCTCGAGGATACCGGCGCAGTCCTGGTAGACGTTCCAGCCAATGTTCACGCCAAGCATCTGTCCGTCGAGACCGTACATAAATGTAAGTATACGCTCGTCTCCCTCTCCCTCTGAGCGGTAGAAGTGGAAAGTCGATGCGAGGAACTCTTCCTTCTGCTCTGCGCCGACGCTCTTCTGGAGCATCTCCATCTTGGTCACGAACTTACACATTTCAAGCACCACGTCATCGAGACCAGCCTCGTTTATAAGCACCTTCTCCATAAGCGAACCCATATCGTTCACACGACGGAGAGTGTAGCCGCCCATAGCCTTGGTGTGCATAGTGATGGCCTTCATCTGAGTCTCGGAAATTTCGCCCTCCGGGATGAGCCATACCATAAGTTTCGCTGCAGGATCGTGGTACAGAGTCTCATACTTCGCGAGATTCACCTGTCCGCAGTGAGGACACTCCCACAAAAAGAGATTTCCGTCCTTCACTCTGTCCTTGAGTTCAGGATTGTCAGCTATGTTGATGCTTTTGTAGATTACTACCTTGTTCTGCTGCCCGCATTTGCTGCAAGGCGCAAGTGCTTCATTGATGATTGACATATTTAGAATGATACGTTAAATACAAAATTACAATAATTGCGTTTCAGATCCAGTCCGCTTGCCTCGTTGATGGCATCGAAATCGGCAAGACCGTTATACGAATAGGTTACACCCATAGATACCGGCCATCCGAGCCACAGGAGACTGTTCAGATCGAAGACCAGGCTTCCTCCCACAGAACAGAGACGCTCACGGTTGGATGTGATCGAATAGTCGAAATGTGGAGTGACCACGAGTCTCTTCACATAGAAGAATCCACCTCCGATGGCGAGATCTCCCACATAGAGAGGAATCGCATAATCCGCAGTGAACTTGGTTATGGACCTGTTTCTGATTGATATCCAGCTTGTAAGCGAACTGCCGGATGCCAGACCTCTCGGCATAACGTTCACCACAGGCATACCGAAGAACGAGTCTTTGTCAAGAGCAGCCTGATGCCATACGGTCAGTTTCATACCCTGATCCATCCAGAAGCCCGGAAGGTAGCCGTACACATAGGCATATCCCATTGGGGAGAAGCACCTGGTGCTTTCAAGCGAAGCTGAAGCACCGAGTTCCGTACCGATACCCCAACGCGGATAGACTGCGGAGTTGGTTACAGGTAGAGTTATATATCCTCGGAGAGATCCTGAAAGATAGTGCCTGAATGTGTTCTTTCCCTGTGTCACACCAAGGAATGCCGAGCCGAAAGGATAATTTCCGAAGCCGCTTTCAGGGATGGTGCATACGGTGATCGCATTGTTGAACATATCGTTTGTAATGCGGTAGTTCAACTGCGGGATGATGCCTCTTTTCCATCCGCCTGACGAGAGGTTTATAGGAACATATGTCGAGATTTTTCCGTCGATGTACGGCATATCAAGTTCGGCTGAAGAAATGCCGACCATTGTCTGCTCACCGGTTGTGACTGCCTGAACGCTATACTGTCTTGCAGCTCTGTCGTTCACATCCAATCTGGTCTCGATGATGGGGTAGAGTCCGGAATAAGTGTATCTTAAATGTCCGGAATGTCTCCACTTCTCCCTGTTGTACGGATCCTTGTGTGCTGAATATCCGAATTCTCCCACACCTGTTGCAAGTCTGTTCTGCATAATGGCAGTGGCACCGAGGGATGCCGCCTGGTGGATGTAGTCGAAGGACATATTCATAATGTTGTCCACATTCACATAGACCGGAGTCCACGAGTGGATGTTGAACATATGCGCCATCTTGCCGTATTTCTCAGGCTCTGTGAAGGTCACCTTCACATCTTCTACAGGCTTGGATGCACCCATTTCAAGGGCAATCTCCTTTTCCTGCCTTGCGATGGCCTCTGCCAGGACATATTCGTATCTGTCCGTAAAGTCCGCCTTGACATCGATCAGCGAATCCACGGGTGTGCGGTATATCTTCTTTCCTTTCAGAGTCTGGGATGTATAGTAGAGATATTTACCGTCTGTGCTGTATGTAAAGTCCTCTCCACCGTATCTGAGGACGGTCTTCTGTCTGAGTTCTCCTGACGCTGGCGAGAGATGGTAGAGTTCATTTACTCCTGTTCTGTCGGAAGTGAACATAAGTTCCTCTCCGATACTCTGGAAGTCCTTGATCTTCACCGGTTGAGGCTCCAGTGTTACACCCCAGACCTTCGCTCTCGGATCAAGAGAATATATACCGAATCCTCCGTCTGAAATGGCGGTACAGTAGATCATATCGCCGATCCAGGCGGTTTCGACGATCTGTAGAGAGTCGGGAGCCGGTATGGATACTTCCTTGGTCTCGGAAATGATCTTCACGGCGGAACCGCCTTCAGGGTAATACTGAGCAGATGCGATCTTGTCTTCGCTGAATGACGGGCTGAAGAGCATTTCTTTTCTTCCTGTGAAATATCTCTTCTTGCCGCGCTTCCTGTTGATGCTCATCAGCCTCGAATCCACCTTCATACTCCAGCGCGGATCGCTGATGCTCTCTGTCCAGAAGATGCGTCCGTCCTTGTATTTGAGTTCGGATGTCTCGTAAGCGAATCTTGAAACGAAACGTTCCTTACCCTTTGCGTCGATACGGATGAGTGTCGGGTTCATAAGGAAACCTCTCTTGACCGTATAGAGATCTTCTCCTACGGAAAGGCAGTTGGTGTAGTCTGTATGGTGCCTTGGTGTCTTGCTCACCTCCTCCATCGGGATGAACGGAGCTCTTTCGTCTGCGTCCCTTTTCCAGATGGCGTTCATAGTATCGCAGATCTCTGAGAAATTCTGCTTGAATTTCTTTCCGGCCTTCTGTACTGTGAGCTTCTTTACAGGAGCAAGATATAAAGGATTACGTGCGGACTTGTTGTATCCTTCCTTCATAATTGTCGGATAATCATAGAGATACCTTGTTCCAGCAAGGTTCATATATCCGAGTGCGTAGTAGTCTGGAGTGTAATATTTCTGTGAGCCGTATCTCCATCTGCTCCAGTTTCTGAAGTCTCCCTGATCGAATGCTACCCTATAGTAATTGAGGAAATCTGCAGTCCTTCCGCGGCCTGATTGAGTGAAGGCTGTTTCGGCGACGACGGCATCTCCCTCGATGTAGTGCATAAGCGGATAAAGTATGGATACGAGGATGTTCCACATTTCTCCGAAGGCGTATGTGAATCCCTTCTGTGTCTGGGTCATACCGAACTGCATCTGTGTCACGTGTCTGCCTTCGTGTACGGAAAGCATTGTGGCCCAAGGCAGAGGTTCGGGATCGTATGCTGTAGGAACGGTGAAGAGGTCCATTCTTCTTGGTGCCCAAGCCACAGAGCCGTTTGCGGTGTTGTATGTATGCATAACGGCAGGCATAAGCTTCCCGTCGCCCTGGCCGACCATATAGCCGGTAGTGCGCGAGACAGGTACCTTATATCTTTCAAGCTGGGTTCCGTAGACTCTCGCCAAAGAATCGCTTCCCTGAGGATATATGATGCGGAATGACTCCGTATCCATATAGCTCCACTTCAGTCTGCCCGGGTCGTCACCGGTCACATAGAACTGTGCGGAAAGCGCTGACGGGATAAGGATTGACAGCAGAAGCAGTATTCTTTTTATCAGATTCATCGCGCAAATCTAATATTTTTTTATATTTTTGTGACTTATTCGCCTATTTAGTTAAGCAAATAAACAACCAAATTCTATATGACAACTATTCTTAATGTGCTGTCCGTTTTAGGAGGACTTGCAATGTTCCTCTACGGTATGGCTCTTATGAGTGAAGGACTTCAGAAGTCTGCTGGAGACCGTCTCAGGGCATTTATGGCCAAGATGACCTCAAATGCATTCAAGCGTGTACTTACCGGAACTGTAGTGACTTGCCTTGTGCAGTCTTCTTCTGCAACAACCATTATGGTTGTGAGCTTCGTGAATGCAGGTCTCCTTACTCTCGGAAACGCGATCGGCGTCATTATGGGAGCAAACATCGGTACCACTTTGACAGCGTGGATCACATCTCTCGGATTCTCTGTCAACATCGCACTCTTCGCGGTACCTATGATGGCATTCGGATTTATTCTCCACTCTTCCAAGAAGGCATCTCTCAAGAATGTCGGTCAGTTCCTTATGGGATTCGCAGTGATGTATGTGGGTCTTACATTTATGAAGGACTGCTCGAATGAGATCCTCGGTCAGTATCAGACAGGAATGATGAACTTCTTCGGAAGCATCAACGGCTTCGGTTTCGGTTCTATCATCCTTTTCCTCATCGCAGGTGCTGTCCTCACAATCGTTCTTCAGGCTTCCAGCGCAACAATGGCCATCACAATGCTCCTCGCGGCATCCGGCCTCATCGACTTCAAGCTTGCTGTTGCAATGGTGCTTGGTGAGAACATCGGAACAACTATCACAGCAAACATCGCTGCTGCAGTAGCAAACACTTCAGCTAAGAGAGCAGCCCGTGCACATACAATCTTCAACATCATCGGAGTTATCTGGGTTCTCGCGGTCTTCGGCCCTATCGTGAAGCTTATCTGCGTCATTATGGAAGGCCTCGACTTCTACAACCCTATGGCCGCAAGTACACACCTTGCTGCGATTGCAACAGGTGCAGAGTCGGCTGATGTAGAGATGGTCGAGATGTACAAGAACTCGCTTCTTTACGGAATCGCGATGCTTCACACCCTCTTCAATGTAACCAACACTCTCGTTCTCATCTGGTTCACTCCACTCATCGAGAAGGCAGTAGTTTGGCTTGTCAAGGAGCCGAAGGGTGAGACTGAGGTATACAGACTCAAATACATTTCAGGAGGTCCTCTCCACACTGCAGAACTTTCTCTCCAGGAGGCTAAGCTTGAGCTGATCCACTTCGCTGAGATCTGCCGCAACGGTTTCGGTTATGTACGTGAGGCAATCAACGAGCAGGATCCTCAGAAGTTCGATGAACTCAACGACAAGCTCATCAAGTACGAGGAGATCACTGACAGAATCGAGTACGAAATCGCTACATATCTCAATGAGGTATCGAAGAACGAGATCAGTCAGGAGGCTTCCGATCAGGTGAAGGCTATGTACAAGATCATCGGCGAGATGGAGTCTCTCGGAGATTCGGGCGAGTCTATCGGACGTATCCTCAAGAGAAAGAACGTACACTCAAAGGTATTCGACAAGACTATTCTTGACCGTCTCAACAAGATGATGGATCTCGTGCAGAAGGCTTACGATGTAATGATCGACAACCTCAAGCAGGATCACCTCAAGGATATCGCACGTGCGGAGAACTGCGAGTACAACATCAACGAGTGTCGCAACCATCTTCGCGAGGAGCATATCGTCAATATCGAGAGCGACAGCTACAACTACCTCACAGGAGTCTATTATATGGACGTCCTTGCAGAGCTTGAGAAGGTGGGTGACTTCCTCATCAACATCTCGCAGGCAGTTGTCGGAAAGCACAGTTATGAGAATTAATCTCATCGTAATAGCTGCAGCCCTTGCCCTTGTGGCGGGCTGCAAAGGAAAGAAGGCAGAGCAGCAGTTTGTGGCTCTGCCTTTTCCTGATGTACAGCTGCCTGCTATGATAGACTCTCAGGAAGCAGCCGTAGAATACCTTGCATACAATTACTGGAACGGACTCACAGATCCTTCGCGTACATATCCTTCTGATTCGGTGCTTGTGAGCGGCGTAAGGATAACTGCAGTCGAGCAGAAGTTCGCAGACTGGACTTCAGTTCTGGATATGGCTCAGCCTGAAGTTGCGGAAAAGGCTATTTCAAAGATGTATGACAGGGCTTTGGCCTGTGAAAGGAAGGACAACACTTCGAATGTGTTCGAGACTTTGGTCTTCTTCTGCCAGAGGTATTTCTACAATCCTAATTCTCCTATGCGAAATGAGGAGAGATATCTTCCTTTTGTAAGGAAATATGCCACTTATGAGGGTCTGGATGAGGTTTCAAGGGGAAAATACGAAAGAGAAGCGCGTCTGTGTGCACTTAATCGT
>JAFYXE010000121.1 GCA_017546275.1 Bacteroidales bacterium | reverse complement strand
GAAGTCGCGATAACATCGTTCACACGGATCTTGCCGTCGCCGTCAACATCCATATAAGCAAGACTCTTGTCGTCGATCTCAAGTCCTGTAACAGGGCAAGAGAGAACTGTCCACATCTTTGGATCAAGTTCGTCGAGATGTGCGATATCCTCACCTGAGCTGATTCTCACGCGTGAAGCGCCACCCATATTGACGAACTCCCAATTGTACTTGTTTTCTCTGTTAATGAAAGCCATAGTATTTATTTTTTATTGATTTTCCTGTAAATGATGTCTGAAAGACTGCCCGGAAGGCGACATCTTGGCAAATTTAGGCAAAAAAAATGAAAGGCAGAAGAATACTCCCCTGCCTTTCACAGAAAAATCATATAGTGTTACTGTTGTTTTACTATATCCAAAATTCCGTCGCGAGTCATCGTGACGCAGAAATGATGGTACGCCTGCTCTCCATCGTGGTTGAGCTGGAAGACGATATGGATATAATATATCTTTTCCACGTTCATTGAAGCGATTGATCCATCCTCACGAACGGTATCTACCGGCACCACCGGATTGTCCATCTTGGTGGTAAACCTATGCAGATGAAGACGCATAATCTCATTGACTCCACATAACGGATAGTCGTCATTTTTCGACAGTTCCGCATCATCGAGAACCATCCTCTTGCGGTACAGCAGCACCTTCTCATCAAAGATACGTGACTCATCCTCAACTGTTGAAGCCTGATGGCGAAGCTTTCTGACCTCAGCAGGAACCTGGGACTCCATTATGAAGTCGAAACCTTCCTTGATCTCGCCCACGTTAGTCTTTCCGATTGTGACACGAGCCTTATTGTCAAAGTATTTGTTGTCGAGCCTATGCGCGAAATAGAATCTCAGAAGTTCCTTGATGCGGTCCTTGAGCATATAAGTGATCACCAATGCCACAAAGAGAGGCCAGGTGAGCGTACCGTATTTCACCTGAGTGTACCAGCCCACTGCAGTGGCAAAGATCATAGCAGCACCTGCCGCAAGGCTGGAGTATATCTGTCGGATCGCGATTCCGTCCTTCTTCTTGTCCAGGCGGATGTACAGTTCGCTTTCGATGAACTTCTTGAGCATACCCCTGTGATGGACAAGTTCGCGGTCGTGCTTAGGATCGTCGTTCATCACTCCATACCCTTTCGACTTCTTGTATGCATACTCGTTGGCTAGGAATTGTGTAAACTTCTCACGTATGCGCATACCTGTCTCCGATTCAGGATATGAATCCACAGCCTTTACCAGTCTGATGGTCCTGAGTTCCAGCATACTGCTCATAAACTCGTCGCACATATTGAAGAGGCTGCGGGTCTTTTCCGGAACGGCAGGTACATCGATTATCCCGTAGAGCCCCCTGAACTTCTCCAGCACAAGGTTCACATTCGCGATGTAATCCTCAACAATAGATTCCGCCGAATCAAGCGTTACGGTGTCTTGCATATGCTGCACCTGGGCACGAAGGGCGCTCTTGAAGATGGCCGCGAACATCTTAAGATGATATTCGTATGCATCCTGTTCCTGCTCCGGGTTCTGCACCACCCTTTCGAGAGAGTTGCGAAGGAGAGTGAGCGGCTGCGAACTGTCCTTAGCGATATCACTGAGCGAATACATCGGAGTGATCAGTCGGATATTCGACTTGACGTCACGGTAAAACTGAGTCTTTCCGTAGCTCTCCGAGTTGACGCCCAGACTGTTAGGCACAAACATCCAAGTGTTCACAGAAAAATCATCCGGAACACCGTCCTCTGTACAGTTGAATCCGAACTTGAATTCAACCGAAAAATTGTCGTGTTTCTTTGCGTTAATGTTTATCATAGGTTTTCTGCCAATTCTTATATGGATGCTTCATAAGCATAGAGTTGTAGTACTTCACATCACCGGTGACCTCTTCGCCGAGCCATTCCGGTCTGATGAAATCCTCATCCTCTGAAGAAAGTTCTATCTCAGCAACGACAAGTCCATCATTATCACCGTAGAACTCATCCACCTCATAGGTATGGCCACCGACATCCACCAGATATCTGGTCTTGTCGATCACGCCCGGCTCACAGAGTTTCATCAGTTCGAGTGCATCCGAAACCGGGATTTCCTTTTCCCACTCGAAACGGCTTGCGCCGCTTTCCGAGCCTATACCCTTGATTGTGATGAAGCCCTCGTCACCTTTGACGCGGATGCGCACTGTGCGTTCAGCCACCGAACTGAGGTAGCCCTGAACGATGCGCACAACCCTTTTTGCAAACGGCTTGAACTCGCCAGACACCAAGAATTTTCTTTCTATTTCCTGTCCCATAACTATTTCTTTCGTACAAATGCGATTATGTCACCTTTAGCGACCTTGTCGCCCTGCTTTGCGCAGGTGGCGATGATGTGGCCGTCGGACATAGGCATAATCTCGATCAGACCGTAGTAGGTCTGAATATATCCGAGAGGCTCATCGGCTGTCACGGCTGTGCCGACGACAGGAGCCGAGGAGGTATCGTCCATATCAAGGTTCCAGAGGACCTGGCCCTTTACCGGAGCCTGCACCGGCTCCGCATCAGGATACTGTTCCCTGATCTTTGCCCTGGCCTCTGCAAGTTCCTTGTTGAAACGTTCCTTGGCCACTCCGCTCTTGTAATCGCGATACTGTCTTTCGTGCATTGCCATCTCGAAAAGTTCCTCGTCGTCCTCGCCGCAGTGCCATCCCTCCTCCGCCATCATCCGGCGATATTTGTCGAGTTCGTTCGGGAACTCGTCCTGAGGGTTGCCTGTGTAGAACTCCAGACCCTTCTGCTTGGCAAGTGCGATGATCTCCGGATCGAGAGGTCCCGGAAGCTGCCCCATTCTGCCGAGGATCATATTCCAGGTATCCTTGTCGATGGTTGTCCAGCGAGGCTGACCCTTAAGGATGTTCATAAGGTTCATCAAGGCAGTGTTCTTCACATACTGGCTGAACGGTGTCACGAGAGGCGGATAGCCCAGACGAGGCCATACATATTCCACCTCCTGGAAAAGCATCACCATCAGCTGGTCGACGGCCAGTTCAGGCTTGCCCTGCGCACGGAGCGAAGCGTTGATCGCGCCGTGGAAGCCCTTGAGATCTGACATCATCGATCCCATCATTCCTCCAGGAAGGCCGCAGCCCACGAGGAGAGAACTCATATGTGAGTTTGTAGGGTCGATCCAATAGCCGAGGAAGTCGTCGATATACTTCTGGGTAAGGCTGCGCACCTCCATATATGCGTTCATATCGATGTCTTTCACGCCGAAGCCGTCAGCCCGGAGCATCTCGCGCACTGTTATCACGTCCGGATGCACCTTTCCCCACGAAAGCGGCTCTACGGCAACGTCCAGACAGTCTGCGCCGGCGCGAGCCACCTCGAGCATCGACACCGGTGAAAAGCCCGGACCGCAATGGCCGTGATACTGCACGGTCATTGAAGGATATTTCTTCTTGATGCGGGCTGTAAGTTCAGCGAGGAAAGCCGGTCTTCCGATGCCGGCCATATCCTTGAGGCAGACCTCGTCGCAGCCATAGTCCACCACCTTGTCAACCACTCCCATATAATAATCCACAGTGTGGACAGGAGAGTTTGTTATGGAAAGGGCAACCTGAGAGATCATTCCCGCCTTCTTTGCGTACTCGACGCTGAGGCGGAGGTTGCGGTGATCGTTAAGGCCGCAGAACGAACGGGAAATGTCGACACCCTGAGCCTTCTTGACCTTATACATAAGTTCACGGACGTCCGCCGGAACCGGATTCATTCTCAATGCGTTAAGGCCGCGCTCAAGCATATGCGTCCTGATACCGGCCTTCTGGAAAGGGGCGGTCCACTCACGGACAGCCTTGTTCGGATTCTCTCCGAAGAGGAGGTTCACCTGCTCGAAAGCACCTCCGTTGGTCTCGACACGGTCAAAACAGCCCATCCCGATGATCGCCGGAGCCACTTCTTTGAGTTGTGCGACAGTCGGGACGTATTTTCCCGAAGACTGCCACATATCCCTATATACGAGGGAGAACTTTATCTCTTTCTTCATTCTTCTACAATTGGTTTACGGTAACCTTGCCCGCCGCGATCTTCGCGACCAGTCCCTGAAGCACTTTTCCAGGACCGGACTCGACGAAATTGTCCGCTCCGTCCGCCACCATATTCTCTACTGTCTGAGTCCACTTCACCGGAGCGGTCAACTGAGCAAGAAGGTTCTTCTTTATCTCCGCCGGATCCGTTGTAGGAAAGGCTGTAACATTCTGATATACAGGACATACCGGAGCCTTGAATGTAACGCTCTCGATGCCGGCCGCAAGTTCGTCCGCAGCCTGCTGCATAAGAGGCGAATGGAAGGCACCGCCCACAGGGAGGATGAGAGCACGTCTTGCTCCAGCCGCCTTCATCTTCTCGGAAGCCTCAGACACAGCTTCCACCGAACCAGAAATAACTATCTGGCCTTCGCAGTTGTAGTTTGCCGGAACGACCACACCTTCTGTCTCTTCACAGATGGCCTCCACCTTCTCTGTCGGAAGGGCAAGGATTGCAGCCATTGTTCCCGGATTGGCCTCACAGGCCTTCTGCATAGCTCTGGCACGGATTGCCACGAGACGGAGACCGTCTTCAAAGTCGAGTGCGCCTGCCGCAGCAAGTGCCGAGAACTCTCCGAGAGAGTGGCCGGCCACCATATCAGGCTTGAAATCCGGACTGCACATAGCGAGGATGACAGAGTGGAGGAAGATCGCCGGCTGGGTGACCTTGGTCTGTTTAAGTTCCTCTGCAGTGCCGTTGAACATTATTTCAGTGATCTTGAAACCGAGAATCTCGTCCGCCCTGTCGAAGAGTTCGCGGGCCTTCGGATCGGTTTCATAGAGTTCCTTCGCCATTCCCGGAAACTGGGAGCCCTGTCCGGGAAACATATATGCGTTCATAACTGTATTATGCTATTGTTACTATTGGGGCGCCCTCAAGAATGGATTCACCCTCTGCTACGTTCACAGAAGCGACTATGCCGCTGAACTCGGCCTGAATCTCGTTCTCCATCTTCATCGCCTCGAGTATGGCCACGACCTGGCCCTCCTTCACAGCATCTCCCGCCTTCACCTTGATTCCGATGATCACTCCCGGAAGAGGCGAGGTCACCTGCTTTGCGTCGCCTGACGGCACGGGAGCCGGAGCTGGCTGTGCCTTTACGGCAGGAGCGACTGCAGGCGCTGTGGCAGACACTGCAACTGCGTCAGGCGAAGGCTGCTCAGCTGGCGGAGCATCCTCTATCTTCACCTGATATAAGATGCCGTTCACGGTCACTTCAGCATAACTGCCTGTGTATGAGTTTATAGCAACATTGAATTCTTTATCGTTGATAGTATATTTCTTCGCATTCATCTCTATTTCCTTTTGATGGTAATGATGTAGCTTTCCTTGTCGTGCTTCATTGCATCGACATACTGCTTCAATGCAAGAGCGATGACTGCCGCTGTAAGATTATCCATAACCTGTTCTGTTAGAGAGGAAGATTGTCGTGCTTCTTCCAAGGATTCGACTGTTTCTTTCCTGCGAGCTGTTCGAGGGCGCGGATCACGCGGAAGCGTGTGTTGCGCGGCTCAATGATGTCGTCTATGTAGCCGTAGCTTGCTGCGGTGTACGGGTTGCAGAAGAGATCGTTGTATTCCTTCTTCTTCTCCTCGGCCACACGTGCCCTTTCTTCCGGATCCTCGATCGACTTGAGGTCCTTTGAATAAAGGATCTCCATAGCTCCTCCGGCTCCCATCACAGCGATGCTTGCAGACGGCCAAGCGTAGTTGATATCTCCACGCAACTGCTTGCAGCTCATTGTGATATGCGCTCCGCCATATGACTTTCTCAAAGTGACTGTCACCTTTGGAACAGTCGCCTCACCATATGCATAAAGGAGCTTCGCTCCGTGGGTGATGATGCCGCCGTACTCCTGCTGCGTTCCGCAAAGGAAGCCTGGCACATCCACCAATGTCACGAGAGGGATGTTGAAGGCGTCGCAGAAGCGCACGAAACGCGCAGCCTTGCGCGAAGCGTTGATGTCGAGCACGCCAGCGAGAATCTTAGGCTGGTTTGCCACGATGCCCACAGAGCGTCCGTGCATATGCGCGAATCCCACTATGATGTTCTTCGCCCAGTTCTTGTGCACCTCAAGGAATCGGCCGTCATCCACGATGCTTCCGATGACCTTGTACATATCGTATGCCTTGTTCGGATTGTCTGGAATGATCTCGTTGAGCGAGTCATCGTAACGTCCCGGTGAATCCGAAGTCTCCACGAACGGTGCCTCCTCACGGTTGTTTGAAGGGAGGAAGCTGAACAGGGCCTTGATGGTCTCGATGCCTTCCACCTCGTTCTCCGCGGCGAAATGCGCCACGCCGCTCTTGTTCGCGTGCACGCTCGCCCCGCCGAGTTCATCCTGTGTCACCTCCTCGCCTGTAATGGCCTTCACCACTCCAGGACCTGTAAGGAACATATAGGATGTATCCTTGATCATCACTGTAAAGTCGGTCAGCGCCGGAGAATAGACGGCACCGCCTGCGCAAGGGCCGAAGATGCCAGAGATCTGAGGCACGACTCCGGAAGCGAGGATGTTCCTCTCGAAAACCTCACCGAAGCCGGCGAGGGAGTTGACGCCCTCCTGGATACGGGCTCCGCCCGAGTCGTTGAGTCCGATGAAAGGCGCACCGTTACGCACGGCCATATCCATAACCTTGCATATCTTCTGAGCCATTGTCTCCGACATAGATCCGCCGTTCACGGTGAAATCCTGCGCAAAGACATATACCAGACGGCCGCCGATGGTTCCCATACCGGTCACCACTCCGTCTCCGTCATACTTGCTCTTTTCCATATCAAAGTTCGTACAACGATGCTGCACGAACATATCGAATTCCTCGAAACTGCCTTCGTCAAGAAGCAGATCGAGTCTCTCTCTCGCCGTAAGCTTGCCTTTGGCGTGCTGAGCATCGATTCTCTTCTGTCCGCCGCCGATGCGCGCAGTATCCCTGCGCTCCACAAGCTCTACTATCTTTTCAATGTTGTTCATAAGCGAATCTCCATTGTTTCTATTCATTCGTATACTTTCTGAACACCAGACATCCGTTGTGTCCGCCGAAACCGAGCGAGTCAGAAGCCGCCATAGTGACGTCTGCCTTCACCGGTGTGTTAGGAGTATAGTTCAGGTCACACTCCGGCTCGATCTCATCGAGATTGATGGTCGGTGGAATGATTCCGTTCTTGAGCGCAAGGACGGATGCCACAGCTTCGACAGCGCCGGCCGCTCCGAGCATATGCCCGGTCGCGCCCTTTGTGGAACTGATGTGCGCTTTGTATGCGTCTTCGCCGAGGGCCAGTTTAAATGCCACTGTCTCGGAAACATCGTTGAGCGCAGTTCCTGTGCCGTGTGCATTGATGTAGAGCAGATCATCCGATGTGTATCCGGCCTCATCGAGGGCCGCCCTGATGGCTGCCGACTGCGTGAGACCGTCAGGTCTTGGAGCAGTCACGTGATGTGCGTCGCAGGTGTTTCCATAGCCGGAAATTTCTCCAAGGATCTCAGCGCCGCGTGCTTTCGCGTGCTCATACTCTTCGAGGATGAGCATCGCTGCGCCCTCGGCCATCACGAAGCCACCTCTGTTCTTGTTGAACGGGAGTGATGCGTATTTAGGATCTTCCGCACGCGAAAGGGCCTTTGCGTTGGCAAAGCCAGCGATCGCAAGCGGGGTAATCGCAGCCTCGGAGCCACCAGCGATGATGGCGTCGGCATAGCCGTACTTGATGGCACGGAAGGCCTCGCCAATCGCGTGGGTCGAAGTAGCGCAGGCGGTCACCACCGGAAGGCAAGGACCGCAGGCGTTGTTTCGGATCGCGATGTTGCCGGCTGCGATGTTTGATATCATTGTAGGGATGAAAAGCGGAGAAACCCACCTAGAGCCCTCCGTAAGGATCTTTTCGGATTCACGCATCATAGTCGAGAATCCACCGATGCCGGAGCCCACATAGACTCCGAACCTGAACGGATCGATGTTGCCGTCCTCAGCGGAACTCAGGCCGGACTGTTTTACAGCCTGCCACGCTGCCGCAACCGCATATACAGTGAACTTGTCCTGTTTTCTTGCAAATGCCGGCTCGATATCATAGTCTGCCGGATTGAAATTCTTTACCTCTCCGGCTATCTTCACAGGAAGGTCATCTGTAGGGATGGACTGGATGAAGTCAATTCCGCAGACACCTTCAAGAAGGTTGCTCCAATATGTCTGCACGTCATTTCCGATCGGGCAAATAACGCCCATTCCGGTAATTACTACTCTTTTTGTCATAATGTGTGTGTCATTTCTGCGCCTCTAGCGCCTGATCGTAACTTCAAATTTAACACTTTTACCACTCAAAAGCAACTGGAACCGACTCCCAGACGCATACAATGAGCATATTCCGTACCTTGCTGCCTCCGTTGCCTGTCCTTCCTGTTTCCCGTAGGAGTTGGAAAGAAGGTGGCATTTGGGG
>JAFYXE010000120.1 GCA_017546275.1 Bacteroidales bacterium | reverse complement strand
CAATATCTTGAAGCATTCCATCCGGTATGCGACATACATCCGTCAAGGCTGTTGCCCGGCTGATCTCTGTCTTCCTGTGCATAACTGTTGTCGCCATAGCTTTCGCCTTCTGCATATATGCAGGAGAAGTCTTCAAACAAGAGATAAGGGACTGTGAGGGACAATGATGTTGTGCCCTGTCTGTCGATCGACGGCATTGTGAGAGTCTCGCTCATCAGAGCATTGTCCGAATCATATGTCACGTTGATCACCTGATTGCTGAATGCCTTGTAAGCCTCCACATCTGTTTCGAACTTGATGGCGATAGTCTCGCCCACCTGGATCTCACGGCCTGGATCGTATACATAGACATTGCTTCCACCGTCTCCCCAGTTGCATCCTGCAGGAGCCGTGAAGGTGATTTTTCTAGGATTTTCGCCGAGGTTGTTGGTGTCCAGCCTGAGGTAGATGATACCGGCATAGTCAACCAGTTCCCTTACCTTGAGCATTACCGGAGTCGAGTGACCAGGCTCGCACTTCTTTCCCTTGAGGTCAATCGGATCGAAGAATGCGATCTTGTCATCTGTGAGCGCCTTTACGATCTGGAGGGACTGGCCCTGCTCAAACTGTACAGGTGCCATTGCGAGGCAGGCATATTCCATATCCTGACTACGCGACACTCCGATAGGCTGTGAGAGATTCATTTCGACATAAGTCTGGCCGTCAGTCAACTGTGAAGGAGCCTGAATATCAGCAAGATCCAGAGTAACATTTCCGGCAACCGCAGTAGGGAAAGTCATAAGGATGCGCTCGATCTTTTCATCGCCGAGGAGAACGTCCTCCTGTGGGACATAGAATCTGAACTGATGCATCATCCTGTTCATCTCCATTCTCATAACAGAATGGTCATCAGGATCTTCGACAGGCGCCAACGGACCGTGTACCATAGGAGTGGCAATCATTATATCCGCACCTCCGGTCACCTTGCCGTCCTGCACGGACGGAAGATTGAAAGTGACAGATGTACCGCTCACTGCTGTCGGCACAGGGTAACAACAATAATAGGTGTAATTGTCCTGAGGCATATCACTTCCAAGAACGGAAGTAAAGAAACCGCGCTGTCCATCAGTTCCATATGTATTGAATATCTGATTGGAGAGCACATATGCGCCATTTGAACCGACCGCCCATACGGCCAGCTGGTCATCGTCATCCCATACGGCAGACAAGCCGTTCGGGAGCATTTCTGTACGTGTCTGGGGACCTCCTGCATAGAATCCCACCTCGTATGAACGGGAAGGTTCAGTCGCTTCGTTATGCAAGTCATCTGCACAGGATGACAAGTTCAGCAAAGCTGCAGCCCCGAGACTTATACAGACGATTTCTGTAAGTATTCGTCTCATTTACTTTGGTTAAGAATAGCTGGCAAATTTAGAAAGTTTTTTTTGACTATCCAAACCGCGGGTTCAGCGAGGGCTTTTCAAAAAATAATTAGTATCTTTGCGCGATTATGTCATCAAATGAATATGGCTACAGAGAATACAAATACTGTAAATTACACAGACGATAACATCAGGACGCTTGAAGGCGTCGAGCATATCCGCAGACGTCCGGGAATGTACATCGGACGACTTGGAAACGGAGATGATCTAGGAGACGGCATCTACGTTCTCCTTAAGGAGGTTGTCGACAACTCTATCGACGAGTTCTCGGCAGGCTTCGGAAAGCAGATCCAGATCACAGTTACAGATAAGGATGCGACAGTAAGGGACTTCGGACGAGGTATCCCTTTGAACTCCGTTGTGAAGGCGGTAAGCGTCCTCAACACAGGTGGCAAGTACGACACAAAGGGCTACAAGAAGTCAGTAGGTCTCAACGGTGTCGGTCTCAAGGCGGTGAATGCCCTTTCAGAATACTTCTACGTAGAGGCATACCGTGACGGTATGTGTTCTTTCGGTGAATTCAAGGAAGGAAAGCTCATCAACTCCGGTATGAAGGAGACAAAGGAGAAGAACGGAACAATGGTGAAGTTCGTTCCTGACGAGCACCTTTTCGTAGGCTACACCTTCCGTATGGAGTTCATCGAGTCTATGATGAAGAACTACTCATACCTCAAGAAAGGTCTGACACTGAACTTCAACGGAACAACATACAAGTCCGAGAACGGTCTCCTTGACCTCATCAAGGACAATATGTCGGAGACTCCTCTCTACGAGCCTATCCACCTCATCGGTGAAGATGTGGAGATCGTATTGACACACGGAAGCAACTACGGTGAGAACATCGCGTCATTCGTGAACGGACAGAACACACGTGACGGAGGTACCCACCTCGCCGCTATGCGAGAGGCTGTCGCGAAGACACTCAAGGACTTCTACAAGACCTTCGCTAAGAAGGACTTCGATCCGGTAGACATCCG
Organism: Bacteroidales bacterium; assembly: GCA_017546275.1. GTDB lineage: Bacteria > Bacteroidota > Bacteroidia > Bacteroidales > UBA932 > Cryptobacteroides. The sequence goes on along the minus strand of JAFYXE010000120.1, from coordinate 10,988 downwards.
TCAGGGTATCATCGGAGCGATCAGCATCCAGATCCAGGAGCCTAACTTCGAGGGTCAGACAAAGACCAAGCTCGGATCTACATATATGTGGGACACCGCCATCGAAGGCGAGGACGGACACACCACATATGACCAGGGTCCTACAATCAGAAGCTTCGTGAACGAGTTTGTGAAGACAAACCTCGACAACTATCTCCATATCCACAAGGAGATCATCCCTGTCCTCCAGCAGAAGATCACAGAGTCAGAGCAGGAGCGCAAGGAGATCTCGACAATCCAGAAGAAGACCAAGGAGAGAAGCAAGCGTACGAACGTATACAACAAGAAGCTTCGCGACTGCAAGATCCACTACAACGACAAGCTTCCTGCAGCGAAGAAGGAACTTGCCGAGTTCACCAGCATCTTCATCACCGAGGGAGACTCTGCGAGCGGAACCATCACAAAGGCACGCAAGGCAGAGACCCAGGCTGTATTCAGCCTCAGAGGTAAGCCTATCAACTGTTACAAGGAAAGCCGCAAGAAGGTAGCGGAGAACGAAGAGCTCAACCTTCTCGTGAACGCTCTCGGAGTGGAGGACGATATGGACAACCTGAGATACAACAAGATCATCGTCGCAACCGATGCCGATGACGACGGAATGCACATCAGGATGCTCGTGCTCACATTCTTTATGAAATACTATCCGGACCTCATCCGTCGTGGACACGTGCACATTCTCCAGACTCCGCTCTTCCGTGTGAAGAACAAGAAGGAGATCCGCTACTGCTTCAACATCGACGAGAAGGAGAAGGCTGTGAAGGAGCTCAAGACAGGAGTGGAGATCACACGATTCAAAGGTCTCGGAGAGATATCATCATCGGAGTTCGTAGACTTCATCGGAGAGAATATGAGACTCGACCGCGTGAAGCTCAGCGACGAGGAGTCGATTGCTGAGATTATGGAGTTCTATATGGGAGACAATACCATCGACAGACAGAACTTCATCCGCTGCAACCTCAGAAGTGAAACAGAACTTGAAGACGTTAACATCTAATATTATGTGGAAAAAATTCTGCGGATGGCTACTCCGCGTTTTGGGTTGGACTGCGGTTGACCCGGTAGCACCAGAGGACAAATGTATCATTCTTGGAGTGCCCCACACTTCTATCTGGGATTTTGTAATCTCATACCTCTACTACACATCAGTGGGCGGAAAGCCTTATTGTATGGTCAAGGGAGAACTTTTCTGGGGACCTCTCGGATGGCTTCTCCGCAAGCTCGGAGGAATTCCGGTCGACAGAAAGAGAGGCAGCAATGTAGTTCTCAGCGTGATCAGGGAGATGAAGGCAAAGAAGGTGGTTCACCTCGCCCTCGCACCGGAAGGAACACGCAAGCCTGTAAAGCGCTGGAAGACAGGTTTCCACACTATCGCACGCGAGGTCGGATGTCCGGTATATATGGGATATTTCGACTGGGGAACAAAGCGCATCAGCCGTGGCCACAAGGTAGAGCTTACCGATGACGCAAGAGCTGATATGCAGCGTATCCAGGCTATGTACGAGGAAATGCACCTCGTAGGAAAACATCCTGAGATGTACGTTACAAAGTAAAAAAGAAAAATGGTGACTCGATTGAGTCACCATTTTTTGTTTATGATATACGCTCGATGATTTCGAGACACATACGTCCGTTGTGGTAAGGACATTTCCAGAAGCCAGCCTTGTCCTCGACCGTATTGACACTTCCGTCAGGTCTGATGCTCCATACCCACTCACCGTTCTTGCGGTCGATGATGTCCTTCTTGATGTACTCCCAGCAGTGGATTGCATTCTCAAGTCCAGACTGGTCGCCGAAGTGTTCCCAAAGGTTGAAGTAACCTACAGCAGCCTCAGCCTGCACCCACCAGTGACGGTCTCCGTCGATATGGTCGCCGAGCTTTTCGTAGATCATACCTCCCTCAGGAGTGAAGCCCTCAGTAGATGCCGCCACGATTGAAGGCACTCTTGCCTCTACCTTTGCGAGTTCATCCTTGTCTCCGAGTACGAGTGCAGACTCGTGAAGGAGCCAGGAAGCCTCGATGTCGTGGCCGTAAGAGAAGATGTCATAGCTGCAGTTCCAGTCATTGTCGAAGAAGAGCTTGAGGTGGCCGTTCTCTGCAAGGATGTATTTGTCGAATACATTGATAAGACCACGGAGACGCTCCTCGAGAAGTGAATCCTTCCATACACGATAGAGGCAGGTGTAGGCCTCGATTACGTGAAGGTGAGTATTCATAGTCTTGCTCTCGTTGGCATCCTTCTCGCTCAGACGCATATCTTCGATAGGCTCCCAAGTGCGGGTGAACGCCTCGAAATATCCGTCCTTCTCTGTATCGAAGCTGTGGTCCTCGATAGAGTGGAAGAGCTTGATTGCATAGTCAAGAGCCTCTTCGTCGCCGGTAGCTCTGTTGAGCTCGGCAAGTCCGTAGATTGTAAAGGCAATTGCATAGATCTGCTTCTTTGTGTCGAGCGGAGTGTAGTCTGCATTGAGAGACCAGTATGTTCCACCGTACTCTGCATCATAGAAATGATTGATGATAAGAGACTTTGCCTTGAGGGCCATCTCGAGGTACTCAGGGTTGCCGAGTACTCTGTAGGCAGAAGCGAATGTCCAGAGGATACGGGCTGTCATAATGTTGCCGACAGGTGCAGAAGGATCAAGCACCTCCTCACCGCTGATGCGTCCGTAGAAGCCACCGTCCGGATTGCACATATTCTTCATCCAGTAGGCCAGAATGTTGTCTGTCAGTTCCTTTTTCATTTCAGCCGCAAGCCCCTTGGCAGCGAGCAGTTCTGCAGTTGTAGTATTCATTATTGAAATAGGTATTACGTGTTTTTCGCAAATATATATAAAAATGATTTGGATAGGAAACCCTTTTCAAAAAAGTATAATCAAAGGACAAATATATATTTGCAGAACACTTGCTCAAATATTAATTTTGCAGAGATATAATGATAAATACGCACTAGTGTGAAAAGACTTAAGACAATGGCAATGATTGCTACAGCAGTTGCAGCTACGGCTTGCGGAAAAGCACAGGAAAAGACACCGGCAGAAGCGCTTATCGAGCGCCTCGGCAACCATATCGAGCAGGGCGAGATTATGTTCGGCCACCAGGACACCTATCTTTACGGACACTACTGGAAGGTAGAGGAGAATGAGGCGGCATACGACAGATCTGACGTACAGGAAGTGACAGGACAGTTTCCTGCCCTTTACGGAATGGATCTCGGCGGAATCGAGCTTGACTCGCCGCTCAACATCGACAAGAATGACTTCAACCAGATGAGAGCCTCAGCAGTGGCTCATCATAAGAGAGGCGGAGTGATCACATTCTCTTGGCACCCTATGAACCCACTCACAGGCGGCACAACCTGGGACAACACTTCGACTGAGGTTGTGGCATCGATCCTCCCTGGCGGAGAAAACCACGAAAAGTTTATGGGCTGGCTTTCAAAGGCAGCCGACTATCTCGGTTCCATCAAGGACGAGGAGGGCAATCTCATCCCTCTCATCTTCCGTCCTTGGCACGAGCATACAAGAGACTGGTTCTGGTGGGGACAGAATCTCTGTACCACAGAGCAGTATGTAGCTCTCTGGAGAATGACTTACGACTATATGACAAACGTAAGAGGTTTCAACCACCTCGTATGGTCTTACTCCCCTGACGCAGGCGGACTCACTGACGACAATTTCGGCGAGAAATGGCCTGGCGATGACGTAGTGGATATGGTGGGAATCGACTTCTATCAGTTCACATCGAACGAGGAGTACGTCGCAAGGACAAGACATTGCCTTGAACTTACAGAGGAGTTCGCGAAGGCACACGGAAAGCTTATGGCTGTAACCGAGGCCGGATACGAAGGCGTGAAATACGAGAAGTGGTGGACAGAGGTCCTCTACCCTGCCATCAAGGACTTCCCTGTTTCATATGTCCTCCTTTGGAGAAATGCCTGCGACGCTACAATGCAGCACCATTTCTATGCCCCTTATCCGGGCCACGAGTCTGTGGAAGACTTCAAGGCTTTCGCAGCATTGGATCAGATGATGTTTTTATAATTAAATAACTTTAATTCCTACAATTATGAATTTCGAGCAGAGACTTGCCTGGCTTAAGGCAGAGCACGAGGCTCTCATCACAAAGAAGAATGAGCCGATCGAAGGTAACGGCGTTTACGAGCGTTACACCAACCCTATCCTCACAGGAGACCACTCTCCACTCCACTGGAGATATGATCTCAACAAGGAGACTAATCCATATCTTATGGAGCGTTACGGTATCCACGCAGCCCTCAACTCAGGTGCTATCAAGTGGAACGGCAAATATGTTCTCGTTGTACGTGTAGAGGGTGCTGACCGTAAGTCTTTCTTTGCAGTAGCAGAGAGCCCTAACGGTGTGGACAACTTCCGTTTCTGGGATCGTCCTATCACTATGCCAGAGTACGGCGAGCCGGCAACCAACGTATATGATATGCGACTCACTGCACACGAGGACGGCTGGATCTACGGTATCTTCTGCGTAGAGCGCAAGGATCCTAATGCGCCAGCTGGTGACCTTTCTTCAGCTGTAGCTGCAGCAGGTATCGCACGTACAAAGGACCTCGTGAACTGGGAGCGTCTTCCAGATCTCGAGTCAAAGTCACAGCAGCGTAACGTTGTTCTCCACCCAGAGTTCGTAGACGGCAAGTACGCCCTCTACACTCGTCCACAGGACGGCTTCATCGACGCAGGTAGCGGCGGCGGAATCGGCTGGGCACTCGTTGACTCAATGGAGAAGGCAGTTGTAACTGAGGAGAAGATCATCAACCAGAGATACTACCACACTATCAAGGAGGTAAAGAACGGTGAGGGTCCACATCCGATCAAGACTGACAAGGGCTGGCTCCACCTCGCACACGGTGTACGTGGCTGCGCTTCAGGCCTCCGTTACGTTCTCTATATGTATATGACTTCACTCGAGGACCCTACAAAGATGATCGCAGACCCTGCAGGATTCTTTATGGTACCTGAGGGAGAGGAGTACATCGGTGACGTTATGAACGTACTCTTCACAAACGGTTGGATCGCTGACGAGGACGGCAAGGTATACATCTACTACGCATCAAGCGACACTCGTATGCACGTTGCGACTTCAACAGTTGACCGTCTCGTTGACTACTGTATGAATACAGAGCCTGATGCACTCACTACAGGTGAGAGCGTTAAGCGCCTTAACAGACTTATCGACAGAAACCTCAAATAAGCCTGAAAGAGGATGAACAACACAACAATGACAGCGGCGCCTAAGGCGCCGCTTATCAGAAAGATCGGATACGGATTCGGAGATATGTCATCTTCGATGTTCTGGAAGATCTTCACTGCATATCTGCCGTTCTTCTACTCGACAGTCTTCGGACTCAGTCTCGTGGATGCGACCTTCCTTATGCTCGTTACACGTGTATGGGATGCTGTTTCAGACCCGATGATGGGTATCATCGCAGACAGAACACAGACAAGGTGGGGCAAGTACAGACCGTACCTGCTGTGGATCGCGATTCCGTTCTCTATCGTCGGAATCCTGCTTTTCACAACTCCTGATATGGCATACGCAGGAAAGCGTATCTGGGCATATGTCACATACATTATGATGATGACTGTGTACACTGCCATCAACGTACCTTACGGAGCGATGCTCGGCGTTATGACAGCCGACTCTGACGAGAAGACCGTGTTCTCATCATTCCGTATGTTCTTCGCATATGCAGGTAGCTTCGTAGTGCTCGCAGGCTGGGAGCCTCTCTGCAAGTTCTTCAACAAGGTTCAGGGAATCGAGAGTTCAGTGAACGCAGCTTCATCTTGGCAGTATGCTATGATCGTAGTTGCAGTATGCTGCTTCGTACTCTTCCTCCTTACCTTCCTGTTGACAAGAGAGACTGTAAAGACAATGCCTAAGGAAAGTTCTGTAGGTTCAGACCTCAAGACTCTCTTCAGAAATGCACCTTGGTGGATTCTCCTCGGCGGCGTGCTTTTCTTCAACCTCTTCTCTGCAATACGATATACTGCAGGTCCATTCTTCTTCGCAAGCGTGATCGGAGACGGAGCACAGCTCCAGATCTTCTCGACACAGTTCCTCTTCTACGCAGGTATCTTCTTCGCTGTCGGAGAGGTATCGAATATGGCCGGTGTTGCAATGACTCCGTTCATCACATCAAAGATCGGAAAGAAGAGCACATATATGTATGCGCTCATCCTTATGATCGTATTCAGCTGCCTCTTCTTCTTCGTGCCGCTCACATCAGGCGGATACTGGGTAATGATGCTTCTCCAGGTGATGATCAACATCCTCACCGGTATCATCTCCCCTCTCGTATGGAGTATGTATGCTGACATCGCAGACTTTGCGGAGCATAAGTTCCACACTTCATCTACAGGTCTCATCTTCTCGTCATCGTCGATGGCTCAGAAGTTCGGAGGCGCTATCGGAGGTTCTGCTGTAACTGCAATCCTCGCAGCAATCGGCTTCAGCACTGAGGCTTCGGCAGTACAGACCGAGTCTGCATTGGTATGGGTAAGAGCCCTTATGAGCTTCGTTCCTGCAGTTGTAGCAGGTCTGTCGCTCTTCTTCATTTCAATCTACCCTCTTACTACCAAGAAGATGAAGGAGATCCAGAGCGAACTCGAAATCAGACGTGCAGCGAAGTAATTCGAAAGCACATCAAACAATAAGGCCATCAGTACTTCCGTAACTGATGGCCTTTATTTTTTACTTGTTGTTTCTGATGTATTTCAGGAGGAGGAGGTGTGCAGGTTCCGCCATATCGCCGTGGTCGAATCCGTCAACCTCGTAGAAGGTCACATTCTTGTGTCCGTTGAGACGAAGCATTCTCACGAAATATGCATTCTCCTCATAACGTCCGAAGAGTTCCACTTCCCTATCGCCTGAGATCACGAGCATCGGCGCCGCATCTCCACGAACATAGAAAAGAGGCGCAAACTCATCGATTGTAGGAGTAAGGTTTGCGATGCCCTGTTTCTGTCTCTGGGCGAAGTGAGTGATCACCTGGCCACTGTATGGTACGAGAGCCTTGATCTGCTTGTCCGGATCAATGCCGTACTTTGCAAGGTATGCCTTGTTAAGGCCAAGCATACTCACAAGATATCCACCTGCCGAGTGACCTGCGAGATATACCTTCGAAAGGTCACCGCCATACTTCTCGATATTCTGGAACACCCAGGCAACAGACGCTGCCGCATCATCGATAGTCTCTGCAAGAGAAACCTCTGTCACGAAACGGTAACCCACGCCGACCACAATCGCACCTTCGCGGCGGAGTGCATCCGGAATATGTCTCCAACCGCTTGTGAGTCCACCTCCGTGGAACCATACGATCACAGGACGATTCTCTCCTCCCTTTTCGTATGCAACGTCAAGACGGCACATCTTGTCTGTATAGGCATCAGGAGAGCCTTTATACAGGATCTCAGTGTCCCAACCGTAGTTCTTTGCAGATGCCGCAACTGCCAAAATCAAGGCGAAAGCAGCCAATAAGATTCTTTTCATATGTCAATCGTTTATGTTCAATCCTGACAAAGATAACAAAAAAGCCGCATCAATGATGCGGCTTTTGAATTTATATGTGTAAAGGATTACTGCTGAACAAGGCAGAGGACCCAATCACGTGCCCATACATAGTGACGTGCACATCCGTTAGATGTGTTGCTATAGCCAGGGATACGCTCTTCTGTGTAACCCATATCATAGTGCATAGCAAATGTTGCTGTTGAAGGCACTGTCACAGCCTTGGTAGAGTAAGTATATGCACCTGGAAGGAGATAATCTACAACATACTCCTTACCACGAGTTGTGAAGGTAATTGTACCTGCTGCTGCATCATACACATAAGTACTTGTATTGTCCTGTGCAATGAAGCAATACAACTCAGTTGCATCATACATCTTGTTGTTGTTGGTATTGTCATATACGCTGAAGTCCCAAGTGCCGTCACCGCCGTCATCGAATGTAACGGTACCAGTCTCATTGCCGTTTGCATCTGTACCGGTAGGAGTGAATGTATAGCAGTCATTCTTCATAAGCTTAACCTTAGAAGCTGCAGGCTCCCAAGTAGCATACTGGTCAGTAAGACCCTTGACTGTGATTGAACCATCCTTTCCACCTACTGTAAAGTCAGTGCTGTACTTGTAAGTACCTGCGAGAGTAGCTGGTTTCTCCTCCTCTGGGAACTCAGGAACCCACTTGGCCTCAGTTGTCTTAGACTCAGCTGGAATCTCGTCTACCTTCTTAACGTCGATCACGAGATCACGTGGTCTGTAGAAGAGCTTGTCGACCTCAGTATAAGACTTGTCCCAGTTGTCAACACCACCTGTAAGCTTAGCGTGGAATGAAAGTGTACAGTCCTCATTAACGCCAGAGATAGGAGACTTGACGCCTGTTCTTGGGAATGTTCTTGTGTTGTTAGCCGCATTCTTGTCGTTGTAGCCAGGTACGAATGTATAAGCCTCATCGTAAAGCTCGACAACTGTCTTCTTGCCCTCAGCGTCTGTGAATGTCACAGTGTTTGGAGTTACAGTGTAGTCACGTACCCAAGTGCTCTCTCCGATAGGAATCTGACGATAGAAGTTAGAACCGTCCTTTGGAGCGTCTGGGTTGCGATACTCGCCCTTAGAAGAGTTGTAGTTGTTGTAGAACCAAGTGTCCCAGTTCTTGCCGTCCTTACCTGCCCAGTTTACGCACTTACCTGTGCTCTGAGTATTGTCTGCATTCCATCCGTCAAGAGTGAACTCGAGATAGTTGTCAAGTTCAGCGTAGATACCGTGTCCGGTCTCCTCATCGAACCACCAGGTCTTGTTGTGCATATCGACCCAGCCGCCTCCGCCGTACTCAGGACCTGTACCGCCGTATACCCAGAGGAATGTAACGAGGTAGTTACCTACGAGAGTCTCGTCTGGAACTGGAACATAGCCGCCTTCCTGAGCTACAGTGAAGGTGATTTCAGTCTCACCTGCAACGATCTCTACAGAAGCCTCGCGAGCCTCGCCCTCATTTGCCTCAACAGCGAAAGTGAGAGTCTTCTCCTCAACAGCCTTTGTCTGAACGTAAGTGATCCACTCAGCGCCTACTGTAACCTCGAATGCAGTGTTTGTTGCAACCTTGAACTCAACGTTGCCACCCTTAGCCTCGACAGCATAGCTCTCCTGGCTGCCCTCAACAGCGTAGAATACGCCTGAAACGAGTCTTACAGCCTGTGAAACTGTTGTACCGTCCTCAGCAACAGCGAAGATACCGATCTTGCCCTTAGACTCCTTAGTGTCGTCTACAAGCTGGCTTACAGTAACGTAACCCGAAACTGCAGTCTCCTCTACAAGCTCAGCCTCGAAAGCTGCACCTTCCTTAAGGAGGAATACTACTACATCACCCTCAGCGCCCTCGATTGTATAAGGGATAACGAGGTCTGTACCGTAGTTGAGAGTTGCAGCGTCGAACTCACCGAGAGAAACCTTGAGACCGCTTCCGATAGGAATGCGAAGCTCAGTACCGTCAGTCATTGTGATCACAAGCGCACCCTCAGTCTCCTGAACGTCCTTGATACCAACGCTTACAGCAGCTCCGATAGGCTCCCAAGTAGCGCCGTTGTCATAAGATACCATCCACATATCGTCCTCGATCTTGAGCTGCGGAGTCACGCCGTCCTCACCTGGAGCTGTAAGAGGAATCTTGTTGCCCTCTGCATCGACAACAAACTCGCCGTCGAGAGTCCAGTAGTAGATGCCGTCAGTATCCTGCTTGGTACCGAGTACAGGAACCACAGTCTCGCCGTCCTTACCGTCTGTACCGTCAACGCCATCCTTACCGTCTGTACCGTCGACACCGTCCTTACCGTCAGCGCCATCAGCACCGTCCTTACCGTCCTTGCCGTGGTAGAGGTAAATTACCTTGGTAGACTTCATAACGAGCTTGTAACCTACATCAACGCCGTCCTCGACGAGAGCAGTCACGCTCACGATGTAGTCATTCTCAGACAATGCAGTAACGAGGTCTGCCAATGCATTGATGTTTGAATTCATTTCAGTACAAAGGGTCTCAAGGGTCTTGACTCTGTTGTCAAGATCCTCGATAGACTCCCTCAGTTCTGTATCGTCATAAGTACACGACGACATTGCGAAGCCCAGGATAACCAGGCTGAGCATAGAAAGAAATCTTTTCATTTCAGTTGTTTTTGATTATGTTAATAGTTATTGTATTTCAATTACTGCTGCTTGAGATAGAGGACCCAGTCACGTGCCCATACATAGTGGCGTGAGAATCCGTTTGAAGTTGTAGAGTATCCCTCTACACGTGCCTCTGTATATCCCATATCGTAGTGCATTCCGAAAGTATAATCCTTGTCGGTAGAGCACTTGCCTCCGTGGTATGTATACTCGCCTGGAAGCAGATAGTCAACGACATATTCATTTCCACGTGTTGTGAAAGTGATTGTCTTGGCTGCTCTGTCGTATACATATGTAGTAGAAGAGTCGTGTGCGATGAAGCCGTAGAGCTCGATACCGTTGTACTCCTTGTTGCCGTTCATATTATCGTACAACTGATACTCCCAAGTACCGTCGCCACCGTCATCGAATGTAACTGTACCTACCTCATTCTGCTTGTCGTCAGTACCTGTTGCAGTGAAGATGTACTTGTCGTTCTTCATCTTGTTGATGTGCTCTGCAGCCGGCTGCCAAGTAGCATACTGGTCAGTCAACGCCTTCACAGTGATCGAACCGTCCTTTCCACCGACTGTAAGGTCATAAGCATATGCATATGTACCTGCGATGCTCTCCGGATATGGGTTGCCAGGAACGTAAGGCGGCTCATATGTCATAGCCTCAGAAGGGATCTCGTCGACCTTCTCTACATCGATGAAGAAGTCGCGTGGTCTGTAGTAAACCTTGTCGATCTCGTTGTAGATGGCATTCCAGTTGTCTGTACCGTT
>JAFYXE010000119.1 GCA_017546275.1 Bacteroidales bacterium | reverse complement strand
GTCGAGATGTGCGATATCCTCACCTGAGCTGATTCTCACGCGTGAAGCGCCACCCATATTGACAAACTCCCACTTGTACTTGTTTTCTCTGTTAATGAAAGCCATAATATTTATTTTTTATTGATTTCTTTATAATTGATGCCAGAATGACTGCCCGAAAGGCGACATCTTGGCAAATTTAATCAAAAAAAACGAAAGACAGAAGAATAACTCCCCTGTCTTTCGCAGAAAACAAATATACAATTATTTATGGTTTACAATGTCAAGCACGCCGTCACGCGTCATCGAAATGCAGAAATGGCGGTACTCCTTCTCACCGTCGTGGCTGAGCTGGAAGACAATATGGATGTAATATATCTTCTCCACATTCTTTGAAGTGATGCGTCCCTCCTCGTCTATCGAATCGATAGGCACCATAGGATTGTCCATTTTGTGAGTGAACCTGTGCAGATGAAGACGCATAATCTCATTGATTCCGCGCATCGGGTATCCTACATTTCCAGCCAACGCGGCATCATCGATCGACACCCTTTTGCGGTAAAGCAGAACCTTCTCCTCGAAGATCCTTGACTCATCCTCCACAGCGGACGCCTCCTCGCGAAGTTTCCTGACATATTCAGGAGCACGTGACTTGGATATGAAGTCGAATCCTTCCTTTATCTCACCGACACGGTTCTTTCCGATCGTGATGCTGGCCTTGTTGTCGTAGTACTTGTTGCCGAGCTTATGTGCGAAATAGTACCTGAGCAGGTCCTTGATGCGGTCCTTGAGCATATAGCTGACCACAAGCACAAGAAACAGAGGCCAGGTGATGTTGCCGTATTTCACCTGGGTGATCCAGGCTACCGCCGTCGCAAAGATCATAGCCGCTCCGGCCGCGATGCTGTAATATATCTGTTCTATGGCGACACCGTCCTTCTTCTTGTCCAGACGGATATAAAGTTCACTCTCAATGAACTTCTTCAGCATTCCCCTGTGATACACCAGTTCCCTGTCGTGCTTAGGGTCCCCGTTCATCACGCCGTATCCCTTGGACTTCTTATATGCATACTCGTTCACGAGGAACTGGGTGAACCTTTCGCGTATGTGCGTGCGTGTCTGCGACTCGGGATATGAATCCACATTCCTGATCAGTCGGATCGTCCTGAGTTCCAGCACGTGGCTCATAAACTCGTCGCACAGTTTGAAGAGACTGCGGGTCTTTTCAGGAACAGTCGGCACGTCGATTATCCTGTACAGTTCCCTGAACTTCTTCATCACAAGGCCCGCATTGGAGATATAGTCCTCCACAAGATATTCCGCCGAATCAAGCGACCCTGCATCCTGCATATGCTGCACCTGATCGCGCAGGGCGCTCTTGAAGATGGCAGCAAACATCTTCAGATGGTATTCATATGTATCCTGCTCCTGAACAGGATTCTCCACCACCTTTTCCAAGGCACTGCGAAGGAGATTCAGAGGCTGGGAGCCATCCTGGACTATGTCACGCAGGAGATATACCGGAGTGATCAGTCGGACATTCGACTTTATGTCACGGTAGAACTGCTTCTTTCCGTAGTTTTCCGAATTGATGTCCAGGCTGTTGGGAACGAACATCCAGGCGTTGACCGAAAAGTCATCCGGCACACCGTCTTCGACACAGTTGAATCCGAACTTGAACTCAACAGAAAAATTATCGTGCTTCTTCGCGTTTATCGATATCATATTAGAATAGTCCTGGAGTATAACCGAGCCAATGGAGGACAGTCTCACCCCAAACAAGAATCATCACCCAAGCGATGATCATCATTGTGATACCGAACTTGAAGGTGTCGCTCCAGCTGTAATGGTTTGTAGTATATAGCAGCGCTGCCGGCTTGCTGTTGAACGGCAGCACGTAAACGTGTTCAATCAAAAGTGCCACAGGGAACGAGAGGCTGAGAGGCGGGAAGCCGAACTGCTGCTCCACACCGATGGCGATAGGAAGGAATACGAGAGTTCTCATATTCTTGGACTGGAATATCAGTCCGCTGAAAAGCATAAGACCAGTAAGCAGGAGATAGAGAACGAAGAACGGAGTCCGGGATGTGATGCCGAGCGCATCCATACCCGCGCCGACCATCATTGAAGGAAGGTCAGTTGCATTGAGGCCAGACCCGATGACATATGCACCTGCTGAGAAGAGCATTAGATGCCAAGGGATATCCACGTCATTCCACTTGACTACGCCGACACCCGGCAGAAGGGCGATGATCGCACCGATGAGCACCACGACCTCGGCTGAAACGCCGTGCAGGCTCTCTGTCACCCACATTATGAGCACACCAAGGAAGATGGCGATCGACTTATATTCCTCGAACTTCACTTTTCCCATAGACTCAAGCTCCTCGCGAAGGCGCTCCATACCGCCCTGGATCTGAGGAACCTTTTCCTCCGGCTTGAGAGGGAAAATTATCTTTACACCTACGAACCAACCTACGAGAAGGAGGATCATAGCAAGCGGGAAGGCTGCAACAAGCCAATCCGCATATATCAGAGAAACCGAGCTGTATGCACCTGTAAGCAGGGATACAGCAAGAAGGTTGGCTCCCGAACCTGTCATAAAGGCACTTGCGCCGATATTGATCTGGAAAAGGTTCTGAAGCACAAGGTTACGACCGAAGTTGTTCCTGTTGCCCTGGCTTGCCCCGAAGATAGCCGCCACGACCATAAAGATAGGAAGAAGGATAGTCGCCTTGACTGTCGTAGCGGAAATGAACATCGACAAGACGACATTGATGATGAGGAAACTGAAGAATATGCCCGCAGCGCTCTTACCGAATTTCAGCACGAACCAGAGAGCAAACCTCTTTGCCACACGTGTCTTCACCAGCATGCTGGCAAGCACGAACGACAGGATGTTGAGCCACATCACCGGATGACCCAGCTGAGCAAACGCTTCCTTCTGAGTCACCACGTCACACAAGATGACACCGAGAATCACCATCAGCGAAGTCAGATAGCTCTGCACCGCCTCGGTGATCCAAAGAACGATTGACGCACAGAAGATCGCCAGCATTGCGTAGCAAGCCCTGATGAAGGCAGCCTCGCCGATGACATTGAGCCTTGCCTGCGCCTTGCTCGACAGAGTTGAGAAATCAAGATTGTCAAACAAAGGGATATCTACAACCCAATATATAAGTATGAATACAAGGGCCGCGATAGGGCCTCCAAGGCGGGCCATCCACTTCTCGAATCCGGACTTCTCCATCTTCGGGAGTTTCTCCACCTTATAATTATTCATATCCAGCGGATCGAATGCCTGCTGCTGTTCAATGTTCTGTTCGGTCATAATTTTGTTGTTAATTTAAAAGATTGCCACGGCCTTTCAGGCCTCGCAATGACGTAGCGACGTCAATTTCTACCACACGTCATTGCGAGGAGCGTAGCGACGTGGCAATCTTTCAGAATATTACTTAGCCCAATTCTTATATGGGTTCTTCATAAGCATAGAGTTGTAGTACTTCACATCTCCGGTAACCTCCTCACCGAGCCACTCAGGCTTTACAAAAGCCTCGTCCTCAGCGGCAAGCTCAACCTCAGCCACTGTAAGGCCTTCGTTGTCACCGTAGAATTCGTCTACCTCATAAGTGTGCTCGCCAGCCTCAACAAGGTAACGTGTCTTGTCGATCACGCCTGGCTCACAGATCTTGAGGAGTTCCTCAACCTCTGCTACAGGGATCTCCTTCTCCCACTCATAACGGCTTGCTCCGCTTGCAGAGCCGATGCCCTTGATGGTGATGAATCCCTTCTCGCCCTTGATGCGGACGCGTACTGTGCGCTCAGGAACTGAGCTGAGGTAACCCTGAGTGATGCGGGTAGCCTTCTTTGCAAACGACTTGAAGTCGCCTGCAACCAAGAATTTTCTTTCGATTTCCTGTGCCATGATATTACTCGTTTGCAAGTGGTTTGTCAGACATACCGATCACACGCTTGATAGCCTGGAGGTAGTTGATATTCTCAACGCCCTCGAGACCGCAGTCGGCGATGGTCTTCTTGATATCCTCGATCTCAGTAGACTCTGAGTTGATGGTAACCACCTTAGCGCCGTTGATAAGAACGTTACCAACCTCGCAGATAGTGTTGTTCACCATATAACCGAAACGCTGCTTGTGCACGCGTACAGCTGCAAGGTCAGGATTAGCCTTGACCATTGCGATGAACTCATCATATGTGTACTCATCCTTGTCAAGAGCCGGCATCTCAACCATAAATGCAGGGAACACCTCGTTCTCGAGCACAGCGCGTGAGATAGGGAACTCACCCTTCATAAGAGGATTCCACTGCTCGAGGCCGTCAACTGTCTGGACATAAGTCTTGATGTCCATCTTGCCGTCACGGATCTTTGTGTTGTTGATGTCGTTCTTACGTGAGATGATGTAGATCTCGTCGCTCTCGCGCTCCCAAACCTTCTCAGGAACAGGAACAGAAAGACGAGCCATTCTCTTGTGTGCCTCGCAGAAGCACTGTCCGAATGAGCGGAACTCAAAGCGTGGCTTTGAGATTTCACCGATTTTCAATTCTGCCATAGTTCGTTATGATTCTATAGTGTTTGAAAATTACATTTCAGGAGCCTGCTCGATGTCAGCAACCTTAGCGCCGTTAGCTGCGCCCTTTGTAGGATCAGCGTATGCCCACTCACCTGTTCCGTCTGGTACGCGTGAGAATGTGTGCTTCTTGTCGTTATTGAAGCCAGATACCTGGTTCCAACCTGCACCCTCTTCACCTCTCTTGAACTCGCTGAGTACCTCGTCAGCTGCGCTGTAGAGCTCGATGAATACGTTCTTCTTACCTGAAAGACCACCCTTGAACACGTGGTTTGCAGACTCGTATGCATATGCTGGATCACCATCCTCAGCTGGATCTGCGAGATCAGAGCTCTCGAGAACTACATAACCCTTAGCAGCGATCTTCATACCTGCAGCACCAGTCCAAGTTGTAGACTTGCCACCATCCTTAGATGAGTCATACTTTACAAGGTAAACACCCTCAAGAGAGATCTCCTTGTCAGTTGTGTTGTAAAGCTCGATGAACTTGTCAGCACCTGAAAGCTCGTTGAGAACGATACCTGTTACCTTAGTCTCGTTTCCACCGTTACCTGTGCCGCTACCGTCTACTGTAGGGTTGTCCTTGTTACATGCAACGAGTGCCATTGCAGCCGCAGCTGCGAGTACAAAAAACTTTTTCATGATGTTTTTGTGTTTAAATGTTAGTTAATATTGGTTTGTGTCTATTAGAAAGCAACCTGGAAACGGCAAGCGATCATATGGTAGTCAATACCATTTCCGCTACCACCGTTAAGGATGTCACCTGGATATGCGCATACATTGCCGTTAGCATCGTAGCCTGTGCTGTATGGCTTCTTAGCTGTCTTGTCAGTTCCGTCCTGAGCTCCCTTACCGTTAGCAAATACGTCCTGATCGTTGTACTGGTAGTTGATGACAAACTTCACGTTACGTGTCACGTGGAAGTTAAGACCGAGTGAGTAAGCATATGCTGAACCTCCCATCACATACTTAGACATGTTCAAGTCGCAGTACTCAACGCGTGCGCAGAGCTCGATGTCTCCCCACTCTCTACCGTTGTTTGTACGAGTGTACTTAGCTCCGCCTGCATCGTAGTTCTGGCTTCCGCCGAAGAGGAGGTAACCTGCCTGAACGTACCAACCCCAAGCCTGCTGGAAGTTTGGATTCTCACCTACCTTAGCCTCCCACTTAGTCTCATCTACGAATGGCTTACGAGCGATGTAAGCAGCCTCCCAGCGAAGACCCTTGTGGTGACCTGCAAGCTCGAATGTATATGCGAACTCGTGATCGAGGTACTGGATTGCGTCTGTATCCATATACTTCTTGCGGTTCACACCTGTAGTGTTACGAGTGCTGTAGCGAACTGCGTTGTAACCGTCTGTAGAAGAAGTCTTTGGCATTCTGTAAGAAGCAGCGGCTCCGATGTGGAGTGATGTTGTCTTGTTGTTGATAGGACGATAAACGAGCTTACCTGTGTAAGAGAGACCGCAGTTCAAACCGTAGTCCTTGTTACCATCCTGGAAAGCTGTCATAGTCTCAGCATCCTCGAGAGCAGGACCGAATACACCTGCAGATGCCCAGATATGAGGAAGAGCATACTTTACGTTGATACCCATGTGGCGTGAAGGTGCAAGATATGTCACCATAGGACGCTCCATGAACTGGAGATAACGTGAAGTTGTGTT
>JAFYXE010000118.1 GCA_017546275.1 Bacteroidales bacterium | reverse complement strand
GTTTTCCAAGGTCTTGATACCGAAAGAGCCAAATGCAAGCTGGTTTCCTCTCTGTGAGAGACCTTTCATGCGGCCTTTCTGCTGCCTTCTGAATTTTGTTTTCTTTGGTTGTAACATTGTTCTATTCTTTATAAAAACATTTCAAATATCCCTAACTAATTGAGTATCAGCTGGTTGGGCGGAGTGGTCCTCAATTAATGGGATGCAAAGGTAGTAATTTTTTCTGAAACTGCAATACTATCGCATAATTTTTTTACATATTTTTGACCAACAAATTTGAATGCTAAGATGCGCATTTTCACGCAGTTACAAATGTGGTTGAAAACTTTATGTGTGCAATTTTGACCAACGGCAAACGAGTATTTTTACCGCCGTTACGGGAGCTTCAAATCCACTCAAAAGAATAGCACGGGATTTGCAGAAACAATCGGGATTGCTAACTTTGCATTGACACGCCCGTCAAATCAAGGCATCCACAGATGAAGAAAATCACCTTATATATATTATTTATGCTACTGGCCGCCCTATGCGCAGGACAGAAGGAATGCCGTGCGCAGACGGTCAAGGACAAAGACAAGGTGATGCATTATATAGTAGAAGGCAAGGACACCATATTCATAGATGAGATCCGTGCATCGAAGGTATACTCGAGACTCCCGAAGCAAAAGGGAAAGGACTGGAGGAAGTATTACAAGCTCGTGCATAATTTCAGCAAGACATATCCATATGCGCTCGTGGCGAAGAAAATCGTAGCCAGAGCGGACAGCACGATCGCAGCCGACAAGCTCAAGCGCGTAAAACGCGACAAATACATCGATTCCGTACAGAAGGAACTGTTCGACGTGTTCGAGAAGCCTCTCAGAGGACTGACAGTCAGCCAGGGAGCGCTTCTTATGAAGCTGATCGACAGAGAAATAGAAAAATCGTCATTCGACATCATCAAAGACTACAAGAACGGCATCGCCGCGCGATTCTGGAACGGAGTCGCGAAGATGTTCGGCTCCGATCTGAGGAAGCCGTATGATCCGGAAGGAGAAGACCTTATGGTCGAAGACCTGGTCAAGATGTGGGAAGACGGAGATTTTCCGGCCTTCTATATGTCGCTGTTCTGGAAGGATCCTCCGATAGTGGAGATACCGTCCGAATACAGATAAGGCGAACCGGACATCCAGTCCTTGAGAACATCGAAAGTGGCTCCGCCAGGAGTCTTCATAGAAACCCCACAATGGTAGTGACCGAAAATGAAGTGGTCCACCTTGTGGGTCTTTTCATATTCGGCAGCAAACTTATACAACGGCTCGTCCTCTCCCTTGAAGACATATTCTTCGTGTCTGGAGAGACGGTTGCTCTTTGACCAGCCGTTGCCTAGGCGGAAGGCGATCCAAGGATGGAGAAGGCTGAAAAGGAACTGGAGAACGCGGTTGTGGAATACCCCACGGAGGAAACGATAGCCGAACGGTACAGGGCCGAGGCCGTCGCCGTGTCCAAGACAGAATGTATGTCTGCCCATCTCAACAAGAGCAGGCTGCTCGAGACGCTTCATTCCAAGCTCTTCGAAATAGCTGTAAGTCCACACATCGTGGTTTCCCTGGAAGAAATACACCTCGACTCCCCTGTCCATAAGATCGACAAGAGCTCCGAGCACTCTGACATAACCCTTCGGTACAACATCCCTATACTCGTACCAGAAGTCCCAGACGTCTCCAAGAAGATACAAAGCTGTGGTGTCCTGCGGCAAAGAGCGCAGGAAGGACACGAAACGCGACTCTCTGGCCGCAGGGTCATCGACCTGCAGACCGAGATGGACATCCGATACGAAATAAGCCTTCATAATTATGCGAAAATAAAGATGCTGGCAGCAGCGAGGAGGCAGTAAAGCGCAAACCAGCTGAGCCTTGCCTTCTTGACGAGAGCGATCATCACCTTGCAGGCGAAAAGTCCTGACAGAAAGGCAGACGCAAAGCCCAATACAAGAGAAAGAGCACCCACCGACGAAGCGGCGAACTCACCTCCCACGATCTCAAGGAACGTCTCGCCAAGAATAGGAACGAGAACCATCAGGAACGAGAACTGGGCCATCACCTCACGCTTTACGCCGCAGATGAGACCGGTCGAGATGGTAGTGCCGGAGCGCGAAAGACCCGGAACTACGGCGAACGCCTGACCGAGACCCACTACAAGGGCCTGCCAGTAAGAAATGCCGTTCCTGTATGTATTTTCCTTGGCAGAGAACTTTCCGCCGAGCCTTGAAGCATAGTCAGAGAAGAAGAGAAGCAGAGCAGTAACCACAAGCGCCACTCCCACCACATCGATGGAACCGAAAAGCCCCTCGACATAATCCTTGAAGAAAACGCCGACAACGAAGACGGGAACCATAGACACGACCATCTTGAGCAGATAATCCGTCTGGTCGTTGCACACAAGCGCACCGTTCTCGACCTTGACACCCTTCAGACCGCAGAAAAAGCCTTTGAGGAGGTCCCAGATCTGCTTTCTGAACACAACGATGGTGCTGAGCACAGTCGCTGCGTGAACCATTGTGGTGAAAAGGAGGTCATCAGTAGTCTCGACACCTAGAAGAGCCTTGCCTATTTCAAGATGTCCGCTGCTGCTCACCGGAAGAAACTCGGTCAATCCCTGGATCAGACCGAGAAGTATCGCCTCAAACCACTCCATACTTACTTCCTGAAGACTTTCATTATTGCAACAATCTCTATTACAATGCCGAGGATGATGACGATCGGAGCCGCCACCATACGTCTGAAGTCAAACATCGCGTAGTTGAACACCTCAGGATCGTTGCTTCCGCCGCCCATCATAAGGATGTAGCCGGAAATCATAACGATGAGACCGATGAGAAGGAGCCTGAGGCCCTTAGGCGTAATCGCCATTTTTGTATTGTTTTCTTCCATATTCTAGTAATAGAGTTCGTCTTTTCTAAGTGAAACAAGCTTGTTTACAACAAAGTAAGTACTTATCAGGCAAATAATTACACCTGATGCAAGCACAATTCCCATAACCATAAGCAGCAGATTCAGACGGAAAATCTCAAAAAGCTGCTCAAACTCGCTCCTCACGAAGAAGAGGATGCCGAGAAGGGCGATGATCGCGATGAATGCAGAAAATATGCCCTGAAAGCAGGACTGCACAAGGAACGGCGCGCGGATGAACGACCTTGTCGCACCTACAAGCTTCATCGT
Organism: Bacteroidales bacterium; assembly: GCA_017546275.1. Taxonomy (GTDB): domain Bacteria; phylum Bacteroidota; class Bacteroidia; order Bacteroidales; family UBA932; genus Cryptobacteroides. Next base: position 7,487 of record JAFYXE010000118.1, on the reverse strand, counting down.
ATGGATGGTGAACCTGCGGGCAAAGACACTCAGACGCACGGTGTTGTTGATAAGCACATAAGAAATGAAGAGCATCAGCGCGATGAAGAATCCGAGAATGACGGATATCCTGCTGAGATTTGCGTTGAGAGCATCAACGAGCGAACGCTGATAGTTTACCTCCTCTACAAGAGGGGACTGGGAAATCTCCGCACGGACGACTTCGAGGCTGTCCGTAGAGACATATTCGGCCGTGAGAGTGACGTCGATGGACACCGGAATGGGAGAGGTCTCGAAAATGTCAAGGAAATCGTCTCCGAGCTGTCTAGCAAGTTCCCTTTCTCCCTGCTCTTTGGACACATAGGTCGTGCTCTTGATGTATCTCTCGCCTGAAAGCCAGTCGCAGTATGTCATCGCATCCTCCTCAGAGACAGTCTGTTTCATAAGGACGGAGACCTGAAGGTTCTCCTTGAAATAGTCCGACACCCCCTTGGCATTCACAAGCAGCATACTCGCCACACCGACAAGCAGAAGCACGAGGCTTATGCTTATGACCGACGACAGGTATGCATTTGCCAGCCTGCGCTTCATTATTCTGTTATCTCCTTTACCCATACAGCGTTCCCAATTGGGGCCAAAGATAGTGAAATATCAAAAAATATTCTTATCTTTGTAGAGATTTTGTCACTAAAATTAAACAGTATGGGTAATTCTGCCAAAAGAGTCCTTTTCGTCAATTCGGAGATATTTCCATATCTCCCAGAGTCCGAAATAGCAAACATCGGAAGATATCTTCCACAAGGCATACAGGAGAGAAAGAAGGAGATCCGTTCGTTTATGCCAAGATACGGATGCATCAATGAAAGAAAGAACCAGCTGCACGAGGTAATCAGACTTTCAGGAATGAACATCGTGATCAACGATGTAGACAGGCCTCTCGTGATCAAGGTGGCATCAATCTCAGCGGCAAGGATGCAGGTGTACTTCATCGACAACGAGGATTACTTCCACCGCAAGAGCATCTACCACGACGCTGACGGAAACTTCTTCAAGGACAATGGCGAAAGGGCCATCTTCTTTGCAAGAGGAGTCCTCGAGACTGTGAAGAAGCTCCGCTGGGCACCGGATGTGATCCACTGCCAGGGCTGGATCTCACACATTCTCCCTCTCTACCTCAAGAAAGCATACATCGACGACCCTATCTTCTCCAACAGCAAGGTTGTGCTCTCGCTTTATAACGACATCTCTACAGAGCAGTTCCCTGAGGATCTCAAGGACAAGGTTCTCTTCGGAGGCGTTACAGAGCAGGATGTGGAAATTCTCAAGGAGGCAAATGGCATAAATCTTGCGAAACTCGCCGCGAACTATTCTGACGGTATCATCTTCGGAGCCGACGGAATAGATCCGGAGCTCAAGGCATACTGCGAAAAATCGGGACTCCCAACACTCGAGTATAACGCAGAGGCTGTGGGCAACGGCTCATACATAGAAGATTACAACAGTTTTTACGATCAGTTATAATGAATCATCATTCAATTGTCAGAGTGTGCCGCCTTGCGGTTATCGGTGCGATACTGCTTATCTCTGCATCTTGTATTAACGTCAACGAAAAACTCGGCGAGAGCCTCATCCCTACAGATCAGAAATGGGATGTGTTCCCTCAGGAACCGGCTCCGCTTACACAGATAAGGCTTCAGATGGCTGACAGCCTTTCAGGATACAGCTCGACTCGATTCACATTCGGAGCTGTCAGCGACGACATCCTCGGAACGACAGTAAAGGGAGCAAGCTTCACGCTTGTTCCTCTCGTTGATACCCTTGACCTTGGAAAGAACATCAGGGTCAAGAGTTTCCACTTTACCGCCGTAAGAGACACATTGTCAACCGTTTACAGCAACGAGCAGAGAATCATCCAGAACGTTTACGTGTCTGAGCTCAAGGCCCCGCTTGATTCGACAGTGCTCTATTCGGGTACATTTATGAATCCTGAGGCAAGGGAAAAGTATCTCGACCTCTCCAACAGGATCACAGACGGCATCCCCGTATATGACGGTGGAGACTCTCTCAGCTTCGACTTCAGCAAGGAGTTCACAGAGAACTTCGTTGAAAGACTTCAGAAGGCAGACCACGACAGTCTCGCTCTCTACCTTCAGGACATTCCTGGAATCTATATCACCACTGACACACCTGTGGGTCCAGGCGGACGTATCAATATGTTCGAGATCAACGTAAAATACGACTCGCAGTACTACATCACCGGAAACTATGCAGAGCTGAAGCTCACTGCAGACTACGAGGACAGAAAGGATGTGGACACTTCATTCGTATTCATCTTCGGTCCTGGAGACTTCCTCAAGAACCTTGAGAACAGCGACGAGCTCGCTCAGTACGCATTCAACACAAGCGATCACGAAACAATTACCGAGTACGCAAAGGACGGAATCGTGGCAGCTCGTGACATCTATGTGGAAGGCGGCAGCGGCGTAAAACCGGTGATCAAGGCCAAGGAAATCAGAGAAATCATTGAGGCTCAGATGGTTGCAGCAGGAATTGAGGACATCAGGGAGACTGTCATCAACAAGGCGACAATCATTCTCCCTTATAACGTAGGTACAGATTACGATGCTCTGGACAAGTTCCCTGTGATTCTCAGCCCTACTGTAAGACTCAGAAGCAGCGACGGTTCATATGTAACATACGCGGGCCTTACCGACTCAAGCATCGAGACAGAGAACCAGGGCGACATCAACAGGTCGCTGGCGATGTACTCGCCTGACATCAGCCACCACGTCCAGGAGATTATGAAGCTGAAGAAGGACGAGAACTTCGAGAAGAACATCGAGAAGTACGACATCTGGATGCTCATTATGTTCGAGGAAGTGTATGAGGAAGACAGCAGCAGCTCGTATATGGACGACTACTACCAGAACCTTATGTACAGTTCATACTATAACAATATGATGTATGATCCATACGGATACGGTTACGGTTATGGCGGATACGGCGGTTACGGCGGATATGGCTATGGTGGTTACGGCGGATACGGCGGATATGGCGGATACGGCTACAACAACTACTATAACTATCTGATGATGGCTCAGTACGCAAGTGCCGGCAGTTCAGGATCCGACGCAGAGTACAGCACAGAGCTCGACAAGGACAGATACTACAGATGTACACTCAACGGTCCGGAGTACAGCGACAACATCGCAGAACTCCCAAGACTCGTAGTTACATTCTCTGCTCCAAAGACTGCAGAAAAATAACACAGATACATACAACGAGAAAAGGCTGGTCAACCGACCAGCCTTTTCTGTTTATTTCAGACAAAATTAAGCGTTTACCTTGTCCTCAATGTACTTGATAGCGTCACCTACTGTAGTGATCTTATCACCAGCGTCATCATCTGGAATCTCGATATCGAACTTCTTCTCGAAATCCATAATGAGCTCAACGATGTCAAGTGAATCTGCACCGAGGTCATTCTGGAAGCTTGCTGTCTCAGTAACCTCAGCTGGATCAACGCCCAATTTCTCGACGATGATTGCCTTTACGTCTTCTGCAATATTAGCCATAACGTTTAGTTTTTAATTAATACTTATTATTCTTTTACACGTATTTGCGCTAAAACTCTGCAAATTAAATAAAAAAAATCCGAAAATAAAAATTTTAGAGGTCGGAGCCCTCCTTGCTGAGCTTCAGCCAGACCCTCAGTCCATTGATCGAGTTTAGCAGGTAGAACGACCACATTATCACCATAACAGCAGCGTGGGCCTCTCCACGCGCGACACAGACAGACCACATTATCACGCTGACTATGTTTGTGATTATCCAAAGAACCCATTGTTCCATAAATGCCAGGGCCATAAGAGCCTGAGCCACGATGCTGAGTACGGTTGTAAGGGAATCCTTGAACGGCTGCGGATCGCCGAAATGCCTCAAAGCAAATCCCACCGCTACAACAGCTGCAGTACAACCTGCCGCCAGAAGCACCCTCTGACGCCAGTCGAAACGACGTGCCTTTACCTGTACGCCCTGTCCGGCCGCCTCGGCCTCTGAAACCGCCGCTCCCCTCTTGCGCCACTGCCACCATCCTATGAACTGCATAGGGACATAATACAAAGCATTGAGGCCGGCATCACCGTAAAGACTTGCCTTGTACGAAATATAGGCATACATCGATACGTTGATGATACCGAAGAGATAGTTCCATATGCTTCCTTTGGCCACAAGCACGACGCAGAACACGCCTGCTATGCCCGCAACCGAGCCTACAATATCCAGATTGCCGGTAAGAAGAGTATAGATTACGTTCGACGCGATCACACCGACTATCAGGAACCAGTCATAAAGGCTCAACACCCTGTTATTCATCATCTTTTCTGTTTAGTTCTTTCAATATGCGCTCTGCCAGGCTCTTTCCGACAAGCTCAGCTACATCATCCACGGATGCCGAGGCAATGCGTGCAACGCTTCCGAATCGCAGCAGCAGCCTCTGCTCGGTCTTCTCACCGACACCTTTGATTGCTGACAGGACCGACTGCACCTGGGCCTTGCTGCGAAGATTGCGATGGAAGGTGATGCCGAAGCGGTGCGCCTCGTCTCGTATCTGCTGCAGGACCTTCAATGCGGGCGAATTCCGGTCGATAAACAGAGGATACGGGTCTCCGACCCTATAGACCTCCTCCATACGCTCAGCAAGCGCTATAAGGGTCACTTTATCGATGATTCCGAGCTCGCAGAGAGCCTCGTATGCAAACGAAAGCTGGCCCTTTCCGCCATCGATAACGATCAACTGCGGCAAATCCTCCGGATTTTCGGTCAGCATACGGGAATATCTCCTGTTCACGGCCTCCTTCATCGTGGCATAGTCGTTCGCCCCGACAACGGTCTTCACCTTGAAATGTCTGTAATCCTTCTTCGAAGGCGCAGCATTACGGAAAACCACGCAGGCAGACACCGGATTTGTTCCCTGGATATTCGAGTTGTCGAAACACTCTATATGCACCGGAAGCACTGGCATAGCGAGCTGTTTCTGGAGCGATTCCATCACCTTGTTCGCATATGCGTCAGGATCGGTATGCTCCTGCTGCTTGAGCGCATTCAGACGCATTTCCTTAGCGTTCCTTGCACTAAGCTCCAGCAACGCCAACTTGTCACCCCTGACTGGGACCTTTAGCTCCGATCCATCCGGCTGCACGTCCGGCAGGAACGGCACAATGACCTCCTTGGACAAGTCGCCGAACTTGGACTGGATCTCAGCTATGAACATACCGAGAACGGCTTCCTGCTCCTCCTCGATCATAAGTTTGAAGCCGAGATTCAGGGACTGCACTACAGCGCCGCCTCTGATCCTCATAAAGTTTCCGAACGCCTCCTGAGCATCGATAACAAGCGAGAATACGTCCACATCGCCCACTGCCGCATTCATAATCACAGACTTGCTGTAATGCTGCTCCAGCGACATCATCTTCTCCTTGTACATCTGCGCGTCCTCGAAGCGCATCTCGGCGGCTGCAGCGGTCATCAGCCCTTTATAGTGCTGGATGACCTCCCTTCCGCCTCCCTTGAGGAGGGAAACTATCTCCTCAATATTCTGATTGTATTCCTTCTGTGAAATGGCTCCTGCACAGCAGCCACGGCACTTCTTTATATGGAAGTTGAGGCAAGGCCTTATCTTTCCCCTCAGAATCACGTCTGAAGTGATCTTGTGCCTGCAGGTCCTGAGCGGATATACGTTGTGGATGAACTCCACAAGATTTCTCGCGTGCACGACGCTGCTGTAAGGGCCGAAATATCGCGACCCGTCCTTTACAAGGCGTCTTGTGAGAAATACGCGTGGAAATTCCTCAGCAGTGACACATATCCAAGGATATGTCTTAGAATCCTTAAGGAGAATGTTATAGCGTGGCTTGAACTGTTTGATGAGGTTGTTCTCCAGCAGCAGGGCATCAGCCTCCGACTCCACGACGGTGTACTGCGCATCAGCAATCTTGGACACCATCACCGCAGTCTTTCGAGTCAGGCGCTCGGCCGGCACGAAATACTGCGCAACTCTCTTATGCAGGTCTTTTGCCTTACCCACATAAATAACATTCCCCTCGGCGTCATAATATCTGTAGACGCCTGGGGAATGTGGAAATAACGCTATTTTCTCCTTGATTGTCATTAGTCAAGGTATTCTGCTACAGCAGCCTGGATGCCCTCGAGGCCGTGGAATCCTCTCTTGAGGATAGTTCCGTCAGGACCGATGAGCATAAGGTGAGGAATACCCTCTACACCGTAGATGTCTGTAGGGATCTGACCGCAGTTGTTCATATGGAGCCAGTCCATACCGAGCTCACCTGCAACCTCGATAGTGTGTGACTGAGGCTTTCTTTCCCAAACAGCGAGGCTGAGAACCTGAAGGCCCTTGTCCTTGTACTGCTCGTATACTGTCTGGATGTTAGGAATCTCGCGACGGCAAGGTCCGCACCAAGGCGACCAGAAGTCAACGAGCACATAAGTACCCTTTCCTACATAATCAGAGAACTTCACCTCCTGCTTCAAAGGCTGAGGATCCATACTTCTGTCATAGCCGTAAACGTGCTCTACAGTAAAGTCAGTAAACATCATACCCTCAGCTGTTGCCTTTCTTGCATCAAGACCCTTCTTGAGGTAAGCGACCTTCTCATTCTGGAGCATCTCCTCAGGCATTCTGTTGATGACAGACTCTACCTGCTCGTCATCGATAAGACCGTAAAGGTTCATAAGAGCCTGAACTGCCACATCGTTGTCAGCGTTCTTCTTTGCTGCCTTAAGATTGAACTCCTTGTACTGCTCCACGAAGTTCTCATAATACTCCATAGCCTTCTCCTGATCTGTAGCAAGAGAATCCATCATAGTCTTATACTCTTCCATCAAGGCGTTGTGAGCCTCCTCGAAAGCCTTGACCTTCTCCTCAGCGGTCTGGCCGCAAGCTGCAACCGCTACTGCAGCCACAGCAAATAAAATTGTTCTGATCTTCATATTATTCAATGTTTATATCATTATCCGTACAAATCCGTCCACAGAGCGTGCCGACGGACCGTACAAATATACAAAAAAGGGATGACAAACTGTCATCCCTTTCATAATATGTAGAGTTACAATTACTTGTTCTCTCTGCGTCCGCCACGGCCACCACGACGACGATCGTTGTTACGGCCACCACGGTTGTTGTTGCCAGACTGCTGTGCCTGAGCTGCTACACCTGCGTTAGGAGAGAGGTCCTTCTTACCGTAAACCTCACCGTTGCAGATCCATACCTTGATACCAAGAACACCTACCTTAGTGTGAGCCTCAGCGAGTGCATAGTCGATATCAGCGCGGAATGTGTGGAGAGGTGTACGACCTTCCTTGATCATTTCGCTTCTTGCCATCTCGGCGCCGCCAAGACGACCGCTGATCTGAACCTTGATACCCTCAGCACCAACACGCATTGCAGTTGCAATAGCCATCTTGATAGCACGACGGTATGAAACGCGACC
>JAFYXE010000117.1 GCA_017546275.1 Bacteroidales bacterium | reverse complement strand
TTTGTCTGCTCGTCGAAGTTACCCTCGAGCCAGCTGTTGACTACGTCAATGTATCCTTTTTCCATAGTATGTTGATTAAATATTGTTCTTCTCGATATCCTTGAAATATCTGTAGGTGTTCACTTTGAGTTCACCTACTGCAAGCTCGTCGGCAACGATGATTCCGTGTGGATGTGCCTGGAGAGCAGAGAGTGTGCACTTGTGTGAGTATGCGCCTTCGATAGCCTCCTTGAGAGCATTTGCCTTCTTGTGACCGAATGCGAGTACGAGTACCTCCTTTGCATCCATAACTGTTCCTACGCCTACTGTGAGGGCAGTTGTAGGCACCTTGCTGATGTCACCGTCGAAGAATCTTGAGTTCACGAGGATAGTGTCATAGGTAAGGCTCTTTACTCTTGTTCTTGAAACGAGTGATGAGAATGGCTCATTGAACGCAAGGTGTCCGTCCTCACCAACGCCACCCATAAAGAGGTCGATTCCGCCTGCTGCTGCGATCTTTGCCTCATATGCTGCGCACTCTGCAGCGAGGTCCTCTGCGTTACCGTTGAGGATGTTGATGTTCTCCTTAGGAACGTCAACGTGATCGAAGAAGTTGCGTGCCATAAATGAGTGGTAGCTCTCAGGGTGCTCCTCTGGAAGACCTACATACTCGTCCATATTGAAGGTGATCACGTTCTTGAACGATACCTCACCAGCCTTGTACATACGGATGAGCTCCTGGTAAGTTGCGATAGGAGTACCGCCTGTAGGAAGGCCGAGCACGAAAGGCTTGTCAGTTACGGCTGCCTTTGCCTTGATTCTTGATACGATATAGCGGGCTGCCCAAACTGAGCCTGCTGCACTGTCCTGATTGATGATAAGTCTCATTGGTGTTATAGATTAAAAGAGTTTTACAAATACTTCGATTGCCTGATATTCAGCCATACCCAATTCGTTGTAGAGGCGGGCTGTGTTCTGAGTTCTTTCCTCAGCTCTCTGCCAGAACTCGCGTGGGTCGTCGCCAGGGAATGGAACGATGTCCTTCTGTGAGAGGTGACGGTAGATAGCGTGACGCTTCTTGATCACTTCATCCGGGCTGAGCGGAACTGCCATATCTACCTTTCCGATCTCCCACTCCATCCAAGCACCTCTGTAGAGCCATACGTGGCACTCCTTGAGCCACTCTGCACCCTCGAGCTGGTTGAGAGCCTCGAGAACGGCCTCAGTACATACACGGTGAGTTCCGTGTGGGTCAGCGAGGTCACCTGCAAGATAGATCTGGTGAGGCTTCACCTCCTGGAGGAGAGCAATGATGATGTCGATGTCGGCCTGAGTACGCTCGCCCTTCTTGATTCCACCTGTCTCATAGAACGGAAGGTTGAGGAAGTGGCAGTTTGTAGCGTCGTTGAGACCGAATGAACGTACAGCGGCCTTAGCCTCTGCACGGCGGATAGAACCCTTGAGGTTGAGGAGAGCTCTTGGCTCTGGCTGACCAGGCTTCTTTGAAGCGATGATCTCCTTCACCTCGTCGAAACGGTCGCCGAAACCGAGTTCGCGGGCTGCGTCCATATGCTGGAGAACGACGTCGTCGTGAACGGCTACGTTGCCTGAAGTCTCGTATGCAACGTGTACATCGTGTCCCTGCTCAGCAAGACGGATGAATGTACCTCCCATTGAGATTACATCATCATCCGGATGTGGAGAGAAGATAACAACTCTCTTAGGGAACGGATTTGACGGTACAGGACGTGTGCTGTCATCAGCGTTAGGCTTTCCGCCTGGCCATCCTGAAATTGTATGCTGGAGTTCGTTGAATACTCTGATGTTGATCTTGTCGTATGGTCCGAACTGCTCGAGGAGTTCGCCGAGACCGTTTGCAAGGTAATCCTTCTGAGTGAGCTTGAGGATTGGCTTGTGAACCTGCTCGCAGAGCCATACTACAGCCTTTCTGATGAACTTAGGAGTCCACTCGCAAGGACCTACGAGCCAAGGAGCCACGTTTCTTGTGAGAAGGGTAGCGGCGTTGTCATCTACATAGAACGAGATGTTCTCGTGTCCCTGGAGATATGATGCAGGACATACCGGAGTAGCAGGATCCTCAACGATCTGCTTAACCACGCCTGCCTTGTCCTCGCCCCATCCGATGAGGTAGATCTTCTTTGCAGTCATCATTGTAGAGATGCCCATCGCGATAGCCTTGTCAGGAGTCTGCTCAAGGATGCCTGCGAAGTTTCTTGTCTGTCTCTTTCTTGAAGCGTAAGGGAGAAGGACTGTTCTTGTGCGGCTCTTGTCGGATGCACCAGCCTCGTTGAAGCCGATCTGTCCCTTCTCGCCAGTACCCATTACGAGCACGTCGAGACCTCTTGCCTTAGCATCGTACTCAGCGCAGAATTCAGATACGAAAGCGCTGTCCTTTGCCTCAGTGAGCTTAGGAACGTGTACGTTCTCAGGGTTGATGTCGATGTTTGCGATGAGGTCGCTGTAGAGTCTTCTGTTGCGGCTCTGTGAGTCTGCCGGTGCAGGATAGTACTCGTCGATGCTATATATCTCTACGTTCTTGAAAGAAACCTCACCGGCCTGATATCTTCTTACAAGGCTCTTGTAGAGTGATACAGGAGATGATCCGGTAGTGAGACCGAGCTTGAAGACTCCGCCGTTTGCGTTGATGGCCTCAACGATCTTTTCTGCAAGTCTTTCGCTTGCAGCCTCCTCATCCTCGAAGATGTGAGCAGGTATTCTTTCGAAAGTGTGTTTGATACCGTTAGGAAGGCCAGCTTCAATAAGGCCTCCGTCTTTTGGTAAAGTGAATTTCTTCATATCTGAATAATTTAAATTAATTTCCGGTTAGATGAGTCCGAGAAGTTTGCTTCTGCTGAGCATACAAGAACCTACCGAACCGGCTTTCTTGCCGAGTTTGGAAAACTTGATGGTAGTGTCCTTGTTGATCATATTGAGCGAGTGCTTCTGGATTGCACTTCTGATAGGCAGAAGGAGATACTCCTTTGTGCTGGCGATGTTTCCGCCGATCACGATGAGTTCCGGGTTGAAGAGATTGATAAGTCCTGCGATCGCTCTGCCAAGTACTGAGCCGATCTCTTCAATCACCTCGATTGCGAGAACATCTTCTTCCTTTGCAGCCTCTATGATCTCTTCGATGTGGATCTTCTCTCCTCTGTTGTACTTCTCCGAAAGCATAGAAGTCCTGCCTTCCTTGAGTTTTTCCATAAAGATTCTGTATACAGCAGAACCAGATGCGCCTGTCTCTAGGCATCCGGTCTTTCCGCAGTGGCAGATCTGGTCGTTGTCCAGAAGGGGGAAGTGTCCGATCTCACCTGAGAAACCTGATTTTCCGTATGAGAGCTTGCCGTCTGAAATGATTCCCATTCCGAGGCCCCAGGCAACGTTGAGGAAGAGCATATTGCTCTCTCCGTTAGCTACGCCGCAGATGTATTCGCCGTAGGTCATCGCCCTTGAGTCGTTCTCTACATATACAGGTTTGCCCAACGCATTCCTCAATACGGAAGCGATGGGCTTGTCCTCTCCTATGAAATAAGAGAAGCAGTATCCTGTCTCGTTGTTCACACGGCCTGTAAGGTTCATACCGTATGCAAGCACCTTGTCAGGATTTATGTCGTCTTTCTGAAGTATCGATTCTATGAATCTGGCAAGACCGATGAATGAGTCCTCGGAGTTCTCCACGACAAACGGGATGTTTTCCTGGTAGTCAAGGACAGTGCCCTTGAAATCGGTGATGCACATATTGATGAATTTGCGTCGGATATCCACGCCGACAAAGTAACCGGCTGTAGGATTCAGACCGTAGATGCTCGGACGGCGTCCGCCGTTGGTACCGAGCTTTCCTCTGTCCTCAAGGAGACCTTCCTCAAGCAGCTCTCCCACAAGTTTTGTGATGGTTGGGATACTTGTGTTCAGCTCCTTGCTGAGGTCGGCAAGACTGTAATCGCCTTCGTTGATGCAGAGACCGATGATCTTCTGTTTCAGGATCGCGTTCTTGCCGTCTGTGTTTGTCAAGAATGTATTGTTCATTTTGGTCAGGTATAGTCCGTTTTATTTCTTCAAGCTGTTCCAGTAGCCTTCGATTTCCTCGAGAGTCTTTCCTGTTGTCTCAGGGATGACCTTCCACATAATGAGCATATATGGGACGCACATCACTGCGAAGACGAAGAATGTTCCTGCCTGGCTCCATCCGAGGAGAACAGGAGTGAGCTGTCCGATGAGATATGTTCCGATCCAGAGGGCGAAGCCTGCGATGGACATCGCGCGGCCGCGTACGCTGTTAGGATACATCTCAGAGAGAAGCACGAACACTACAGCGCAGATTGAAATCGCTGTGCAGAATACATATGCGAGGAAGAATGTAAGCATAAATGCGTTGCCGAGTCCGAGCTGCGAACCCCAAGCGAAGTAGATGCCGATAGCCACGAGGCAGATGATCATACCGCTTACGCCCCAATAGATGAGCTGCTTGCGTCCCACGCGGTCGATGATGAACACTGCAAGTACTGTTGTGACGCAGTTTACGACTCCTACAAGTACTGTAGAGAACATAGGATTGTCGAAGCCTGCCTCAGAGAAGATCTTAGGACCGTAGTAGAGCACTGCGTTCACTCCCATAAACTGTCCGAGGATAGCGATTGCGCTTCCCGCTATGACAGCGATGAGGATACCAGGCTTGAGAAGGTCTGCCCAAGCACCCTTGGTCTCACCTCTGAGGGAGTTCTGGGTTACTTTAATCTCCTCTTCTGCTTCCGCCGGAGTAGCGTAGATCTTGTTGAGCACCTTCGATGCCTTGTCGAGCTTGCCGTTCACGATGAGCCACTTCGGACTTTCAGGGATGAAGAAGATGATGAAGAAGAACAGGAGGGCAGGGAGTGTCTCGCTGCCGAGCATTCCTCTCCAGGCTTCTGTGTGCATAATCTTCTGCCAGAGTGTCACGTCGCCGCATACTGAAGGGTCGATGTTTGCGTCGATAGCCCAGTTCGCCATATATGCAAGAAGGAATCCGATGGTCACCGCGAGCTGGTAAAGTGATACGAGCGTTCCGCGGATCTTTGCAGGAGATACCTCTGATATATATATAGGTGAAACGATCGATACGATACCGATGCCGACTCCGCCGACGATTCTGTATGCTACAAGCGAATCGAAACTGCCGCAGACAGCGCAGCCGATGGCTGAGATGCTGAAGAGGGCAGCGGAGATGAGCATTGTGAGCTTACGGCCGAGGTAGTCGCTGAGCGTTCCCGCCACGAGCACACCGCAGATGGAGCCGATGAGGGCGCAGCCCACATACCATCCTTCCATCATATCGGTAAGTGCAAACTGGTTCTTTACGATTGCTGTGGTTCCTGAGATCACAGCCGTGTCATATCCGAAGAGGATACCTCCGATGGCAGCGACCACTGCCATAAAGATTACATATCCCAAAGTGTTCTTCTGTTTCATTATTGTCATTTCTAACTTGTCGGGAAATCTTTATTTGATGTTGAAATACTCTTTGTATCTGTTGTAGAGGTTGCCGGCGGCACCGTACACTGACTGTGGGCTGAGGAAGTGAGGGAACTCGAAGGTAATGGCCTTGTCGTATCCGCAACGCTTTGCCGCCTCCAGTTTGAGACGGAGCTTATCGAACTTGATAGGGAGGAACTTGATAGGCATATCGCGGTCGAATGTCTCCGCATTTGTCCAGCACTGCATACCGTATTTGTCCGCCATCTTCTTGTTCACGCTGAAGAATGCGTCCAGCTCGTCGTAATCGATGTGTCCGTCCTGGAATGCTACTGCGTCCACTACGTCGTGGATGCCTGAGAAGATCTGGCTCCACTCTCTCTCGTGTGCCTCTATTGATACTGCATCTTCCTTGGTGAGAGCTGCGCCTGCTGCGCTGACAGCCTTCTTGCCGTCGATCCAAGGAGAGATGAATACAGGCATACCGCCTGAAACTTCCTTACACTGTGCTCCCATCGCGTGGAATGCATCCACTGCACCGATGGTGTCGCGGCTGATCTCTGTACTGAGGTACCATCCTCCGAAACTGTCGTACTTTTCACCGTACATCTTCCACACTTCGTCGATCACGAACTTGTTGTCCTCGATCTCGTGGCTCATATCCTTGGTGTCCCAATATACGCCTGAATCGTAAAGACCGAGGTAGAACTTCATACCGTGCTTCTGAGCGAGACGGCAGAACATATCGATGAGGTCGACAGACGGCATATAACAGCCCTTCTTCAGAAGATATGGAGAAGGGTAGGTGATGAACTTGCGGTATCCGCATCGGATGTCGATCACAGTGTCGATGCCGATAGCCTTCATATATGCGAAGTCCTGATCCCATTCCTTCTCTCCCCAGTTCTGGTGAGGGATGTCGTGGGATATCTCGTCAAGGAATGTTCCGGTGATTCTGAGTCCGTTGTCTTTAGGTACGATGAGTCCACCTTCAGAGGTGCCTGTTATGAGTCCGCTTCCACCGTTTTCCGATGTGCAGGATGAGAGAAGTGACGGCGCAACAAGTGCGGATGCTCCGCCTATCGCCATTGTCTTTAGAAAGTCTCTACGGTCAGCCATATCAGTGTTGTTAATGTTAGTCAGTATAAACACACAAATGTAATAATTTTATTCATAATTACCTTAATTTATGTAACTCTATTTTTGAGTTTTGGCTAATAATTTAATATTGCCGCGTGAATTTTTAAAAAATCTTAATATTTCAGGGGAATTTCGTTGATTTTACTGAAAAACTTGTTACTTTTGCCGAATATAATGTTTATTGGAAAAAACTATCCTGATGAAACTATTTAGAACTTTTACTATTGCTTTGGCAGCGGCATTTTCGCTGATGTCCTGCGCTTCACGCCAGACGGAAGTAAATCACAACTATATGTGGTTTGACTGTGAGGCAAACTATGCAACTCTTTCGCATCCAGATTCCATCAGATACTATCTTGCAAAGTGCAAGGATCTTGGATTCGGCAATGTGGTGGTGGATGTGAAATCCATTATGGGAGAGGTGCTCTATGACAGCGAGATCGCTCCTTATATGGGCGATTGGGAAGGAGTCGAGAGAGCCCGTGACTATGATATGCTCGCATATTTCATCGAGTACGGTCATCAGATGGGCCTTAAGGTGTTCGGCTCGCTTAACGTCTTTGCAGGCGGTCACAATTATTTCGACCGTGGAGTCGTTTATATGGACAAGGCTGCCTGGCAGTCGATCTGCTACCATAACGGCGTGCTCACTCCTATCTCGGAGATCAAGAGCAACTACAACTGTATGATGAACCCATCCAACCCTGAGGTTCAGGAGTACCAGATCGAGATTCTCAAGGAGTTTGCTGTAAAATATCCGGAGGTTGACGGACTCATCTTTGACCGTGTTCGTTACGATGGCATCACAGCTGACTTCAGCGAACTCTCGAAGAAGCAGTTCGAGGAATATGCAGGTGTGACTGTTGAGAACTTCCCGGAGGACATCCTCAGCTGGTATGATGAGAACGGAAACCTCAGAAATAATTGGGTTCCAGGTAAATACGGCAAGAAGTGGGTTGAGTGGAGAGCGATGGTGATCCACGACTTCGTAGAGAAGGCTCACGCGGCCCTCAAGGAGATCAACCCTGACCTCATCATCGGAGACTACACAGGTGCGTGGTATCCTACATACTGGCAGCTCGGAGTTAACTGGGCCAGCAAGGACTACGATCCTGCACAGGTGCCACAGTACCAGGCTTGGGCTACAGAAGACTATTACAAGAGCGGTTATGCTGAAATGCTCGACGTATATATGACAGGTCTTTACTACACTCTCATCACAAAGGACGATGTAGATAGAGCGACTGGAGTAGTAGGTCAGCGCAGCGAGGCAGGTATGGACAACAGCCTCACTTACTGCTACAGCGTTGAGGGTGGTGCGGAGATCGCAAAGGAGATCACAAAGGGCGTTGTGCCAGTGATCGGTTCCATCTATGTGGAGCAGTACCTCGGCGACTTTACTCCGTTCGGACCTGCTGTCACTCAGGCTCTTAAGAGTACTGATGGCGTAATGATCTTCGATATCGTACACCTCAATAAGCACAAGCTTTGGGACGTGCTTGAGCAGGCGATGAAAGATGCCGAGTAACGACTGAAAACAAACTAACTAATTAACCATATTACCCAATGAAAGCGATTTACAGAAATCTGCTTGTCGTGTTGATTTTCCTTATGGCAGGAGCAGTGTCCGCATTTGCTCAGCCTACATTGAAGGGAAAGGTGACCGACGAAAACGGACAGCCTCTGCCAGGCGTGGCTGTTCTGGTCAGCGGTACCTCTAACGGTACAATGACTGACGATTCAGGAAACTACTCACTTTCAGGTCTTAAGAAAGGTGATGTAGTGCTTTTCACAAGTATGGGACTTGCTGACCAGACTTTCAATTGCACAGGCTCACTTTCGAAGCTTGATGTGACAATGACAGAGGATGCCAACTTCCTCGAGGAGACAATCGTTGTAGGATACGGTGTGCAGAAAAAGTCATCTATGACCTCTGCCGTATCAGCGATGAAGGGTGACGAACTCCTCAAAGCTCCTGCAACAAACGTATCACAGCTCATCGCCGGTAAACTTTCCGGTGTGTCTTCGGTTCAGGAGTCAGGAGAGCCAGGCCT
>JAFYXE010000013.1 GCA_017546275.1 Bacteroidales bacterium | reverse complement strand
CTTGCTGAGAAGGAGGAGATCGAGATCCGTCTCTACTCAGTCATCTACGACTGTATCAACGAGCTCAAGAGCGGTATCGAGGGTATGCTCGAGCCAGAGCAGAAGGAGGTTGTCACTGCTACTGCAGAGGTTCAGGAGACATTCAAGATCTCTAAGGTCGGTACTATCGCAGGATGTATCGTTCGCGAGGGTAAGCTCACAAGAACTTCTAAGGTGCGCGTGATCCGTGACGGTATCGTGGTTTACACCGGAGAACTCGGATCTCTCAAGAGATTCAAGGACGATGTAAAGGAGGTTCATATGGGTATGGACTGCGGTCTTAACATCCAGGGTTACAACGACATCAAGATCGGTGACGTTGTCGAGGCCTACACAATCGAAGAGATCAAGAGAACTCTCTAAGATATAATTAATGAAAAAGCGCCTGTCGGTCAAAACCGACAGGCGCTTTTTTATTGGATTGATGTTACTGCTGAGCGAAGTACTCTACAGGAACGTCGTATACATATGTCTCGTAGCAGTTGCCCTCGAGGTCCTGAAGAACGATGTAGACCTTGTCTACCACCTCTTCAGTGCTTCCGATTGCAGACGGCTGCCTGAACTCGATAGGGTTTCCGTCGTTGAAGAGGAGCACGTGTGTAACGTCAATGTCCTTGCCGTTTGCCTTTCCTGGCTTCACACCCTCGTGGTCTCCACCACACAATGCCTGGTGAACCTCACGGCTTGCCCATACTACACCGTAACCGAACAATGGATGTCCGTGCTCGTGGTGATAGAAGATGCTGCCGTCCGGCCACATATAGTTTGGCCAATCCTCAGGATCGATAGATGGATCAGGAACATCAGAGTCTCTGCGATGGTCAGCCTCTACCATAACCTTGATCATCTTAGCCTCTCTTTCAAGCTCGTAAGCCACGTCGCTCTCGCAGAGTGCATTGTCAGTAGCAAGAAGAACATAACCTGTCATATTCTCAGGAAGGAGAACTGTACATCCATACTGACCTGACATCATTCCTGTCGAAGGCTGGAACTTCTCTCTGATCCAGGTAACTGTAGGCTTCGCAGCCTCCCACTTAGGATCATCCTTGGTAACTACATTACCGAGAGCCACAGGATTAGGAACGAACTTGAGCATTGTACCGTGAGAGTATACTCCGTCTGCATCCTTGGCCATAGCCACGATGACATAGTCAACGTCAACAGTAAGGTCTGTCAAAGTGATCTTGCCGTCTACAAGCGGATACTTCTCCATTACTGAAGTGATCTTGTAGTTGTCGCTGTTGAGGTACATATAAGCCTCTGCGGTCTCAAGCTGGCCGCCCATATAGTTTGTACTCTTCCAAGTATTGTCAGCAGTTCTTCCTACCCAGTAAAGGAAATCTGTCGCACCCTTGGCAGAGACACCGAGAACAACATTGCTCGGATCGTTCTTCTCAAGTGTCACATCGACAACGATGTCATTGTAGCTGATCTCAGAAGTCGCCACTTCGAGAGTGAGAACTTCACCGTACTTGCCATCCTTGTCAGAAGCGACAGCCATCATCACATAAGATGTAGAAGGCTTTGTCTTGGAAACGAAATCAGTAAGTCTAGCCTCAACTTCGGTATCCTTCACACTTGCACCCTTTTCAAAAAGGTAAGAAGCCTTAGCCTCATCGTCAGAATATGAAGATGCGCTTGACTTTGTCATAAATGAATAATAGATAGACTCGGCGCCTGCAGCTGTCAAAGGAACGACAACATCAAATGCAGTAACTGTCATATCACCTGCAGCCACCTTTACAGATGCACCGGCCTCGAGCTTCAAAGTCGAGAATTCGCATACCACAACATCAGCCTCCGAATAAGTCTTGCCGTTCTCAGCAAGTGCTACCCAAGCCACATAAGCAGTTGCTGGAGCAGCCTCAATTCCTGTGAGATCGAAGATAGATCCTTCATATGACATCGGAGTCGAGATAGGATCGTAATATCTGTTGTCAAGGCAATAAAGGACATCATCCATAAGGAAGTCAGAAGCAGGAACGAGCTCCATATAGTATGCATCTGCACCTACGATCTCCATTGAAAGCTGTGCATCACGGAATCTGATGTCAGAAACCTCGAACTTCACTGAAGAATACTTGAATTCCTTGGTTACGAATGTATTCTGATCAAGATAGTATCCGGCATCGTCCATAGTCTCGTAGTAGAGAGCAGGAAGCGCCCAGAATACATACTCCTCACCAGCTACAGGCTCGGCACCGAGAACCTCTGCAACTGAAGCAGAAAGGTCATCCGAAGTCACGCCGAAGCCGGCAGGATATGAATAGGCAGAGAGAAGTTCCTCAGCCTCCGGGAAAATCACAGACTCGTCGAACTGTGACTTGAGGCATACGCCGTAAACGAACTTCTGAAGGCCGTTATACATTTCAGCATTCACGTTGCCAAGGCTCACGTCGAAGGTTCTGAAAGGAGATGTGGTAAGATATAGCTTTGAGATAGTAGCCTTACCTCCCTCGAGAACTGCAACAACCTTAAGTTCGCCGTCAGCGACTGCAACACCTGACTCGATCAAAGCCTTTGAAGGAGCTGTGATCTCGAAGTACTTGGTGCCCATATAGATATCCTCATACTCCTTCACTCTCCATCCGTCAGGAATCTGGAGAACATAGTCTACGACTCCGCGTGTGTCGATCTGCACCCTTTCTTTAAGGCCATATGCCACATAGTAGTCCTTGATGATGACAGTCTGACCGAAACCGCCTGTAGCAGCCACGAAGCTGAATCTGCAAGCGCCGTCAACTGTTACTGTGAAAGTCATATCCTCTCCGAAAGTGAATGTCACAGCATAGATCTCGCCAGTGAGCTCATCAGTGATGAGTTCGTAATCAGAGAATACCGAGTTACCTGAAAGCGGATAATACTCGCCGCCGATGAGGAGATATGTCTCTCCGTCGATCTCCACGACCTCAGGCGTGTCGGCAGCAACCGGAATAGGATTACCCTCCGAATCTCTCATATATCTCTTTACACCCTTTTCATCGATATATGCCCAGCAGTCAACGTTTTCACCGTTGATGGAAGCCTGCATATATGTGATGAAAGAATGCATATCCTGCTTAGGATAAAGCTGGAATTCAGCACCTGTAGTAAGCTTGATGGTTGTAACACCCTCTGCACTTACGACAACTTCGCTGATCATCGCATTACCTTTGATCATCGCATTGAGAGCGGCAATCTCATTGTTGAGTTTTGTCTCAAGCTCATAGACCTTGTCCACAAGCATATCGATCTGTTCCTGCAGTTCGGTAGGGTCGAAGCAGGAAACTGCCGCAGGAGTAGCCAGAAGGGCAACGACTGCAGCCCTGAGGAATCCTGACTTTAAATTTGAGAAAAGTTTCATAAGATTATATTTAGTTATTGTTATATCTAAGGTTGCCGAATCTTCCGTTTTCAAGCATCATAGGCTGTACAAATACAGGATTCATCGATGCTGTCACCGCCTTTGTATCCGGAGTGTGAGTCCAGCGAGGCTTGCCGGTGATATCGCAATATGCCCACTGGAGAGCGATGTTGTAATCCATATTGCCCCAGTCTGAGAACGAGTACGGAAACATATTGTCAGCGTCGTCGGCGAAGCTTGTATTGTCATTGTTCACATATTCGTCCGGTCTCATTCCGAAGCCATAGTCACCCCAGTCCTTTGCATTCTTCACCCAGAATGTCACTGGAGAGAACTGGAAGCGGCGTCCGTTGTAGTCTGTCTCCGAAACCACCATACCCACATTCTTTCCCTCGGTGTTGCATCCGATCATCTTCACAGGGAAATCGATGCCCTTGAGTGAGTTGATGACGAGTTCCGCAGCTGAAGCCGTATTGTATGATGTGATGACGAAGAGCCTGTCAAGACCGAGATCCTTAGGTTTGCCGAGAGGATCTGTATCGTTGGTGTATCCATAGTCGAAAGTCCAGTTTTCTGTCTTGTCATTATTATAGATCACCTTCACGAATGTCTTCTTTCCGTTGGCCTCGCCTGCGATACAGCCGGAAAGCCAGCGGCTCTGTGCAACCGCTCCACCCGCATTGAAACGAAGGTCAAGGATGAGTTCAGTTATGCCGGCCTCGATAAAGCCGTCGACAGCATCCTCAAGGAACTCCTGCGAATTAAGGTCGAAAGACTCATATACGAGGTATCCGATCTTTGTCGAAGCGTCATCCGGATCTGTAAGTACAGATGCGTGGAGCACAGGATCGTAGACATATGCAGAAGCCACAGCTGTGCCCGAATCATATGCATTGAGCACATATCCGCCCTCACCGTTGTCCTCGAATCTAAGGAACGAGAACTTGTATGTACCTGACGGATTCACATAGAGTGTGGTCATCACGTCATAGTAGTTGACTGTAGTGAGCTGACTGCCGTTGACAGCATAGATCACGTCACCTCTGCGGAGACCTGCGGCCTCAGCCGGCGAACCGCGACGGACGAAGCTTGTCGCAAGACCAATGCTTGAAGATCCTTCCGCCAATGGTGTAGAGAAGAAAGGGCCGAAGCCCAGACCCGATGTCTGGATGGCCTTGGTGCCGACCTGGATCTCTGTGATGTTGGTATAGATGAATCTGTCACCTGAGTTGGACTGTGACGGTCTGTAGTAGCCGCCGTCCTCGATGTTCGCTTCTCCGAGACTGAGGAGATGTCTTCCAAGGAACTCGTTGAAGTTCACTGTAAGGTCGATCTCCTGAGCGTTGTATGCATCCTTGAAGAGGTAGTCCTCCTTGAGGATATCGTGCATATATGTATTCAGAGCTGCATTGATCTTCGAATCCACGCTTGTACCGGATGCAGCCTGTGCGATGACTGCGATGCACTCCGGCTCATAGCCCTCGACTGTCACCCACAGTTCAGCCTCACGGTCCTTGTCAGTCTTGTTCTCCTCGAATACGACTCTTACGGTACAGCCATTCTTGGCCTCACCGCTGGCTGTGGATGCCATTACCGCAACCCATTCCTTTGCAGACTCCGCCTTTGGCTGGACCTCTGCAGTCCAGGCAGCTGCGGCATCGAACTTCACGGAAACCGTCGCTCCTCTGTACGAAACGAGCTTGTCTGTGTAGGAGTGGGAAACATTGGACACACCGGACAGTACTGTCGGTGTGTCATCTGGATTGTCGACAGGCTCTTTTGTGCAGGATACCGCTATACAGAGCGCTGCCAGGAATAATATGTAAAGATGCTTCATCTCTATGTCTGTAGAATCTTCAAATATACTAAAAATATCAATTGGCAGATGCCGAGAATATGTATTCTACCTTTTCTGAACCCAAAGTCATCCTTACGACATATCCATCTTCATCGAAATCATATGTGAGAGGATATGTGTCTGTTCCTGTTCCGGTAGGTGACGGCACAATCATAGCCGTAGGAAGCTGAGCTGATGCTTTCGAGTACCAGCCGAGGAAATAAGGAACATACATGAACGGCTCAGTTATGTTCATCAGCGACATATAGCCCCAGATAACGTCCGGAGCAGCTGGATTATTGACGAGCGAAGGGTCGGCGAATTCAAATCCACGGCCGCCGAATGCTGTCATATTGCCGTCGGTATACTCGAATGAGCAAAGCGACTTGGTCGATGAAATATCAGTCAGGAATCCGTTCTGGTCATATGTCCATGTGAAAGGAGTAGTATCCTCCTTGTCGTATCGGAGGACGTCAGCCACAGTGACCTTGCCCTCGAAATCTCTGGTATATGACATCTTTATGTTGTTGGATATCTCTAATCCATCATTCACCAAGGTGAAGAAGCCGTCTTCGCCCTGGACATACTGATCATAAGCATTCAGCTCGACAACATCGCCTTCCACTACAGACTCAGAAACAGTCAATGTGACAGGAGTTTCTCTTGAAATCTCCCATGTTATGCGAAGCATTGCCTCTCCGCTATACTCTGTGTAATAATCGATACGGGAAAGCTGTTTGACTACCAGCTCCTTATACACAGAGAAAGAAGAAGCAAGAAGCCATCTCATCTCATCCTGGAGGAGATAGAGAGCGTACTCACCCTCAGCGAGGTCTGCCGGAATAACAACTGAAAGTCCAAGATATGTCACCTCAGACTCAAGAGAATGCTCCTGATCCGCCTGATCAACCGCAACAACACCGCAGCCTTCCTCAAATCCGATACCCTCTATGATCACAGTCTCACCCTGCTCAGCACCAGCTGGAACCTTAAGACCTGTCACAGGCATATCAGCAGGTGTGACGGTGATCTTTCCCAATGTGATCTCGCTCTCCTGGATAAGCACGACCAGATAAAGTCCTGCAGGAGTCTTGGCAGGCACCTTGAACGTAAGTCCGTAGGCTGTAACGACCTTCACCTGCATAGGATACTCCTTCGAGTCGCCATCCTTGAGAACGATCTGAGCATTCTCCTTGAATCCGTCCCACTGCACAAGGGCCTCTCCTCCGGCCTTTACCGTTTCCGGAAGAACACAGTTTTCAAGTGGATCCTGCGGATCTACATGATCCGGCCCAGGAGTCGGCGTAGGAGTCGGCTTTTCGCAAGACACTGCCACAACTGCCAGAGCCATGGCAAACCAAATTTTAGCTATTGCTTTCATGTTATCTTATTTCATTTAGATTTCTCAATGTTTGCGCTGTCATTTCTTCCGATGGTCGGAACATATCGTTATTCAGGATCTTTCCTTCCTTGTCCAAAAGGATGAAACGAGGAATACCCTCAACTCTGTATGCCTCCTGGAACTTGCTCTGAGGTCCTAAGTAGAGCTGCACACCGGTAAGTTCTCCGGAACGGACCATCTTCTTCCAAGCCTGCTTGTCCTTGTCGACAGAAAGGCCGAGGAAGACGATCTGCGCACCTTCAAACTCCTTCTCAAGAGCCTTCATATAAGGGAATTCGCGCTTGCAGGGGCCGCACCAGGTAGCCCAGAGGTCGATATAGACATATTTGCCTCTGAAGTCTGCAAGAGTGTACTCCTTGCCGTTTATGTCTTCAGCCTTGAACGACGGCGAGAGCTTGCCAGGGAGAGAAAGATCCCATCTTTCATACTTCTTCACCATAGAGGACATCAGCTCAGGGCTGTGCACATAAGTGTTGTAGATATTTCCGAGTTCAGTGACACCTTTTACACCGAAATTGTCAACATATTCGGCAGCGATGTGATGGATGATGATCTCCCTTACTTCAGGCTTCTTGAAACGGTCGGCAGCGTATCTCATCTGAGCGACGGTCTTCGGATAGACCTCACGTACGTTGCGATTGTCTGCATCAAGCACGTGCATAGCCTCAGAAACGAAGGCACGGTACTCATCAAGGGCAGCAAGCTGCTCATCCTCGACAACATAGCTGTCGATCATTTCATAATATGACTCATCCGGTCTGTACGACGCATTATGATTCATCATCATATGTCCTACAGGATACATAAGAAGAGCCGAGCCATACGAGTACTTTATTCTCGCCTGCTCCATCTTCAGGAAGCCCTTTGCCGACGAGAGGTCGGTAGCCTTCAGTATCTTGAGCGCATCATTCTCCTTTTCCTTAAGACGCTCTACATATTCATCGAACTCAAGAGCGAACGCCTCGTCAGGAAGAGCGACGAGAGAAATCGTGTTCAGATACTTCACAGCCTGCTCCTTGGCTCCCTCGAAACTGTACGCGGAGGTCATTCTACCTCCACGGAATGTCAGTTTTGCGACATCACCGCCTTCCACATAGAGTCGGAGCGACTCTCTTCCGTGGAAGAGTTTGATATAACCCGCGTCCACATTCTCAAGAGTGAAGACAGCACATCCGTCTGCATCAAGATACTGCTGAGATATTTCATTGTGGTGAACCAGTATGACATCATTGGCAACAGGAGAAATCACCTCCACCTGAAGCACGACATCACCTTTAGCGATTCTGCCTGCGCTTCCAGTGCACCCCACTGCAAGCATCAATGACAGAACAAGATAATATAAGCCTTTCATTTATCTGTTGTTTAATATACTCTTTCCTTATACTCAGCATCCACTATTCTGGCAAATCCCTCGTAGACCTGAGGCTTTACTGCGCTGAAGTCTCCACCGGACTCTCGTCCTTCGTAGATCCTCAGCAATCCTTTTCCGTTCTTCGAAGATCCTACGATGAGATCGTAGCTGTTCTGCATATTCTCGCTCTTCTGGTAGAGGTTGAACTTCAGCATAGTGATTTCCTCTCCAGAAAGCACGAACTGCACCTCCGCCTGTGCCGGTTGCTGCGACAGATCCACACGATAGAGTGTGTTGCCTACAGCATAATACATATAGCTCTTCAACGAGCTGAAAGCATAGAGGGCACCCGGATCAAGGATGCTTCTGCACTGGGAGAGATCCGCATAGAAGCCTTTGCCCAACACATATGTGCAATCTGCGTATCTCAGCATATCTCCGAGCTGGATGCCATAAAGGTGGCAGCCATTGCCGTCCTTCAGGATGGAATATGTAAGTCCCATCTTGGCATTGCCCGGATCATAGCGTGTATTCTCCATATAGATCAGGTCCATTCCCACAGGCCACTTGTCGAAAGCATCGCCAAGTACACCTGCGCCTGGAGCCATTCCCTCTGCGATCTTTCCCATTTCCTCCATATCCGCCACCGGGTCCAATCTTCCGAGGTCGTTGGTAGCGAGCAGCGGGCAATATGCCATAAAGCGCTTGTTGTCGGTATCATACAGCAGATGCACCGCCGCATATATCTGGGTGGCAAGAGCGTTGGCACCCACGTATGGTGCAACCGCAAAGCCCTTGTTCACAGCACTTCCGTAAAGTCCGTCGATGCCCATAATCTCGCAATAGTGTGCATCCGTACCGCTGACAACCACCTTTCCGAATCCGGACGACACTATGCAGTGAGGCACAAGCTTGTCCTGCACAGCCACCTCATATGCAAAGTCATACTCCGGTTTCCACTCGAATGCATCCCTGCCCAGTCTTGTGGCACCGTCATCTGTCAGGAGGTAGTAAGGTGAGGCGGCGTCAGTCTTTTCCGAAAGCCACTGGATTCTGCGCGGCCCGTTCATCTGCGGCATAGCACTTCCTCTGAGCACATCCTGCATAGTCTGAGATGTAAGGGCCGAAACGAAGTCCAGTCTCGCTCTCCCCTCATCCGAACAGAGGACCATCCATCCTTCCGACATAGACGAGCTCACCACCAGATTGATCTCAGTCTGCCAATACAGGCCTGTCGATATCTGTGACACTGTAAAATAGAGCACATATGCTCCAGGAACGAGGGTGACCTCATAATCCAGATTCCTTTCGGTTCCGATTACCACGGCCTCGTCGGACGAGTTCTGGTTCAGGACCTTCCACTCGTAGGCATACTCCCCTTCCGGAAACTCCTCCGCTCCGAGATCCGGAGTCAGCTGAAGTCTGGAAAAGGTCTGCACGCTCTGATCCTCAAGACCCGTGATCACAGGCTCCTTGAGGTCAACGTAATCGTAGTTGCCCTTGTCCTGGCTGCAGGCTGCCGCAAGCAGTATCAGAGCCAGTATAGATATGTACACTATATTTCTCATTTCCTGAATTTCAATGGTTCGCCTGTCTCCTTGTCGAAGGCATCCTCATCATATGGCTCCCCGGCAGCCTTCTTCTTCACCTGTTCCTCCACATAGGCAGACATCTCGGTACTGATGTACAGAAGCTTGGCAAGGGTGATTACGCTCGGGTCGTTGAAGTCCGCAGGGTCAATCTCAAGAACCTTGCAGATAAGCTCAAACTTCTGCTGGGTGAACACGCCCACCAGATTGGCGTCCCAGGCCGCAGGAGCCTTGGTGAACATATCCGAAAAATATATCCTGTACTCCAATGTGGAGACTGTATCCGCATACTGCACGAGATGAGTGATCGGAAGTTCGAAATGCTCGTTAGGATGCACCTGAAGGCATATCATCTTCTTCTCCGACTTCAAGGCTTCAGTCCTCTTGAGTGTCACCACATAGTCTGCATATGATGATCCGGCGGGGATGACAGCCTGCTGAGGCAAAATGTAATCGACTCCCTCCTCTGCATTGTCAGAAGTGACGGTGATGGCAAAAGGTCTGTCCTGATCCTCCGTCCTTCCGAGAAGCTGGACCTTCACAGGCACCTCAAGGTCATTGCCGGCCGTATAGACAAAGGTCACATCAAGGCTGTCTGTAATCAGCATCGTTCCGGTAGTATTGTTGAAATACACACCGGCAATATCCTGAAAATGGCCTGGAGTCCTTTCCTCGCAAGAAGCCAGAACCAGGAGCATAGTCATCAATATGATGGTAATTTTCTTCATTTCCAATTAGTTATCAGTTTCCGACGAAGGAAGAGGTAAGACAAACACCGCATCGCTCGGACTTGGGTTTCTGCTTGAAACCGAAGAGAAGAGCACCGGCGTAAACATACGCTTGTACATAAAGAACAGCTGGCCCTCGCCGTACATCTCACGGATGTATTCATACTGGAGGATATCCCTTGTGAGCGAAGTGATGTTGCTCACTCCCCTGTGTGAACGGAGCTGGTTCACATAACCGATTCCGGCCGCAAGGTCTGTAGAACGGCTCTCGGCAGCGATAAGGTACATCTCACCGAGACGGATCATCGGTATCATAGTGTTCTGGATGCTGCCGGCATCCACCATATCCGAATACTTGTAGAAATATCTGTTGGCTCCAGTTGCTACCCAGTTCACTCTGTATCTGTAGTCGTCCTGATGTCCTCCTGTAGAAGCTCCTCCGCCGTAGATGAGATTGCTCATCAGGTCATTGTCCATTCTGAACACATAGTTCGGAATACGGCTCGGATCATAGTAACCTTTGAAGAGTTTGTTTCTCTGCGAGTGGGACAGAGCGAATATCACCTCCGACGAGAAGATGCGGTCAGGATCGTCCGGCGAACCTATCACAAGACTCTTCTCCACGAACGGGAAGATTCCCTCGGAAGCAGCCTGGATTACCTCTGTCGAATAATCATAGGCGGCCTCCATATCTCCGAAATATAGGCCTGAACGCGCTAGAAGCGCTGTAACTGCAAAGTAGTTCAGACGGAGATTCCTGTAGTACATAAATGTCGAGGTCGCATCCGCCGGGGCTGAAGTCATCGTCCCCGAAGTCCTCACAGGATCGTTTGCAAGGAGGATGCGTGCCTCCTGAAGGTCGTTTGTGATCTCCGCTGCCACTTCCGCTGCAGTCAGCAGAGCATTAGGTGTTACCGAATACCTCTTGTAGTAAGGTATCTTCACCGCCTGAGGATTGTGCGAATAGACAGGACCGAAAAGGCGGAGCATATCGAAATGAAGCATAGCCCTGAGCGCCAATGCCTCACCCTTGATGACTCTGTAGTTGTCTCCTGAGAACTTCACTGCAGTCTTCTCAAGATTTTCAAGGAGAAGGTTGCAGTTCAGGATCAGCGCATAGGCCTTGTTCCAGGTCTCGTTGAGTCGCGCACGCCAGTAGTCAGTCTGATATTTGTATGCTGCAAGGTCGGCATAGTTGCCCCACACCGAGTTGTCTGTTCCGATTACATATGCGCCACCCATAATCTCCACCATCTCGACAGAGAGGGCCGCACCGTAAAGCATATCGCTGTTGAGTTCGATATATATTCCGTTAAGGAGCTTGATGAATCCAGCTTCTGTGGACAGGAGCTCCTCCTCGGACATCTTGTCATACGGCTTCACATTGAGCCAGGCATCACAGGAAGTGAGGGCGAACAGCGCCACTGTGATCATATATGCAAATATTCTCTTCATACTGTCCTCCATTTAGAATGTGATACCCAATGACATAGTGACCGTTCTTGCAAACGGATAGTCGATTCCTCGTTCCACTCTCACCGATGTCGCTCTGAACACGTCAGACATAGTGAGCTGGACGTTCATAGCTCCGATCCTCATCTTGCGCGCGATCTTGTCCGGGAATTCATACCCCACATTGAACGACTCTCCCACCAGTGAATTGTCGTCCATCACGAAACGCGAAGACTTCTCAGTGCGCTGCACAAGAGAAATTCCCTTGAAGTATGCGTCTCGGTTGTTTTCTGACCAGCGGTCATAGAGAGCTCGCTTGTCCTGATTGTTGTACACCTCCTGTGTTCCGATGTTCTCAACCTTCTGAAAAAGTGACGAGTTGAATACCTGGCCACCCCAACGGTACCTGAGATAGCATCCTACAGAAAGTCCCTTGAAATACAATGATGTACCGACCAGACCCTCCACCTTCGGCTGAGTGTCACCCACAACCACCTCGTCATTCACATCATAAGTGAAGGAATATGTGCCGTCCTTCTTGATGAAGAGTTCTTTTCCGGTAGCAGGATCGATACCGGCAGAGCGCACAGCCCAGATTGCTGTAGGGCTTCCTCCGTCATAGTATCTTGTAGTTCCTACTAGCGACGACTTGCCGCTTTCGTTCAAGGCAGCGAAGGAGTTGCCGATGTCCGCATACTCCGACTTGGCGCTTGTCGCATTGAATGTGATGTTCCAGATGACGCCTTCAGAAGGTCGGTAGATCGGAGACACTCTGAGAGATGTTTCCCAACCTCTTGTCTTCTGGCTTCCGGCATTCATAGCGACGCTTGTCACACCCATAGAACCTGGAGTAGTGATCACTGCAAGAAGCGGATCCGTATGTTTCCAGTAGTAGTCCAGGGTCATATTGATTCTCTCACCCCAGAATGTAAGGTCAGCACCGATGTCGTAGTTTGTGGTCTCCTGCCAAGCGAGGTCTGCATTGCCAAGGGCATTGAGGATGACTCCGGTTCCGAAGACATTGGTCATCCAGCCGTTGAACTTATATGTAGAGAATGCCTGGTAGGCAGAGAAGTTCTGGTTTCCAGGGTTTCCGATAGAGCCACGGATCTTCAGCAGAGAGAAGAAGTCGTTGTCCTTCATAAACGGCTCCTTATGGATGTTCCATCCGGTTCCCACAGACCAGGTGTTCCTGAAACGGTTGCCGGTACCGAACATCGAAGCGCCGTCAAGACGGTAGTTGAAGTCGATGAGGTAACGCTCCGCATAGGCATAGCCACCGTTGATGTAGAAGCTGGCAGCACGCTTGAGACTCTCGCTGTAGTCAGGCGAATCGCCGACCGGATAGCCGTTTGCAAAAGATGGTGCATCGAACTGATCGTCTGTGAAGCCGGTAGCTGAATAGCCGTAGATCTGACGGTGGTTATTGCTGAAATTGAATCCTCCCACAGCATTGACCATATGCTTCTTAGCGAAGAGTTTACCGAAGGTCACGGCCACATCTCCCTCATACACGAGTTCCTTGATCTGAGTGTGAGTGTAAAGGCCCTTCTCCGTCTCACCCATATCATCGAACTGGGTATGCTGAGGTGAAAGACGTGTCTGCTCGTCATCATCCTGCTTGGTGAGACCGAACTTGGCCCTGAAGCGGAGTTCCTTGGTCACGAACCACTCGAAGATGAAGTTGTTGGTGAAGCCGAAGCCCGAAGCTGTATCCCAGTTGTTCAGATGAGCATTCCAGAGCGGATTGGCTACAGGATAGTCATCGATGCCATCCTCCGGATAGTAGAGATACCTGTCGATTCCTCCGTCGGCGTTGTATTTTCTGTAGTACGGATTCGCATAGGCATACTCCGCAAAAGAGACCGTCGGATTGGTGACATCGAGCCAGTTGATGGAGAGCTTGTTGCTGAACTGGAACTTGCCGGCACGGTAGATGAGGTCCACATTACCTTCGATGGTCTGCCTGTCTGAATCCTTCATCACTCCGGCCACGTTGCCGAGGCTGAGTCCGATACCGTATCTGATCTTGTCCTCGCCGCCTTCCGCATAGATATTGTGCTTGTGGGTGAAGCCAGGACGGATAGGCTCGCTGAGCCAATATGTGTCCACTCCCCTTTCGATCTCCTTGAGACGTTCGTTGCGGAGATTGTCAAGTCTGATCTGCGCGAAAGGGTCATTGGTATTGTCCTTATACACTCCGGCCAGAGTCTCGAACTCGAGTTTCTCGCGGGAGTTCATAAGATTGTAGTCGCTGAGGTCTGCGAGAGAGAGTCCGTAGTCTCCCTTGTATGAAAGTTGAAGTCGTCCTCTTGCAGGTGCCTTTGTCTCGATGACCACAACTCCGTTCGACGCCTTTGAACCATAGATGGCTGTAGAAGCCGCATCCTTGAGGATGGTAACCGAAGCCACACGGTTCATATTCAGGTTCATAATGGTCTCCAAGGTAGTCTCGAAACCGTCAAGGATAAACAAAGGCTGGTTAGGATCTGTTCCGTACTCCTCCTTGATTCCCGCCACACTTGTCTTTCCGCGGATCTCGATGTCAGGCATCACGTTAGGATTGGAGCCGAACTGTGTGCTCTCCATCATCTTGAACGACGGATCAAGGGTCTTGAGACTCTGGAGGACATTTGAAGAGCCGACAGCCTTGAGCTGATCTGTCTTGAATGTAGCCGAGGCTCCGGTAAAGCTCTTCTTCTTTCTCTCATACACTCCGGTAACGACTACATCGGCCAACTGCTCGGCATTGGCGCTCATAACGATGCGTGAAAATGACGATGCATTCTTTGTTGTGTATGCCTTGATCACATCATCATAACCCACATACGAGAACACCACCTCACACTTGTCCTGAGGCACCTTAAGTTCGTATGAGCCATCTATGTCAGTAACAGTTCCCTGCTTTGTACCGTTGAGCATAACGGACACACCGATGAGGGGGTATCCGTCAGCAGCATCGATCACAGTACCCTTCAGGACTGCTGTGCTTCCCTGAGCCGAAGCAGTCCACGAAGAGAAAGCAAGAATCAATATCAGCAGGTATCTTCTCACAGTTCCTTAAGATTAGAATTTCCTCACTCGGTTCTCCTTTCTGATCTTCTCCATATTCGCTGCGCTGAAGCGGCTGTCGCCTGACGGATTGGTCTTGTGGAGTTCGAAATCAGTCTCCGGCAATGCGTAAGGCACATTCACTGCAGGGCGGTTGTCGATAGATTTTGTAAAGAGTTCCTCAATCGGTGAGGCATTGTACTTCTTGAATGTATACTTCTGACGGAAGACACGGCTGTATCTGCCCTCAGTGTCGATGGCCATAGCCGCGATTACGACCGCCTTGTTCCAAGGTGCACGGAAGTTCACGCTCTGGGCATAGTTCACACCGTAGTATACCAGAGTCTGGTAGAATGCTGAATCCGGATATTTCTCAGGATCCTCAAGTCCGGTCACATACTCGAAGATGGTATAGTAATACGAACGGTATTCGCCGTCTATAGTAACGGTCACCGGAACCATCGCATAGCCTTGATACTGTGCACCCGCATTAGGATTGATCGCATACAGATCATCTCCGTTGTAGAACTTCTCGAAACTTGCCGTAATGGTAATGTCCGAATAGTTCGCCTCAGCGGTAGAGTATGGCTCACTGAAGATCACGTCGCCAAGGAAGGCGCCTGTATTCTGGTCCATAACCACAGCGGCCACCTTGTACTCTGTCTCCGGCGCAAGGAACGGTATCGAACCGTACGATTTTCCCTGAGAAAGTTCATAGTAGCTGAACTCATACATATCACCGTAGTATGACTTGTTGATGATGTCAATGATGTCTGCCTTCACCTCATCAGCGGTAGTATCGGTAGTATATACATACCAATAGTAGAAATGTGCGGCATCCGACGGTGTCACGGTGATGCTGAGCTCGTTGGACTCGGCCTTCTCGAGAGTGAAGTCGAATGTACATTCCTTAGGATCTCCGGCTGGCAGAGTCCTGATGGTGAATGTCTGCATTGCAGTGGTCTTCTTTCCTGCCTTGAAACCGAACACGGCCATAGTGTATTCGGTATCCGGCTGAAGACCTGTCATACGGCCTGCCACATCACCCTCGAACACATAATAACTGAGGCCGAATGCACCGTAATCCTCGAGAAGGTGTGCATAGATCTGTTCCTCATTCATACCTGCCATAAACTTCGAAGGCTCGGCGATCATAACGTAAGGATCGTTGTTGGTGGTCTTCACATCCACAAAGAACGAAGACTGGTCCACATCTTCACCGACAGTGACACTGATGACGTTGCTTGAAGGAAGCACATCTGCGGACGTATGCCATACGAAAGCAGGTTCGCCTGTGAAGTTACAGTTCTCGTCCCACTTGCAGGCAAAGACGATATACTCTGTAAGAGCCATACACTCGAACTGGCTGTTCACCTCGTTGATGTCGCTGTACCAGTCAAAATATTCAGATCTTGCAGTAAGGTACTCATAGTCGATAAGATCCTGGATATCCCAGTTCACATAAGCCTGGAACACCTCCTTAGGATCATCTCCGTGAATTGAGGCATAACTGTCATATGTCTCCCTGTCCATAAGATTCCAGTAATAGTACACGCCGTCGTGATCCGGAGTGACTGTCACATCCATAATGCTGTTCTCCTCTGTAACGGTGATCTCGAAAGAAACCGGTCCGTCATAAGGCGGCTGTGTCGTAGCATATGCATAGTGGATGTCGGTTGTACGCTCACCGTCCTCTGTAATACCGTAGACATAAACTACATATTCCGAACTTGGATCAAGTCCCTTGTACTTGAGGTTGCTGAACGAACCCTTGTTGATGATTGTCCTGAGATAGTCCTGAAGAGAAATGTTCTCATTGTTGGCCTGAAGCGAATAATACGAAAGGTCCTCCTGGAATATCGCCTCATCAGACTCCATATCATCAAACCACTCCTTGCCCACGACCTGGCCCACCCAAGAGAAGTCAGGCTCTGCAGTAGCCACAGAGAAGATGACTGATGTAGCCTGGGTATCATTGACCGTAAGGACGATAGGATCTTCCCAGATAGACTGGGACACTACGATGGTCACATCCTCATAAGACGGATACGACACTGTAAGAACGGCCTCGCGTTCTGCTCCTGTCTCGTTTCTTGATGCAGTGATCTCGATGATTCTAGGAAGTTCAGTGCTTACAGCAAGCCAGTCTGCTTCATTGGCCACAGTAACCGCCGCACCCTTTTCTGCACCGCCGATCTGATACACGACCTTGACCGATGCGCCCTGAGAGCCGATCTTCACATCTGTCTGAGACAGCTGGATCTCACGCACCTCGGTAAACTGTTCTGTCTGGCAGGCAGATGCGAAGAACACCGCCAGGACAGCAATTGCAATATATGTTATCTTTTTCATCATTCCAGTCTATTTGTAATCGTATGATACGGTTTCACCGAGCTGGCAGAGAGCGCAGTTCGCAATATCGTAGTTGCCGTTTGCATCTGCCGCAGTGACGAATATGAGGATTTCGCAGTTGTCGGTCACCCAATTGTCTTCCACCGGAATGACGAACATCTTCTGAGCCTTCTCTCCCTGAGCGAGACGTCCTACCTTCTCGCCCACAAACGAGAACTGAGATGAAGCGCCTGCCATATATCGGAGAGCGTTGTCGTGGATATTATGCCAAGACTCCGACATACCTGACTGGATGGAGTAGATTCCGTCCTCGAGTACCCAGGCAGCCACGCGATAGTCATTTGCAACCGCAGACTTCACCTCGATGTTCACAAGGATGTCCTTTCCTGAAATCTTGGCAGAAGCCGCGATACCTGCATCAGCTTTGTCCTTCTTGAGCTGATCGATCTGAGCCTTGATTTCCGCAAGATCAGTTCCAGAGGCAGTCGAGGTGAGGTTGAAGGTAAGCATAGGATAGTTTCCTGATGTGTTGTACACCATCGAAAGATTGCGTGCAGCCTCAGAATATGCCGCATCATCAAGTCCCCCGTTGTATGAATGCGACGCAACGTGATGATAGAGTCCGTTGTATGCCTCATCTGCAGAAAGGGTCTTGAGGCTCTGCATCATTCTCGGACAGTTCGCACAGGTCGCACCTGTGTGCTGAACAAGAAGCATCCTGTGTCGGAATGCAGTATTGCTCTCCTGCGGATCTGCAGGAAGTTCAGGAATGTCGTTCACAGCCATCACAGCCACCTCATTGGAAAGGCTGAGACCGTATACGGCATAGAAGAGGTACTCGCCTTCAGTCTTTGTTGTAAAGACGGCGTTCTCGACCGCAGTCTTTGACTTGGCCTCATAGATTTCAGCATATCTGGTCACATCCTGCTGGTTTCCGTTCTCATCTGTGACGGTTACTGTAAACACAGCTGCATCAGTTCCGTCGCAACGTACCTGCGCCACATCAGATGTCAGCATAATCGGTCCGGGAATCACCGGCGGCACATCGATTGCGCTACCGCAGCCAATCATCACAAGGGCAGCAGAAATGTAAAAGATAAAGTTCTTGTAAAGTCTCATTTCGAATGTCATTTTGGTATAATTTACCATATAATGGTAAACTTGCAAAGTTAACCTAAAATTCGACCAATAGCAAAAAAAAGGGCCCGGCGCTTTGCCGGACCCTGAATGAACTTCTAAGTAATAATCAATTACATAGCGATTGCCTGTGATGTTACTGTAATTGGGCTTGTAGCCACAGTTGCTGTAAGGTTCTCGATATAGAAATCGTAGCAGTCGAATGTACAAGTTGTCTCAGTAAGGTCGTAGTATGAGATGTACATATCAGAACGTACAAGTTCACCTGTCACGTAGTCAGCTGAGTAGAGCCAGATCTTACCAGAAGTAGCGTCTGTCTCCTCAACCTCATAGTAACCCTCTACCTGAGCATACCACATATCAACACCGAAGATCGGCAAATAGTTGGTAGCAACCATACAGTAGTTCTCGAGAGTTACGCCAAGGTCAACAACTGACTCCATCTCTGTGAGGCCATACTGCCAAGCCATACCCTCCCAGTTGAAGATCCACTGCTTTCCTGCTACAGAAACAGCGCCAGCCTCTGGCTTAGCAGGGATCTCCTTAGTACCTGCGATGTACTCCTTCATAAGGTCAGCATAGTACTGCATACTTGCCTGGAGCTGGTACTCCTTGTAGTACATATTGCCAGCAGCATCCTTCCAGCTTACGCAAACAACGAGGTTTGGAGCTGCCTCATCCTCATAGTGGTTGAAGTATCTGTAGCTAGCCTCATAGTACTCTTTAGTAGTGATTGTGTTCCAAGAACCGAGTGTACCACCCCAAACCTGGCCAGCCTTGGTAGCAGGATCTGCGCCGAGAGTGTAAGAGTCACAGTCAACGAGAACTGCGCAAACCTCTGTTCCCTCTACTGGGGCTACAGTGTAAGCGATCTCATAGTAGAAGTTGTACTTTGAGTAGTAGTCCTGATACTCGTATCCATAGTAAGCAGCATCACCCCAGTTTCCGTCAGTGTAGCACTCCCAAAGCTCAGGAAGGAGGATCTTAACCTCTGGCTCAGTTGCGAGATATTCAGCACCTGAAGTAGCTACGTCATCGATAGCGAATACAGTCTCGTACTCCATAATGAGAGCAGAAGCACCTGGCTTACCCTCCTCATCGATAGGAACGATAGCGAAGTAGTATGGATAGCCATATGAATGACCGTCTACATAGAGAACACCGTTAACGAGTTCGTCAGCAGTTACAGTCACCACTGAAGATGAAGTAGAGAAGTAAAGCTCCTCAGCCATCTGAGCGTCATCCATACCCTCATACTGGTTGTAGTATCTTGTCTGAGCAAGAACGTACTTGTAAGCAGCAGGCTCTGTACCCTCCTCGAATGCAGGAGTGATCTCGAGAGTCTGAGTGTTCTTGAGGACACCGTCCTTAACGTTAGTGCTCACTGGCTCTGACCAAGTGTACTCAGCCTTTACAAGCTCTTCTGAAGAAGCCTCGAGGTGAGCGATCTCACCATACTTGCCGGCAGCGTCAACGATGAATGCAACGAAGTGCATTGTAGTGTTAGGCTGAACCTTCTCAACGATGTATGCTGGCCAAGACTTGACGTCACCAGGGAGGTTGCCATAAGAGTTCTCGAGGAGATATCCCACGAGGTCATCTTCGTAAGCACCGTAGTCAGCGTAAGTAGCCTCGTCGAGCCAGAGGTAGTAGAATGCCGACCAATCAGTTGCTGAAGGAGTTACAGCGACACCAAGCTCAGTGTACTTATCAAGGAAGATCTCAGCTGGAACATAGTCCCAGATATCGTAGTCGTAAACCTCACCCCAGTAAGAAGTCACCTGCTCAACTGAGAGTGATACAGAACCGCCTGAAGAGAGCTCTGCAGTAGAATACTGACCCATTACAACGTCAGCTGCAGTGTAATCCTCAGCTGGACGGCCGTCGATAGGGAGTACGAACACATAAACATCTGAAGCTGGAGAGTAAAGACCAGTCATTGAGTAAGTTGTACCTGCTGCGATGTCGAGAGCTGAACCAGTGTAAGACTCATTGTAGAGTTTACCATAGTACTGGCCCTCCGAAAGTGCCATAGCCATCTGCTCCTTAGTGAAGTCAGGATCGTCGCAGTACATTGCAGGAAGAGCAACAGCTACATATGACTCAGCGCCGAGAACCTCAACGTTTACAGTCACATTGTATGCTGTCTTCTCAGCCTCAACCTCTGTGATATTCACCTGGAGTGGAGAATAGTATGCGAGAACAAGGTCCTCAGAAGAGTAAGACATCTTGTTGTAGTCCTCAACTACTGCCCAAACGATGAGCTCGTCGCCGATCTGTGGCTCCTCACCGTAAAGATCTGCGATAGAAACCTCAAGTGCAGTCTCCTCTGAGTAAGTGTAGATCTCGTAGTGGTCCCAGCCACCTGAAGACATAGCCTTGAGAAGGCCTTCAGTCTCAGCCTCGAGAGTCTCCTTGGTAGCAACACCGTAGAAGTAAGTAGGGCCCCAAGAGTAAGTAGTAGCTACTGTGAAGTATGCGTTTCCGCCGTAAGCCTTTACAGAAAGTGCCTGAGAAACAACCTCTACAGGAAGCTTACCTACCATACACTTACCTTCAACG
Source organism: Bacteroidales bacterium (assembly GCA_017546275.1). GTDB lineage: Bacteria > Bacteroidota > Bacteroidia > Bacteroidales > UBA932 > Cryptobacteroides. Next base: position 9,054 of record JAFYXE010000013.1, on the reverse strand, counting down.
CTGCAAGCGTGAACCTTTACATAACCTGAAGCTGCGTACTTTGCAGGGATCTCTGTCCAATCCGAGTAGTCGACTGTCACCTGAGTATCCTCATAGTTAGGAGCAGTCACCTCGAGTTTTCCCTCTGAAGTGATCTCAGCCCACCAGCCCTTAGGAGCAGCCATAACTGTAACATCCTCGATACCTGAAGTCTTGATGCTTACAGAAACAGTTCCCTCAGACTCGAAGTAAACCTTACCTGCGCGGATCTCGAATACGATCTCCTCTGGCTTCTCGATAGTGAACTCCTTGTCACCAACCTTGATAGTCACGCTATCGCCGTTGTCAACGAGGCTCACCTCAGGACAAGCACATCCTTCCTCGAGGACGATACCTGTTGAAACCCAAGACTTTCCGTCGAATGAGTACTGGAGCTCATTCTCAGAATTCACCTGGAAGCTGAGAGTGTAAAGGGCATCCACACGTGCAGTAAGAGCCTCGAGCTGAGCCTTCAAAGCCTCAACAGCCTGAAGACGCTGATCGAGTCCAGCGATTTCCTCGCGAAGCTCAGAGTCATCATACTGGTCGCACGAAACGAAAAGAGAAGAAGATGCGCCAAGTGTCATAACACCTACGCAGAAAGCCATAAGGCTTTTCATAAAATTCCTTTTCATAATAAATAGGGATTAGTTAATAATTGTTTATAATTGTTTGAAGTTCATTTATTCAATACCGAATATTTCTTCAAGTGTCTGAGCCTTACCATCCTTGCAGATGAGGTGATAAAGCTTATAGACAGGATCACCTGCGGCGTCACGTCCGACTGCGATACAAGCTGCGATGACTGTATCGTCACCCTGCCAGTCCTGAGAAGTGTTGCCCTCAGTACGCATACCGCCACCGTTGTTCTCGAAGCCGTCAGCAACCCACTCATAGATACCGTCAACCCAAGTCTCATAGCTGATACCTGAATTCTTGATATCGTTGAGGGCAGCCTTGTTGAGGCCAGGAATCTTGTTTGCAAGGTCCTCTGTACCCTTTGTAAGACAGTAGAGATAATACTCTACATCGTGGTCGATGGTATAAGTCACTGTCCAGTCGTAAGGCTGTCTTGTAGAAGGCTTGAGTTCCATCTTCACTGTAGGATCCGGTCCGACCTGGATATCAGATGTCCTGATAGTATCGAAGTACATCTCGCTGACGTTACCGTCGAAGTCCTCAGCGCAGAGATAGATTGTGTACTCTGTCTCAGGAGTCATACCTGTCCAGACGAAGCGGTCCACACCTGTAGATACTGTAGGCCAGAGGTTGATTACAGGAGCATATGGGTTAGACTCATCGAAATACTTCTGCGAGTTATAGATGTAGTCGACCCACTGGTCCCAAGAAGAGTCGATCCAGAATCCCGGGTTGAAATCAGGAGTCATATACTGGATACGGATTACAGAAACTGTTGCCGGATCGAACTCGATGTTCGAACGGAACGATGTTCTTGTAGGGTTGTCAAGATAGAACTTGAGGTCAGCCTTGCACTGGTCTGGAGAAGTAAGGTTGAGTTCGTCCATTGTGAACGGCTCTGAAACCTGAAGCTCAAGATTGAGAGTGCCGAAACCGTTTCTTGAAGTGTAGATCACCTGATAAGTCTCGCCTGGCTGGAATCCGATACACTCCATTACTCCCTCGATATAAACCGAAGCGCCTGTTCCTACCGCTACTTCATTCTCTGCATCCCAAAGGAAGTTAGGGTTGTTGCAGCCGTAGCCGTCAGTGCTTGCGATATCTCTTGCGAGCTGTCTCTTGTCCTTGTCAGACATTGCATTGAATGCAGCCATCTGCTCCTGGTTGTAGAAGAGATAGTATACAGTCTTTGACTCCTTGTCGAAGTCGATCCTGAACTCAGCGTAATGCGCGCCGATTCTCTCCTCAGGAATAATGAAGCTTGTCTTTGCCTCAGGCTGCTCATCCGGCATTTCCTTGAGATGGAAGTCGCGACGGCTGTAGCCCTCCTGCGGAGTGAGGTTGGCGTCAACAGCGACAGCACAAGTTGTGCTGAGGATGCTTGCATCCGCCTCCTCGCCATAGTTTACAGAATAGTAAAGGCTCTCAGGATTGTTAGGGTCGTTCGGGTATGACGGAGAAGTCACACGTGTACGCATAAAGTCGCGGAACATATTGTCGCCGAATGCATCGATGTATGCATCGATCTCCGAAGTAAGATATCCGAAGAAGTAGACAGCCGCTGCATCAGCGTTGAGGTGATGCTGTACACCGAACGCTCTGTAGCCTGTATTCACCTCGATCTCACACTGAGGATCGCCGATGAGAGGCTGTGAGCTTGTGTGCACGTAGCAGAGGGTAAGATCCTCCTGAGTAACGCTGCTGATATCAGTCTCGACACTCGCAACGACAGCGATAAGGTAACCGCAATCAGGAATTGCGATTGCAGACGCAGCTGCATAAGATGTGTTCATCCAATCATATCTGATCTGGAGGAAATCATCCGGATTATCAAAGTCATTGATCGAGAACGCATATCCGCCGCTACCGCTCTCATTGAAGAGGTATGAACGGATTCGCTCATTGACTGCCCAGGAATCTGCCGATGTAAGATAGCCGAAAGTCTTGTCATTCAAGAGGTTGTTGTAAAGCTGTGCCATAGGGTACACATCCATCTTGAAAGACTGTACCATAGGACCTGGGCGAAGTTCAAACACGAAGTTGTGGTCTTCTACCTTGGTCACCTCGATAGTCACACCTACCTCAGAACCTTCAGCGAGAAGGTTTCCGCACTCGATAGGATAATCCTCTATGAAAGGAAAATCCTTCTTGAAGATGTCGCCGGTGTTTCCTGTACCACCCTGCTCGGTCTTGTCATCCTCATTCTGCTCTCCCTGCTGTGGATTCTCACAAGCAGCAAAGAAGAAGACGCAGAGACCTGCCAACAATAGATTAAGTGTCTTTTTCATAGTATTATGTAATTATTTTAAGTCATATCCTGAATCTCCGCCGTCGATTGCGCAGACATTCATATTGTTCACATAGCCCCTGCTGTCAAGAGCCAATGCATAGATCTTGGTATTCTCAAGCACCCATCTGCTGTCGATGTCCACAGTCCAGGTCTGCTCAGCCTCCTTACCGGCCTCGATCTTGCCGTCAGAAGTGATCTTCTCGCCTGTGAAGGTTCCGACATAGTTTGTGACAACCTTTCGGGCAACGTGCTTGTGGGTATAATCGTTCAGTTCGCCGTATGTACCGTGCTTCTGGTATCCGACGATTCCGTCCTGAACCACAATGACAACTGCTCTATACTCGGATGTAAGCTCAGATGTGATCTTCATCTTGACCTCAGCAGACGAGCGGTCAGAGCTGAGAACGGATGAAACTGCAACTCCACAGTGCGGTGTATGCTCATTGAAAGAAGCCTTGATAGCCTCATTGAACAACGAGAGGCCGTCGCTTGTAAGTCCGCCTGCGTCACGAAGGTCAACAGCAAACGAAGGAAGATCAAGTCCTCCGAAGAGGTCCTTTACATCCATCGTCGCAGGAATGGCAAGAGTATCAACACCCATCTCCTCGGAATGGAAGGCGCAGATATGGACATTGGCCTTGATGCTCGCCATTGAAGGCTTCGAGAACTGGCCCATCATATTGTCGTATCCTGCAGGACAGAATGCACAGGATGCTCCTGTAAACTCTGCAACAAACGCGTGTCTGTCATACTTCGACTCGATCTTCACTGCTGTATTCACAACATCTACTGTTACAGAATTTGACTGCATTGATGCATATACAGCATAGAATGTCTTCGAACCCTCTGCCTCAGGAGCATATACATTGCCCTCAAGTCTGGTTCCGTCAGCCTCGAACACTTCCGAATCCGCAGTGACATCGACACCGTTATATGTAACAGTGAAGAACGCCTGGCTTTCAGTCGCCAGATCGATCTCCGAGTCACTCACAGCAAGTACCGGGAGAGAAGATGTATCTACTGTTCCCGAACACGAAAGGAGTGCGCTCACTGCACATAATACAGTGATTATGTATCTGAATTTCATCATTTTAGTTTACTCTACGTATTGATAAGAGACGCTCTCGCCCACCTTGCAGTCAGCCACATTGTTCGCTGACCAGGTGCTGCCTCCATCATATGATGTGAGAGCAACAGCGATAACTCGCATATTCTCCGCATTCCAGTCGCCGGAAAGCGTAACAGACTTGGTTGCCTTCACCTCGACTCCCACAGAGAACGGGAGATTGTCATTCAACTTGTCGCCGGCAACAGATGTAAGCACATCTCTTACGGCATTGTTATGCAGATAAGTCGCATTCTGTCCGTTCTGCTCATACTCTCCTGTTGCAGGGATCTTGTCCTCTACAATAAGAACCATATAGCGGAAGACTGCAGGAATGTTCGAAGTGATGCCCACCTCGACATCGAGTTCCGAAGTCGCTGCATTGAAAGTCGTATTCAGCGCGACTCCGCTGAAAGTCGTATATCTTGCCTTTTCTTCCTCGAAGCTTTCTGTAAACGCCGCTCCACCTGTATAAGACTCCTTTCTCATATTCCAGAAGAATGCAGGAAGACCTGTAAATCCTCCCAACTGTCTCTGGAGTTCGTATGTCTCGCTGATTGTCATAGGATCCGGCATTGTCATATCAGCGTGGAATGCAGCCAGGATGATTTCACCTGGGTTAGCCTCCTGAAGTTTCTTCAGACCGTTTGCGGCGAGAGGACAGCTGTTGCATCCTGTAGATGTGAACAGCGTACCGAAATACTGCCTCTTGTAATTCTTCTCCTCACCCACAAAGAACGGATTGGCAACGATCTCCACCGAGTTGTCTGTGACATAGTTGTCTCCGTAGCGGTACTTTGCAGTGAACCTGTATGTACCGGCTGTCACAGTCGAGAACTGGTTCACGCCGTAAGCCATATACTTCTGCTCACCGTCGAACTCCCTGACAAGCTGAAGCGTTCTGGCTGTGCTGACATCCTCCTTTCCGAACATAACCGTAAATGTCACTACATCGTTTCCGTCTGCAGTCATCTCGGTCTTGTCCACGAAGATTCTGAGTACGCCCTCAGGCACATTGTCCTTTCCTGCATCCGGATTGTTTGTGTCGTTTGTGTCGATAGTACCCGAACAAGCGACAAGTGCCAGTGCAGAAAATGCAGATGCTATATATCTGAAGAGTTTATTCATTGTAAACGTAATCTTTTACTGTACCTACCTTAGCCTCGACGATGTTGTCGATTCTTGCAGCTTCGCCGTTCTTCACAAGAGCGAACGCTACGACTGAAAGCTTGGAGACATCATCTGAAGGAGCAGGTACGCTCTGCGAAAACTCGATGCTTGCATCCTTTGCAACCTTCTGGATAGCAGTAGAATACATACAGTAGTTACCGGTTGTGGCACGTACGATGTGAGTATATTTTCCTTCGTCGTTTGTTCCGGATGGAATGACCTGATCATTCAGAAGAAGTGCAAGTCCCAGGTCATACTCTCCACCTGTAGACGATGTCATCTCTGCTGTAATGTCGATCATACCTGTCGAGCTGTTCACTGAAGAAGTAAGCTTGAGACCGCAGGTCGCAGGATACTTCGCACGGAGTTGCCAAACCTCAGTCTCGAGAATGCTTGACGACTTCTCCGATACCGGAGTCACGAGGTCGAGCACCACTGTAGGGACACCGCCACCGCCATAGTAGTTGGCGAGAACTGTTCCGCAGTCATATGCTGTACCTGGGCTGTTGATGGCGAGTTCATCCTGATAGTGCCAGCAAAGCTCCACAGAATGGTTCTTTGTATCCTCGTTCACACCCTCAAGAGCTCTTGTCATAAAAGCGCAAGGGCCACACCAGGTAGCTGTAGCCTTGTAGATTGCAACGTTCTTGTGATACTTCTCGTACTGTCCCCTGTTCTTTGCCACGATCTCTACAGTGTTCTCACTTTCCTGACCCTTGAATGTTGCAGTAAAGTGATATGTGCCGTTGGCAATGAATGAAGTCTTTGTCTCCATACGGGTAACGCGCTGTCCCTCTGCAGAAACGATGTTCACACTCTGCAATGCCTTCATATCGGCAAGAAGGTCTCGGCCGTATGCATCCTTGAGAGCGAATGTGACATAGTCGCTACCGCTTGCCTCCACCTCTGTTCTGTCTACAGAGAGGGTATATGGAGCCACATATTCGTCCGGAGCCTCCTGAGTGAGGTCACCCGGGTCAACAGTTCCAGAACAAGCAGCAGCCACGAGGGCTGCTGTCAAGTAAAATATTTTCTTCATAGCTTATCTTAGAATGACGTAGTGATGCTGAAGTTTGCACCAGTGTACTGAGGGATCTGGCGACATACACCACCTGAGCAGATGAAGCCGTCCTTGTAGCGTCCGTAACCTCCTGCGAGGCGGGTACGACCCTTGGTGTAGCTTACACCGACATTGTAGTAATGCATCTTCGAAGATCCGTGGTTGTACATATCGCTACCCCAGATGCTCCAGTGTGGAGCGAAGTTGACCTCGAGCAATGCTGCCATCCAGTCCTTCTTGTCCTCCTTAGTAGTGAGATACTGGAGTTCGAGACGTGTCGAGAAAGTAGGAGTCCACTTGTAGAGGAGGTCAGCCACCACGATGTTCGACAACCAGGTAGTCTTGAAGTTTCCGTATGTAGGGTTGTACTCCTGCATAGAGTAGAGGAGAACCATCTTGAACTCCTTTGTCCACTGCTTCTCGACATCGAAGCTGAAGTCTCTGAAAAGAAGGTTGCCAGGTCTTGCGCTACCCTCCTGAGCCAAAGTATAATAAGTCGAGAAGTTAGCGTGTACCTTCATACCTCTCTTGCCACCGATCTTTGTTCCACGACGGAAGTTGTAGAACGCATCGAGCTGTCCTCCCATCTCACCGCTGTTGAATGTGTACGAAGACTCATCACCAAGCTGCGGGTTGTATGGGTGAAGTGTGGTAAGCATATATGTGTACTGAGTACTCATTGCCGGAACATAGGAAATGAGGTTTGCTGTCGAGAGAGACTTTGCAGAAATGCTCTGAGCCATCCACTCGAGGCGACGTCCTGTAAGAGTAACGCCGAGACCTCTACCGTTGTAGCCGATCTCAACGAGCTGAGCGTTTCCTCTCTTCGGAGTCATCGCTACGAGCTTCTTTCCGAGATCCACATACTCTCCCTTCACAAAGAGTCCGTTCCAGTCGAAGTTCACTCTTCCTGAGTATCCTACTGAGTTAGGGCTTCCGCCTGCCTCCTGAGCATCGATACCGATCTTCTCGAACTTGTTGAGTACAGAACCCTCCACAGAGAGAACGACCTCGTCAAGACCGATGATGTTTGAAAGAGAAACGCTGAGGTCAGCACCTCTCACCTGAGTGTCAGAGAACTGCATACCGAGGCGTGGCATACCCCAGATTGCCTTGAAAGCGATCTTGTCCTCCCAGTTGTAGGCGAATCTCGCACCCATAATGGTATTGTTGAGACCGAGAAGTCTGTCCTCCCAGCTGCGGAAAAGAAGTCCGCTACCGAACTGATCGTAGAAAGTACCGGCCGTAATCTGGAAATCCTCATCCTTCCAGTTCACGTACATATTGCTGAGCGCAAACTTGCTGAGATCGGTAGGATATCCGATCAGCGCAGGGTAGTAACCCTCGAGCTGAAGTCCTGCCGAGAAGTTTCCGTTGTAGTAGTCAAGCTTGAGGTAGTTGTTTGTACCGAAACGGTCATCGTCCGGAACGAACTTGTTCTTCTCATCCTGAACATAGATGTGATCATTGGTCTCGAAGCTGCCTGTAAGGTATCCCTTTTCCTGTGCTGAAAGCGAAAGGGCAGAAACAGCGAGCCCTATGATGAGAATTGCTCTTTTCATCATAAATTATTTAAGGTCAGTTAGTTGTCGTAGGATTATCTGCTGCACTTCTTCACAGCCTCGAAGAGCTCAAGCTCGTTGCCAGGCACATAAGAAGTGTGAGAGTAGACGATCTTGCCGTTTCCGTCGATCACGAATACGTGAGGTACTACTGAAACATTCATCGCTCTCATAAAGTCCTGGTTCTTGTCGAAGAGAAGAGTGTAATCTTCACCCCAGCCACGACCCTCCGCGAAAGACTTTGCCTTTGCAAGAAGACGGCTGTCATCAGTAGAGACAGCCACAACTCTAAAGTCTGCCTCCTCAAGCCAATCCGGAAGCGCATCGTAGATAGCGTCAAGCTCACGGATGCAAGGTTTGCACGATGTCGACCAGAAAGATACGATCATCGGAGTGCCCTCCTTAAGAAGTGATTTAGTGTTGACAGCCTCACCCTTTGCGTTCTCTACTGTAACCGAAGGTACCTGTGCAGCTGCAACTGCAGAAATAAGGAGTGCAAGACTCAAAAGAAATGTTCTCATTTTTAATAACTTAAATTTGGTTAAAATCAGTCGGACACGACTGGCTATAATTCAAGCAAAAGTACGGACTTTTCTTGTTTTATACAAAAAAAATTACGCGAGCATACGATATAACGCCACCGTACGCACAGCTTCAGCCACATCGTGAACACGCAGAATATCAGCACCTTTCGTCAATGCTGCATATCCAAGAACCTGTGTTGCGGGAAGAGATTCCGCCGGAGAAATATTGAAATACTTATAAATCAAGCTCTTACGCGATACCCCTATCAGAATCCTGGGAGAATCCGCCAGTTCCTTGAACGCATCAAGACGTCTGAGCAGCTCATAATTCTGCTCTATTGTCTTTGCAAAGCCGATGCCAGGGTCGAGAACCCAGTTTCTGATGCCGTAATGCTCTGCCTTTTCAGAGAATTCTTCGAAATATGCCTTGACATCCTCGACCACATCTGAATAATCCGACAGCCCCTGCATAGACTCAGGGGTACCACGCTTATGCATCGCGATATATGTCAGGCCAAGTTCACCCACCACAGGCAGCATCATCGGATCGTCCTCGCCTGCGGAAATGTCATTTACAATGAAGTCTCCGATGAGGTCGTAAGCATTGCGGACCACAGAGGCCCAGTAAGTATCGATGGAGAAACGCGCATCAGGAAAAGCAGCCCTGGCAGCCTTGAGAACCGGTT
>JAFYXE010000116.1 GCA_017546275.1 Bacteroidales bacterium | reverse complement strand
CCTGCTGTATCTGGATGAGGATGTGGCTATGGCGATTGCCAAGGGCGAGGGAAGTCCCGAGTGGGAGACTGCCTGTGCTGAACTGGGAGTTGACTCGGTGGAGAAGCTTTTCCCTAGGACGGATGACGAGCTTGCCCGCAGTTACGGCCTTCACCGTTGGGTAATGGTCTCTTTCCCTTCGTCGAAGGGGCTGAACAGAGTGGCTGAGCGTATGGCTGACCTTGATGCCGTGAAGGGCATCCAGTTCAATACCGTATATGAGAGAAACTTCGAAAGCGAGGCTCCTATCGCCTGGAAGCCGTTCCAGGACAGAGGCTATGGCGAGTTCGACCTTCCTTTCAACGATCCGATGCTTGTGGACCAGTGGCACTACATCAACAACAAGGATATGAGTGTCGCTACGACTTCAAGGACAGGAGCAGATATCAATGTGAAGAATGCCTGGGGGCTTACAGCGGGTGATCCTCGCATCATCGTAGCTGTGTGCGATGAGGGTGTGAAGTATACCCACCCTGACCTTGCTGCGAATATGTGGGTCAATGCCAACGAGATTCCCGGCAACGGAATCGATGACGACGGCAACGGCTATGTTGACGATATCCACGGATGGAACTTCCTCCACACAGAGAAGTATCCTAAGGAGATCAGCTGGAACGAGCCGGGTGACGTGAGCCACGGAACTCACGTTGCGGGTACAGTTGCGGCTGTGAACAACAACGGTCTGGGCGTGAGCGGTGTTGCCGGCGGTACAGGCAATGGTGACGGCTGCCGCATTATGTCTTGCCAGGTGTTCTCGGGTTCAAGCTCTGCGACTACAGGTGCACGTGCGAGAGCATACCACTATGCTGCGCAGATGGGTGCGTCAGTGCTCCAGTGTTCATACGGTCAGGAGGGCGGATACATCACTTCAGACAATATGTTCGAAAACACATATTCGGCCGAGCTTGCCGCGTTGAGGTATTTCAGAGACTTCGGCAATACAGTGAACGGTTCGCCTGTAGACAAGAACATCATCGTGTTCGCTGCCGGAAACGACGGTGTGGCTATGTCAGGTTATCCTGCAGCACACAAGGAGTTCATCTCTGTGACAGCGTTCGGTCCTGACTATCTCCCTGCGACATATACCAACTATGGTCCTGGCGCAAATATCGCCGCTCCTGGTGGAGATGTTTCGATCAATATGTCCACTACTTCTGAAAGAGCGCAGATTCTTTCTACAACTGCTGTGGAGTCTGAAAACTACGATTCGAACTACGGATGGATGCAGGGTACTTCAATGGCCTGCCCTCACGTTTCAGGTGTGGTCGCCCTGGGGCTTTCATATGCTTTGAAGATTGGAAAGACATTCAATTATGACGACTTTGTAGGTATCCTCTATTCTTCGGTGAATGACCTTGATTTCTATATCGAGACTTCTTCGAAGGTCGCAAACGGTGTTCAGTTTGACCTCACTCCATATTGGAGACAGATGGGAACAGGTGCTCTTGATGCGTGGAAGTTCCTGATGAATCTCGAGGGCACTCCGAACATCATCGCGAAGATCGGTCAGGAGTGCAAGGTGTCGCTTGCTCCTTGCTTCGGAGAGTCTGCTGCAAACCTTACATACACCAAGATTGAAATCAGTGATGAGGCACGCCAGGAACTCGGAATCGAGGGTGAACCATACATCAACAACGGAAGACTCTTTGTGAAGTGTACCAGGTACGGTTCTGCAAAGATCAGGATAACTGCTATCGCAGGTGGTGACAGACTTGCCAGTGATGCTGTTATGGGCGGAACAGAGTTCTCGAGAGAACTTTCTCTCCTTGCCCGCGAGTCGGTTGCAGAAAACGGAGGATGGCTCTAAAATATTGACGTTATGAAGAATCTTTTTACAAGAATATTGATCGTTGCGATGGCCGCATTCGCATTTGCGGCCTGCACGAATCCTGAGGACAAGATCCTTGACAAGGTGGTGGGAGAGTGGCATTATGTGTCCTCTACAGAGGATGTGTATGTGGCATTCTCTGCCGACTGTACCTTTGAACTTTATCAGAAGATGGGAGACGGACTTCTCCGTTACCGTTATACCGGTGCCTATGAGTTCGACGGCACTGTGTTGACCGGTGTATATGCGGACTACACTCCTTGGGCTGACGAATACACAGTGACTTCGTCTGCCAATTCCCTCACTCTTACCTCTGTTTCGAATCCGCAGTATTCAATGAAATACGAGCGTGAGCAGATTCCTGAGGAGGTGAAGACTCATTATGTGCCTATGACAAAGGGCCAGTCCGATGGACCAGCCCCTGTTCTATAGTGTGTCTTTTTTGAGATTCTCGATGTAGCGGGAGATCTTGTGTATCTCCTGTGGAATGTTGATACTCTGCGGACAGTGTGACGTACAAGTGTTGCAGCCGATGCAACGGTCAGCCTGACGCAGTTTCGGAATGGCCCTGTCGTAGCTTACGAGATAAGCGCGACGGGCCTTTTTGTAATTCTCGTCCTCCACGCCTGTCGCAACTTCTCCGGCGTTCACGCATTTGTTGTAGTGAAGCAGGATGGCAGGGATGTCGATGCCGTAAGGACAAGGCATACAGTACTGGCAGTCGTTGCAAGGGATTGTAGGATACTTCTGCATAAGAACAGCTGTCTCCTCGAGGAATGCCAGTTCTTTCTCGTCAAGTACGTCGAGAGGGGAGTATGTCTTCACATTGTCCTGGAGATGCTCCATATAGGTCATACCGCTGAGCACGCAGAGCACACCTTCCGGCGAGCCGGCGAAACGGAACGCCCAGGATGCGACGCTGCCTTCCGGATTGCGCTCCTTGAGGCGGTCTGCGATGTGCTGAGGCACCTTCGAGAGGCGACCTCCGAGAAGCGGCTCCATAATGATTGAAGGGATGCCTCTCTTGTCGAGTTCCTGCTGGAGGTATTCAGCGTTTGTGTTTCTTCCTCCTGCGTGTCTCCAGTCCATATAGTTGAGCTGGATCTGCACGAAATCCCAGTGATATTTCTCGTGTGTGGCCATCAGTTCGTCCCAGCCTTCAGGGCTGCCGTGGAAGGAGAATCCGAGGTTGCGGATGCGTCCGGCCTTGCGCTCTTCAAGAAGGAAGTCGATGATGCCGTTATCCACATATCTGCTCTGGAATGCATCCATTCCGCTGATGCTGTGGAGGAGATAGTAGTCGATATAGTCTGTCTGGAGATTCTCAAAGGACTTTCGGTACATCTCCAATGAGTTCTCACGGCTGTAGTTGCTGAAGTTTGAAAGTTTTGTGGCGATGAAGTAGCTTTCGCGAGGGTGGCGCTTCAGGGCGATGCCTGTTGCCTTCTCGCTCTGGCCCTGGAGATATACAGGAGCCGTATCGAAATAGTTCACGCCGTGCTCGATAGCATAGTCCACAAGCTTGTTTGTGGTCTCCTGGTCTACTATGTCTTTGCCGTTTTCATCCTTTATCATCGGCCATCTCATACAGCCGTATCCGAGGATGCTGACGTGGTCGCCGTTCTTGTGGTTGATACGGTATGTCATTCCTTCGTTTCCGGCCTCGGTTGCGGCGCTTGCGCCCTTGCCGGCCTGACCTGGAGTCTGACCGCAGCTTGCCAGTCCAACAGCAGCCGCAGCCACTCCGGCTGTCTTGAGGAAGTCTCTTCTGTCGATATTGTGTTTCATAGTCTTGTCAATTTGTCTGTTGTCATTTTGTACGAAGTCGAGAATTCTAGATGTATCTGTGAACTTCGTGACCCTCAACGTGGATCGCTGTGAACGGCCTTGCAGGGCAAAGGTTCT
>JAFYXE010000115.1 GCA_017546275.1 Bacteroidales bacterium | reverse complement strand
GCATCCTCGTGGTAGTATGCCTGACGGTATGTGTCGAAAAGTTCGTCAGCTCTTCTCAAAGTCACATTGACATCCTGAGCCATAGGCTGTGCCATTGCCACCTTGATAGGCTTGACAAGCTCTGCAACGCCCTCATCGGTAGCCACGCGAACCTCGTTCTTGAAGTTCTCTGCATCGATGAAGAGCTTGTTCTCAAAGCCGTCGTTCTGTCTCTCGCAGGAAATCACTGCCATTGCCGACAGAAGAGCAAATGTTATCTTGTTGTAAAATTTCATACCTGTTTCTCCTTATTCTTCTACGGTTGGTGGAGTATTAAGGATTGCAATGGCTGTACGGATGTTCATAAACGCCATATCCTTGCAGAAATAATCGTCGTGAGCATTCTCGACGCAGAGTCCGCGCAATGTGAACGATGTGCTCTCCGCCTCTGTCCAAGCCCAGTTGGCAGCCTCGATCGGAGACATACCTACCTGCTCAGGAATGTCAGCAGAAGGAACAGTAAGTTCGATTATCACCCTGTCCTTTGGAGCTGTGCTTCCGAGGATACGTCCAGGAAGAAGAGAAAGCTTTCTTTCTTCACCTGCAACGATGATGATATACTTGAACTCCTTGAGGAACTCCTGGTCGATGACGTTACGTGCTGCACCGCGGAACAAGAGCTCCTTCTCAGGATTAGCCTCGTGGAAAGCCTTGACAGCATCGATGTAAGCTGCCTGAGAGATTGCTGCCGATCCTGTCTTTGTACCCTGGAAAGATACCATAAGACCACCGAAGCCATACTCGTTGCAACGTGCGATCTGTGCTTCTGCCTGCTCCTTGAAGAAAGCTGCAAGCTCATCGTTTGTTCCAGGAGCCTCGCCCTTGTCTGCTCGCTGGTCCTCAAGAGCGGTCCAAGCTTCAGCAATCACTGCATAGTCAACATATACGAGAGTCTTTGTGCCCTTCTTCTCAAGAACTGCAGGAATCTCTGCTGCGATCACCTCGTGGAGTTTGTCCTCGACCTTCACGCATACATAGTCTGCGCTGTCCGGCATAGCCATAATGTGCTGGCTCTGTGATGAAGGATATGATGGAGTTCCCTTCATAGTGGCGATCATCACATAGTGCTCAGTCTGCTTGTATGCCTTCACACCCTCGAGGTACTCTGCATAAGCAACAGGATCCTGCTGCTCCGGAGTGAGAGGATGGAAGTTAATATTCTGAGGCACAGTCCAGTCGCTGCATCCACAAAGAAGCATAACAGCTGCAGATGCGATAATTGAAATATTCTTGAATATCTTCATTTCTTAAACCGGATTATTTGATTTCTATTGCCGGATTGCAGTCCCACCAGAGTCTTGTGCTCATTCTGTCAGGACCTCCGAGATACTGTGACACGGCTGCGTTCACGTTCTCACCGTTGTTTGTGTACTCTGCGAGAGGGTACTTCATACGGCGTGCACCGAACTGAGAAGAAACGATACCGTCACTCTTGTTTCCTGCATCAGTAGCAGGCATAAGGTTAGGATAATTTGTTCTTCTGTAGTCTGCCCAAGCCTCGTTGCCGTTGTTGAAGTTTGCGATCCACTTCTGAGTGATGATTCTCTCCTGCTTCTGCTCATCTGTAGCTGCCTCATCCCACTTGATTGTGATCTCCGAAAGGAGGCTTGAGTAGCTGTTGAGACCTGCAGGGTCTGAATATGAAGTAGGACGGCTTGTGTCATCCTGGATGTATGCCTCGTAACCAGCCACATTGTGCTGCTCGAACGAGAGACGTACACCTTCATTGTAGAAGTCGCCTGCGTTTCCGCCCACCTGGAAGCCGAAGAGTGCAGCCTCAGCTCTGAGGAAAGCCACCTCTGCAGCGTTCATCCATACGAGTGGATCGGAAGGTGAAACGTTCACACCTGAATACTTGCGGCCTACGCTGTTGAGAGCAGGCTTCTCCACGCGGATACGGATGCCTACGTACTCCTCACCCTCGAACTCCGAAGGGATGAAGTATACAGGACGACGTGGGTCGTTGTAACCGTTCATATAGCAGATGATATCTGCTGCTGCGTGAGTATCTCCACCTGTGTTGCAGCCTGTAGGCTGGTTGTACTTGATGGCAGTGTAGAGAGGGTTACCCTTTTCACCGAATGCCACTGTGCGGAGAGTCGCGTTGTCAGCATTTGAAGTGAACACTCCGATCTCGTGGTTCACAGCCTCCTCAGCATACTTCTGAGCCTTTGCAGGATCAGCGTACACGATACGCATAGCCATACGGAGCTTGAGAGAGTTGGCGAACTTGCACCACTTCACAGCTGTACCGTCATATACAGGGTCTGCGTTCTGAGAGATTGCAGAAAGCTTGTTCTCGGTGAGAGTGTTGATGATCTCATCAAGCTCTGCGAACATTGCGTCGTACACGGCCTCCTGAGAATCGTAAGGAACGGTGATCTTTCCGCCCTGACCGATCTGAGTATAAGGGATAGGACCGTATGTATCTGTCACTCTGAGCATTGCGATAACCTTGATGGTCTTTGCAATAGCGATAGTGAGAGGATCGTCAGTGATGTTCTGAAGCTCTACGAGGTTAGAGTAGAGAGTAGGAATGATTCTGTCGCTGGCCATAAACACACGTGTCCAGTCGTCAGTCGCATTGTAGTTGTCGATGGTCTTTTCGAAAGCACCTGTAGTAGAGTAGTAACCTCCCATAGGACCTCCGAGAAGACAGTCAGTGAACTGTGCGGTGTTCACGTCAGTGGACACTACAGTTCCGCAGAGAGCAGTGATCGCTGCACCGATGGCATAACCGTCGGTGAGGGTCTGCTCCTTGCTCACCTCATAAGGGTTTGTGTTGATTGCAAGGTAGTTGCCGGTACATCCTGCGAGCATAGCCGCAAGTACTGCCGCAACTCCTGTCTTTATGATAATGTTTCTCATTGCTGCTGATTATTAGAAGGTTATTCTCACATTGAAACCGAAGTT
>JAFYXE010000114.1 GCA_017546275.1 Bacteroidales bacterium | reverse complement strand
CCATATATTCATACTTGATACCTGCTGCATCGAAGAGAGCAAGAGTCTCCTTGCAGTTGTTGTATGCGATGTCCGACTGTCCGCCCTGGGTGAACACAAGCTGCTTGAAGTTTGCATTGTATCTGTCAGCCTCTCTCTTGAGACGGCCTCTCTCATACTCGTATACCTCCTTGTTACCAGGAGCGAAGCTTGCGCTGAGCACCCATACATAGCTGAAGAGCTCAGGATTGTTCAATGTCGTCTCAAGAGTCTCCATACCACCCATAGAAAGGCCTGCCATAGCGCGGTTGGTCTGGTCTGTATAGACTCTGTAGTTGCTTTCAACGAACGGAATGATGCTGACAGTCATATCCTTGGCGAAAAGCGGAACCTCACCGATGAAGTTTCCGTCAGGCATATCGATAGAACCGTTAGGCATAACTACAACCATAGGAACCATCTTGCCTTCAGCCATAAGGTTGTCGAGGATAAGGCCTGCAGCACCTACACCTGGCCAAGAGCAGTCTGTATCGCCGCCACCGTGTACAAGATAAAGCACAGGAAGTTTTCCAAGAGACTTCTCATATCCTGCAGGTGTCCATATATGCAGACGACGCATCTCTCCGAGAGTCTCTGACCAATAATATCTCTCTGCAACTGCTCCGTGAGGTACATTCTTCATAGCGAAGAACTCGTCACCCTTAGGGCTTACTGTAAGCAAAGCAGAAGTCTCGGACGCTGTCGGAGCCTTAGGATCATAGACACTGACACCGTCAACGAGGAAGCGGTAACGGTACACACCCTCGACAAGGGCTCCCATACGTCCCTTCCATACGCCGTTCTCCTCTTTGGTGAACTTTGCAGGCTTATCCCAAGGAAGGTCACCCATCACGGCTACGCTTTCTGCCTTAGGAGCATAGATCTGAAACACGACAGAATTGTCCGGAAGGACTACTGTAGAACGAAGAGTGTCATTTGGAGTAGGCTGGCGGAACCATCCCTGGGCTCCAGCCACGGTTGCGAAAGAAAGCATCGCAACGAGATACAATACTATTTTTTTCATATCGGAAAACTGTTTGCACAAAAATAATGAAACTCCCTTGATTGGGAATTTCACTATCGTTCAATTGTTTTCCGATTTGTTCAGACGGAATGAAATATATCAGGATACCGTTATCTCTTCATAGAGTCGGAACTCCGGCGTCGAGATCTGGGCATAGATCATCTGGTCGTCACATTCGAATTCCGCAAAGCGGGAATCTGCACTTGCGCGTGCATTGAGGATGGCAATGGTAGGATTCTGGAGATAATCCTCGATGAATGTACACATAATATAAGGTTTGTCAAGTTTGCATCGGACCGCCAATCAAATAGCAAACCAAACCCGACAGAAGACGAAACATTTTACACTAGTTCTGTAAAGTCGCGTATCTGCTTTGTATCACACCCTTTTTGTCAGTTATCAGAATGAACGGAAGAGACGAGAGATCGAAAGCGTTGAAGAGCCTGTTCGCAAGCGAAGGAGATGACGAAATGACCGCATCCACGTTCACCAGAAGCACTCTTGAGTTCTTGTCCTCAGCCACGAGCTTATGAGCCGCAGCGATCTCCGCTTCACAGATGTGACATCCTATAGTATGGAAGATGATGACATTCTTCTTTCCACCGACCTTGTTCAATCTGACATCCTTGCGGATTTCTTTGGAACCCTTGAGCAGAACTCCAGGCACCTTGATGTCCGCAACAGTCCTTCCTGGACGGGCCTTGGAGAGAAGATCATTCATAATCTCTGCAAAGCCTACCACCTTGAGGGAGTCATCCTGAGTCTTCCATATGTCTCTCCTATCGAGAATATAATTCTCAGTCAGGTATGCAAGACCTTCCTTATATGCTGAACCGGTCTTTGGAGCGAGGAAATACAGGAGGTCACCGGCCATCTGTCTGAACATCACCGTATCACCGCTCGGAAGCATCGTGTCTGCCATAGTGTTCACCAAAGTCTTGATGTCGTTCTCAGAAGACAAGCCGGAAGCGAATATGCTCTCGAAAAGCTGCATAGACTCATCCTTGCCGTACTCCAGATCCACAGTCTCGAACTTCTTCTGAAGCATATAGAACAACGCATCCGTATCCAGTCCTCTTCCTTCGATCGTGCCGTCCGGCTTTATCAGATACATCCTCGGAGTCTGGATCACACCATACTTCCTCTGGAAATCGGAATCAAGTTCAGGATCCCAAAGATGAGTCACTCGGGTGTTCTCCGCCAGGATATCGAAACGGTCTGCGACATATTTCTTCCACGCATCCTCATTATTGCCCACATAGAAGGCGTAAAAGTCTATCGGATAGTCCTCGCTTTCAAGGATGCTTCTCAGGAGAATAGTCTCTATCTTGCATTTAGAGCAGTCTGTATCATAGAAATACAGAACTGAATGACGCTTTGAAGGCTGGGCATAAAGGTTATGCCCCTCTCCTTTGATGTCCTTCACATCCAATTGCGGAGCCTTCATTCCCACAAGCGACTGTCGGTTGAATTCCGCGAAGATGCGCGCATTGAGAAAGTCTATCTCATTAGGCATCTTCACCTTGCCGGTAATGAACCAGTTGTCGAGGATATGGATGGCCACCGCCTCGCTGCCCATCACCTTCGAACCGAAATAGCTGTTATATAGGCTGAGGGCCACATATTGCCTTACCAGAGAATCTGTACAACTTTGGATAAGAAAATCGCACTCTTCCTTCTGCACATCTGTTCCCATCGGCTCGATCGCAGCAAGATACTCGCTCATCCTTGCGTCAAGCGCAGCTCTTTTGAGCGAGTCAAGCTGCTGCGCGCCCGCGAAACAGCAGAGGCACAGAAGCAGAGATATTGCTATGAGAAACTTCTTCATTAGAGTTCCACTCCTTCCGGAACAAAAAGTGATGTGTCGCCGCCGTGCTTGAGGATGTCACGGACAGCAGTAGATGAGACATGAGCATACTCCTGTGCTGTCGGGATGATGATGGTCTCGATTTCAGGAGCGAGCTTGCGGTTTGCATCTGCGATCGATCTTTCAGTCTCGAAGTCGATCATATTCCTCACGCCTCTGACGATATGCCTGATGCCGAGTTCGCGGCATTTGTCGATGGTGAGGTTGTCATACTGGATGATGCTTACACCTTCCAGACCTGCCACAGCCTGTCTGATGATATCAATCCTCTTCTCGTTGGTGAAGAATCCACGTTTGTCTATATTGATTCCCACAGCCACGACCACTTCGTCAAACATCGTGAGAGCCCTCTTGAGAATGTTCAAGTGGCCTGCTGTAAACGGGTCGAAAGACCCCGGAAACATTGCTATCCTTTTCATATTTCTAACCGTATATGGTTGATTCTATGTTAATTACTATTCTAAAGCTGCCAATCTATCGGCGCACGGGATGTTGATGCAAGATAGTCGTTGGCCTTCGAGAAGTGACGGCAGCCGAAGAAGGCGCCGCGCGCAAGCGGAGACGGATGGGCTGCCTCGAGCACACAGTGGCGTGAATGATCGATAAGTTCAGACTTGGTGCGTGCGAAATTGCCCCAGAGCATAAACACCACACCTTCGCAATTGTCCGAAACATAACGGATTACCGCATCAGTGAATTCCTGCCAGCCGATACGGCTGTGGGAAGCGGCTTCTCCGCAGCGGACCGTGAGCACAGCGTTCAGAAGCAGAACACCCTGCTTAGCCCATTTCTCAAGATTAGGATATCCGCTCATCTTCACTCCAAGGTCTGTCTCGATCTCCTTGAAGATGTTCTTCAGGGACGGCGGCGCCGGCATATTCTCCGGCACGGAGAATGAGAGGCCGTGAGCCTGGCCCGGACCGTGATACGGATCCTGACCAAGAATCACTACCTTCACATCCTTGAGCGGAGTGAGGTCGAAAGCCCTGAATATCTGCGAGCCAGGAGGGAAGATCATCTTTCCCTCTGTCTTCTCATTATGAAGAAAGCGCACCAGCGATGCGAAATATGGTTTCTCGAATTCGCCCGCCAATGCGTCTTTCCAACTTTGTTCTATCTTTACTTCCATCAGAATATAAAGTCAATCACATCTTTAATGGTCTTGACATAGACAAAGGTAAGACCTTTTATGTAAATTTCCTTGATATCCTCTACATCTT
>JAFYXE010000113.1 GCA_017546275.1 Bacteroidales bacterium | reverse complement strand
TAACATAACTCTTTGATTTACAAAGGTTAAGTTACAAAAAATCGAGGAAATATCCAAATTAATGAACATTTCCTCGATAATTTTGTCAGACCCCTATGAGGACTTTTTCAGTGCCCTCCCTTACGGTTGGGCTTTTTTCGTATACGGGCGAAGGGAATCTTCGATTTCTTAACCCCAGTCAGCTGCGCTGACAGCCCCTGTTAGGGGCATACCGACCACTCTCTTCGTTCGGGTCGGGTGCCATCGCTGCTTCGATATTCTCTGAATATCTCGCTGACGCGAGTGGCACGGCGCTGCAGCGCCTTCGCTTCGCTCTAAATACCTAATTACAACTACATATATTTATACCAGTGTACGCGAAGTGACCATTTTTTGTCACTTCGCGCACAGTTTGTTTTTGTAAGTTCTTGAATGATAATAGTTTGTAGAGGTGGCGTGTGCGTAATGTGATGAATTTTTGTCACTTCGCGCACAGATGCCTATAGTTCTGCGGATATTTTTTATCTTTGTAGGGATAGATCGGATGACTATGAAACGTGTTCTGGTAATTATTTTCTCGATTTTGCTGCTCAGCAGCTGCGGGATGTACAGGCATCAGTCGCTTCGTATTATTAACGGGGTCTTCTTTACGGAGAATCCTGAACCGCTTCCTGATGATGTGCCTGTGTTTGTTGGAGTGATAAATGACAAGAAATACGGTAAAATACAGGTGCTCAATCACCCTGTTTCGCTGTCTGATGAGGCTATGGCCTATGCGGTTCCGGTCCGTAAGGTAAAGAATGGAGCTTCCATTCTGGAAACTTCTAAGACGGTATCTGCCTTTCCGGTGAGTTTCAGCACAACTATGCCGGACCTTCAGGTTGGAGATGTATTCCCGGATTTCCGTCTTTCAGACAACAAGGGTAATGAGTGGACTCTGGATGATTTCAAGGGCAAGAGGGTAATGGTCAATTTCTGGTATACAGGATGCCGTTCCTGCTGCGCAGAAATGCCACAGTTCGGCAGTTGGGTGTCGAAATATCCGGATGTCCTTTTTGTTGCAATGACATTCCAGAATGCGGAGCAGATCCGGAAGACAGTGACAGAACGCGGATTTCATTTCCATCAGTTGGTGGAGGCCACAGAACTTATGGAAACCATCGGTATCGGTACCTATCCGCTGACATTGATTCTGGATGAGGAGAGCCGGGTGGTTCTTTTAGAGGTGGGGACTTCCCCGGTACAGCGTGCGCGGATAGAACGTGCATTGGGTATGTAACAGATTCAAGTGTATGATTATGAATATAAGAAATATAAAGATTATGGGAGTTTCAGTGATTGCGGCTGTGTTGATGGTCGTTGGAACAGTGTTGCTGGTGTTGGGTACGCTGCCGATGGAAAATAAGTTGGAGAACAATACTCTGACTGTGAAGTTCGTGGTCGGACAGAAGCAGATTGATATGACCGGAGCTGCCTTTCTTCCTGTTCCGGAAGATGCCCTCCACAACATAATCAGATCAAACGGTACAAGTGTCGGCAAGAAGCATTCGGGACACTTCAAGAATATAAAGACCAAATCGAAGTTCATTTTCTATCTTACCGGTCACGGCGAGAAAGTCTATTTCGAACTTGACGGCAAGAAGTACCTCGTAGACGGTATCACCCCTCCAAGTGTTGAGTAGATAATTCTGTTGTTGTCTGTCACAAAAGATGATTTTTTGCATCTATATGGAGGCAACTTAATAACTGACCATATGAAACGATTATTGACAACACTTTCTCTGCTGGTAATTTGTGCGGGAGTATCATTTGCACAGGAAAGGCAGCACTCGCTTGAGATCACTACAGGTTATCCTAGTATTCTGCATAATCTTGAATATCCGTGGACTTGGAGTTCTATAGAAATGGAAATGAACGGCCAACTATATGATACCCACTACCAGCCCGGAATCAACATCGGCTACACATATCAATGGAGAAAGAGATGGGAAGTCAATACGATGGTTAACGTACATCTCACAATAATGGATATTCATCAATATCCATTGCTGCCAGGAGCTGATGGCAGTATTAACGAAGGCTCAGAGGCGATCGATCAATACGATTGGAATGCTGACCCCACTACTACGAGGCAGACGGATGTGTTCGGTGCGTTTTGTGCTTCTTTAAGATTCAAGTGGCTTGTACGTGACAGTTTCAGTATGTATTCGGGACTTGGTGCAGGAATCTCATTCGGATTTCCGATCCCTATTCCATATGTAGCTCCGGTCGGAATAAAGTTCAGCAAGGGTAGAGTGTACGGAATGGTAGAAGCTAATATCTCAGCTGCAACAACAATCGGAATGGCCGGAATCGGTATAAGACTCTAAACTGATTTGCTTGCGTGCGAGCAGATAATTCAATGACAAATGGGCAAGAAAGAAGGAATAAGAAGGCTGTTCAACAGCATTGCTTCTGATTATGACAGGCTCAATCACATCCTTTCGCTTAATATCGACAAGGGATGGAGAAGGAAGGCTGTAAAGGAAATCGCCGATAAGGATTCTCCTGTCAAGGTGCTTGATGTCGCGTGCGGAACAGGTGACTTCACCATCGAGATTGCAAAGAAGGTTTCAGCCGGCAGTGAAGTCATAGGAGTGGACATTTCCGAGGGAATGATGGAGATCGGCAAGGAGAAGATGTTGAAGACCGGTGTCACAGCCGAAATGACTGTTGCAGACTGCGAGGCTCTTCCTTATGACCAGAATACTTTTGACCGCATCGCTGTAGGATTCGGTGTCCGTAATTTTGAACACCTTGATCTTGGTCTTCGTGAGATGTGTCGAGTGCTTAAGCCGGATGGTAAATTGGTGATCCTTGAACTCTCTTTGCCTTCAAACAGGCTCGTCCGCGGCTGTTATATGCTTTATTTCCAGAAGATTCTGCCAATGGTAGGCGGGTTTCTTTCAGGTGACAGAGGCGCATACGAATATCTTCGCACATCAGTCCTTCGCTTTCCAGCGCCGGACAAATTCATCGAAATGCTGAAGTCTGCAGGTTTTGAACAAGTCGAGCACAGACCCCTCACATTCGGCATCTGCAGAATGTACATTTGCCATAAATAATAGTTCAATATCAGGCACGTATACCAGATGTAAACAAATAGGCCGACTGAAACCAGTCGGCCTGTTTTGTTATTTCTTTGTCGGTTGAACTACCAGGGGGATGAAGTAGTCGGTGTGCTGGTCGAACCAGAACTGGATATATAGTTTGCCGTCTGCTTCTCTGACTCCTTTGAACTTGCAGTAGATGATTTCCTCTGCGTCGTTGATGTAGTAGTAGCCGTTCTTGTTGGACTCGATAATGCGTCCGTTGAATTCGGCAGGCAGGATGACTCCGTTTGCATCCGGCAGAACTTCCGGCTCCTCCGGTTCTGTCGGCTCCTCCGGTTCTGTCGGCTCCTCCGGTTCTGTCGGCTCCTCCGGTTCTGTCGGCTCCTCCGGTACTTCAGGTTCTGTCGGCTCCTCCGGTGTTTCCGGCTCGGTAGTGTCTTCGTTAAGTGCTGCCGGGTCTGCTGGGTAGAGAGTGTAGAGATATGTCATTACGATCTCTGCGCCTGTGAGTATTGAGACTTCCCAGAGTGACGAGTCGATCTGCAGGTACTGGCTCTCACTGTTGTAGACGAAAGGGAAAGCTCCCTTTACACCCTGGATGCAGCAGAGTCCCTGTTTGTAGAACGCAATGCCCTTGGTCTCGCAGCTGTCGATGTCGGCCACCTTCTCACCGTTGAAATAGTATTCGCTTCTGATGCCCTCCCAGTTTCCGATAGGAGAGTCAAGCGGACCGGTGTAGGCGTCCGGCTGGCAGGCTGCGGCCAGCATAAGGATGAATGATATGAATAGAAGTTTCTTCATTACTTGCCTGGTTTGATGAACTTGATGCAGCACCAGTTGTCTACAGAGTCGTGGCTCACATATTCAAGTCCCGAGTTCTGTGCCATACCGATGATGAGAGGCATATCCTCCACATAGAATCCGCTCACGAAAAGCATACCTCCTCTGTGCAGACAGAGACTGTATGTAGGGATGTCCTGGAGAAGGATGTTTCTGTTGATGTTTGCGAGGATGACATCGTATGTGTTGCGCTGAAGGAGCGATGCATCGCCGCAGTATGTCTCGATGCGGGTTCCTACGCGGTTGAGGCGCGCGTTGTCATATGCAGAGATGGCTGCGATGGCGTCGATGTCTATACCGTATACGCGTGATGCCTTCATCTTCGCAGCGAGGATCGCGAGAACCGCAGTACCGCAGCCCATATCAAGAACCACCTTGTCCTTTACATACTCCTCGTTCTGAAGGAGAGCACGGCACATCATATATGTAGTCTGATGATGACCTGTGCCGAATGCCATCTTAGGGTCAATCGTGATGTTGAATCTTGTCTTCTTGAGGCCTTCGTGGAACGATGCCTTGATGGTACACTTGCCGTCGACAACGATAGGGTTGAACTGGCTTTCCCAGATCGCGTTCCAGTTGGTTGCCGGAATCAGATTGGCAGAATGCTCGATCTCGAAACCGTAGCCTTCCAATGCGCTGAGATACACCTTGAGAGCCTGTGCATCATAAAGATCCTTCTGGATGTAGCACTTCAGATACGGGTCCTCCGAACTGAATGACTCAAAAGGCAGCTCGCTGATCTCAGCTGTCACGATCTCTGCGTTTTCTTCACTGAATGGTGCAATCTTGATTGCCACCTCAATATATTCCTGACTGTTCATATGCTGTTTGTTTTTATTTACAATTCCATTGCGGCGAGTTCTTCCGCCACCTTGTCCGCGATATCCTGGAGGGCCGCCTGCAGTTCCGCGTTCGCTGCCTGGGCAGCTTCCTCGACTGCCTCGTCCGCCTCCATCTGCTTCTGCTCCTTCTCCGAGAGTTCCTCAAGTTCCATATCTACGGCGTTAATGTATCCGAGTTCCTCCTTGCGGGCTGCGATCTCCTTCTGCATCTCGTTCTCTCTTATCGCAGCATCCACGCCCTTCTCGAATATGCCCTGGATAGAGCTGAGGAGGTTGATCTTGGTGTCGTCGATCACTGTCGAGAATACAGGAATCCTGGTGTTCTTGTACTTCGCCTTTCCGATGCGGAACTTCATATTGTCGAAGTCCGGTCCTGAAAGATCGATTCCGAGCTTGATGAGGAACGGACACTTGATCACGGATACGTGGTACTTGAACGACATATCGAGGTTCTGGATTCCGCTCATAGCCAATGTGTATCTGTCTACCTTGAGGATGAATGGGAAGATCTCCATCACGTTGTCCTTGATCACACCTTCCACCATCATCTTGTCGATGTGTCCTTCCTTCTTGTTTCTGAAGAGGAGCTTCTTCGCAAGTGTACGGTAAAGTTCGTTGTCGCTGACAGAGAGGTTCTCGCCGCTGATTCTCATAACGCCGTTGATGCTCGGCATAATGAGGTTCATACTTGTGTCGATCTTCGCTGTCGCTGCGATCTCACAGTTGAGCAGACCCTTGAACGACTTCAGGAGAGGGATGAGCGTGTCGACCTGAGGCATAAGCGAGATTACCTTCTCTGCTGTGATGTCTTCGAGGTTGAGGCTGAATCCTGTCTTGAGGTCATCCTTTGTACGGGTAGAGTAGAATGCGTCGAACGACATTCTTCCCATATTTGTCTCTGCTGCAGTGTTTGTGATCTGCACGCATCTTTCCTTCATAATGATGTCTGCTGTCGCCTTGCTCACATTCAGGTCTGAATATGTGATGTTGGAAGCGTCCAGGTTGATCTCTGCGTTGAGGTTTGCAGGGATGACGATGAGTGACGGAGCCTCGCTGACAACAGTGGTGTCTGTGGTCACCATCTTCAAGAAGTCGGAGTTGCTTGCGGACTCGAACTTGTCCTTTGAAGCCTCCGGATCGAAGCTTGCACCGGCGCTGTATGCTCTGAGGAGTTCATTTCCGTCCATACCGTTCGACATAATGTCGAGGTCGAGTTTCACGGTTCCGCGTCCGAGCAGTGCTCTCTTGAGTCCTGTGAGCGCACCCTTTGCTCCGATCTCGGAGTTTCCAGAGACGAACTTGATGCTATCGATGCGGACCTCGTTGTTGTTGAAGCCGCACTCGAATCCTCTGAGGATGTTTCGGAGAGGGAAGTACGGAGTCATCACGATACCTGTTCTGATGTTGATGTTGCCGTTCAGATCCCACTCTCTGAAGTATTTTGCAAGTGTCTCGTCAAGCTTGAGGTCGAGGTCGTTCTTCTTGAAGTCCTCTTCCTTCATCCAGTCCGGAACCGCTCTCTGGGTTCTCTGGCTCATCATATGTCTGAAGAGGGAATCCTTAGGGATGTCCGGATATACTCTTGCGAGAGAGTCCATAAACGCCTGGCGTCTCGCCTTTGTCTCGAATGTGTTCATCGCTGCGCTGGCGCTGATCTCTGAATCGGTGAGGATCGCACGGTTCGCTGATGTGATGAGGGTGATGCGCTTGTTCTTGCTGCTGAACGAGAGGACAGGAACGCTCTTCTGTCCCTTCTTAGGCATCATCCTGAATGTGTTGGCTGTCTCGTCGAGAGCGACGCTTGAGCCCTCTGAGTCTTTCACAGAAAGAGCCTTTGCGCCAATGCGTCCTGAAAGCGGAAGCACTCGGGATGTGTCTGCCTCGTCTTCAGGCATAGTGTTCTTCACTGAAAGAGTGAGGTCCTTTCCGTTCAGTCCCAATGCGTCCTTGTATGCGATGTCGGCCTTGCTGATGTATCCGTTGAGCGCAAGAAGCTTGAACTCCTTATCTGGGCTGCGTCTTGATTTGATGGTCTCAGGTCCGAGCCATAGTCCGAGGCTGTCGATCTTCACGTCGATTGTATCCTCAGGTGCAACAAGTGAGATGCCCTTTCCTGTAACCTCTCCTGAGAGTGTCGCATTTGAGAAGTTGTACAGATCAAGCTGTGACATCTTCGCCTTTCCGGCAATCTTGGCTGTAAGTATACCGTCAGCCGACACGTTCATAGTGTCGGGAATGAATGTCTGCAGCGAGTCGAATGCGGCTGTAAGCGTACCGTCCACATCAAGGAGTGGGTCAGCGCCGAGAAGATCTGCCGCTCCGGCCTTTGCCATAAGATGTACGCCGACTGTATTGACTGAAAGTCCTGCCAGACGTGCGTTCACCTGACCCTCTTCTGTTGCCTCCGCCTCAGCTTCGATGCTCAGCTTCACTGCCTCAGGGAAGTCGCTGTACTCTATCTTCGAGTCAGGCACGCTGAACTTTATGTCCATAACAGGAAGCTTTCCTGTGCTGTGCTCATAGAAACCGTTCACCTTCGCATCCAAAGCAATGACGGCGTCAGTGTTTACCTTGTCAACTTCAGGGATGAAGTTCCTGATGTATCCTGAAAGGATGTCCTGCACCTTGCAATTGTCGATGCCGAAGGTTCCGTCTACTCTTGTCCTTCCGCTATGGAGTCTGATCACGGCGTCTGCTCTGAGAGGAATCGAGGCGATGTCTGCCTTGAGGTCTCTTACTGCTACGGCTGTTACTGAATCCTTAGGGAATGCGATCGAACCGGTGATGTCGATAGGGATCTGCATTCTTCCGAATGCTCTTGTCGCAAGCATAGTCTTGGCCTGCGCGTGCATATCCATATGCCTGTTGTGCTCGTGGATGTGAAGTGCGTCAAGTCCGAGAGCGAGGGTGTCCCTGCCTACTCTTCCTGCCACAATCATACTGTCGAGTCTCAGTCCGAGTTTTACCCTAGGGATGTTTCCTGTATTGATCTTTCCGTCGAACAGCATATGCTTGAGGTCGATCATAGCAAATACTGTATCCTTGCTGTCGGTATATACGATATGAGGGTGCTCTGTGAGGCTGACCTTGCCGATGATGATGTCAGGCATTGCTGTGGAAGTGGTGTCTTCCTCAGTTTCTTCCTCCTCTCCCATCTTGAAGATGTTCCAGTTGGCGTTGTTCTCGTCGTAGTAATGAGCGAAGATCCTTGGCTTGACGAGGCTGACGTTAGGGATGCTGATGTCTCCCTTGAGCAACGGAAGCAGACTTACGCTTGCGGAGAATTTCTTGAACGATGCGAGCGTGTCGGAAATCTCTGCTGTTCCGTGGTAGAGCATATGCCCCTGCACTCCGGCGCGTTCAAGCGAGTCGAAGCGTTCTGCCGGATATGTGACAGCGAAATCCTCAAGGTTAAGGGTGATTTTAGGGAAATGGCGGAATACGGAAACGGAAGCCTTTCCGAAGGCAATTTCTCCATCCACAAACTCCACTGCGACCTTGTTCACAACCTTGGTGAGCACTGCTGGCGAGAGCACGATCTGAAGTACGACCATAAGGCCAAACCATATTCCTGCGATCCAGAGCAGCGTCTTTCCGATGATGAGCGGAATCCTCATTTTACCTGATGTATTCATATCTTGTCCGACTGGCTTTTCAGTACATTTAATATAACCTACAAAAATAATAAAATAATCCGTACAAATACCAACAGAGGGTTGTTCATAAGTACTTAACATTTTTGTTGCATAGATGTTACGATGATGTTACTTTTGCACCCGAATTAGTAGTTAGAGAATGGAAACGCCTTTTGTATACGATAAATATGTGACCGGCAAATACTTTGTCGGCCGAAAGAAGGAATGCGGCATTATGGGCAATCTGCTCGATGCCGGAGAGCACGTTGTGCTTTACGAACCGCCGAAGACAGGCAAGATGTCGCTTATCCAGCAAACACTTATGAATATGCGCTCGGCAGGCAAGCCTTTTGTGACTGCCTGTGTCGAGATGTTCAATATCAGGACAATAGAGGACTTCCTCGTGAAGTTCGGAACTACGGTGATGAAGGCTTCGCTGTCTACACCGGACCAGTTCAAGGATGCCATCGAGAGGCATCTTTTCGGTACTCATTTCATCTTTGACCGCGACCGTTTCTATCAGGACGGTGATATCGTGTCTATGAACTGGGCTCCGGACAGAAACGACATCGCTCAGATGATGCGACTCCCTCGCAGGATCGCTGCGGATATCGGAGTGCCTTTCTATGTGATTCTCCGTGAGTTCCAGGCCATTATGTTCTCGGATGACTATGAGGACGTGCTCAAGGAACTTGAGATGGCTTTCGCTGAAAAGAACGAAGGGCCTGCAGCGCCGTTCATTATGACCGGCTCTCAGGTGAACTCGATGAAGTTCATCTTCGCAGAGAGAAAG
>JAFYXE010000112.1 GCA_017546275.1 Bacteroidales bacterium | reverse complement strand
GTGCTCATATAAACGGCATACTTGAAATCAGGAATGCCGTCGTTACCGTTGATACCCCAGGATCCGCGGACCTTCAACATTGAAAGCCAGTTCACGTCCTTGAGGAACTCCTCGTTCTTCGCGTTCCAACCGGCACTGACAGACGGGAAGTAACCCCATTTGTTGTTAGGTCCGAAGTGTGAAGAAGCGTCGGCACGCATTGTAGCCTGAATCATATAGCGCTCGTCGTAGTTGTACGATACTCGGCCGAAGTAAGAGAGAAGCGAGTAAGCGATTGAGTTCCAGCTTCCCCAACCGTTGCGGTTGCCGTCAGCCTGCTGACCCACTGTGTTGTTTACTGAAATCTTCCACTCGTCGTAAGGATACATTAGTCCGCGTGCATTAGCACCGACATTCGATCCTGTCGAACGGATGGCTGTCTGACCGAGAACGGCAGCTACACTGTGCTTGCCGAATGTCTTGTCATAAGATATGACGTTCTCGAGCTGCCATCTGAAAGAACGGTTCATTTCCTGCTGAGCAGACTCTGCATAGTTGATCTTCTCAGTCACTGTAGCGTTTCCGTCCTTGTCATAAGTGGTCTCGGAAGCTACAGTATTGTAGTTGTAGCTCTTCGATGAAAGGAAATACTGCTTTGTGTAGCCGTGGTTGCCCCAGAAAGAGAGGTCAATACCCAAAGATGAGCGGAACTTGAGGGCATCCCAGATATTGAGTTCCACAGCGCCGTTGATGACGAACTTGTCTGTGTCATACTTGGTGCCAGGAAGGCTGAGCGAAGCGAGCGGATTGGTCTGCTCATTGTAGACGTTTCCGTCGACAACTGTATAGGCTCTTCCGGAAGCATCTCTCACGATGTGAGCATATCCTTCCGGATACATTGTCTTATACTGTTCTTCCTCCTCTGGAGTCGCATATACGCTGAGGAGCGGCGACATTGCGAGAGCCGAACCGAGCGGCGAACCGAACTCAGAGTTGGTGCTGATGCCGGTAGAGTTCATATGTGCATATGAAATCGCAGTATTGAAGGTCATCTTGTTCAGCCAGTTACGCTGCGCTGTATTGTCAAAGAGGACAGCATTCACAGTCTGGCGGACAGTGACACGGTCATAGTTTGAACGGCCGTAGTTACCACCGATTGTACCTTCCTTGTAAAGATAGCCGACAGAAGTCGAATAAGTGAGCTTGTCGTTACCGCCTGTGATGTTGAGGTCGTGCTTCTGGACAGGAGCATTGTCGTTGAAGATGAGTTCAACCCAGTCTGTTCCCTCGCCGAACGAATATGGATCGTCATAGATAGGAGCCTTGCCTGAATTCACATAACCTTCATTCATCATAATGGCATACTCTGTAGCGTTAAGCACTGAAGGTTTGCGCCAAGGGTTCTGCCATCCGTATGAGAAGTCGTAGTTGACCTTTGTCTTACCCTTCTGACCCTGTTTTGTAGTCACGAGGATTACACCGTTGGCTGCACGTGCACCGTAGACAGCACCCGAAGCTGCGTCCTTGAGTACTTCGATACGCTCAATGTCGTTAGGATTCAGATAGTCGAGGCCACCGCTGACTGCGAAGCCGTCGATGATGTAGAGAGGGTCACTTCCGTTTGTAGAACCGATACCGCGGACGCGGATCTGGGAAGTAGCATCCGGAGCTCCGGAAGGAGAGACAACCACCACTCCGGAAGTCATACCCTGGAGGAGGTTCTCGATTCGAGTCTGAGACTGAGATTTGAGGTCTTCAGACGTGATTGAAGAAATCGCTGCCGTAACAACGCTCTTCTTCTGGACACCGTAACCGATGACTACGGTTTCTTCCAGCATCTCGTTATCCTCCTGGAGGACAACTTCTACAAAGCCTGATCCTACAGGAACCTTTGCTGTCTTGTAACCGATGGAGGTCACAACCAGAACAGCATCCGCAGGGACTGCCTTGTCAAACACGAAATTACCGTCAAGATCCGCTGTCGTACCGTTGGCTGTGCCTTCGACAACGACTGCAGCGCCGATTACAGGCAGACCTGCAGAATCCTTGACTGTACCTTTCACTTGCTGAGCAAACGCACTGGCGCAGCTCAGACCCATTATCGCAAAGATAAGGGCGATTCGATAAGCTAGGTGTTTCATTGGTTTGTGTTTAAGTGTATTGTGTTAAGTGTGTCTTATCGAAGTATGTATTGTCGTGGTCACAGCAAATATAATGATTTCAAACAATTTTCAATATATTTGCCAAAGTAAAAATCACACGGAAATTTAAATTTTATGAAACTTCTCTGCATATCAGCCGCGATGATTCTAACGTTCGCATCCTGCGGCAACGACCCATACGGACCGACAGGCTATGTGCCTGAAACCCAGAAGCCTGAAGAGAAGCCTGACGTGCCCGGCAAGACAGGCGGATACGCCGAGGGAGCCGACATCAGCTGGGTCACCCAGATGGAGGCGGACGGGCAGAAATTCTACACTGCCGACGGCAAGGAAATGGAGTGCACGGCCCTTATGAAGGAGCTCGGGCTCGACGCCATCCGACTGCGCGTCTGGGTCGCCCCTGACGGCGGATGGTGCGGAAAGGACGACGTGGTGGCGAAGGCCAAGAGGGCTCAGAATCTGGGAATGAGGATAATGATAGACTTCCATTACAGCGATTCCTGGGCTGACCCGTCAAAGCAGGTAACACCTTCTGCTTGGGCAAGTTACAACATAGGCGAATTGGCAGATGCCGTAAGCGCGCACACTTCGGAAGTGCTGCAGGCATTGAAGGACAACGGCGTGGAAGTAGAGTGGGTGCAGATCGGAAACGAGGTCAACAACGGTATGCTTCACCCT
>JAFYXE010000111.1 GCA_017546275.1 Bacteroidales bacterium | reverse complement strand
GAGAACTACAAAGAGGCCAACAAGAGAGGCTCCGTATCTCACGTATGGTACGACAGCGAGCAGCTCGGCATCAACAGAAGAATGACAGTCTACACTCCTTACGGCTATGAGACTTCAAAGAAGACAAAATATCCGGTGCTTTATCTGCTTCACGGCGGTGGCGGCGACGAGGAGGCCTGGACATCGATGGGTAGAACTGCCCAGATCCTTGACAACCTCATCGAGAAGGGTCTTGCAAAGCCTATGATCGTCGTAATGCCTAACGGAAACCCTGGTCAGCAGGCTGCCTGCACTCTCAACCTTCCAGTCAGCGACATCAACTACCGTGATCCTGCCTATGCAAATGCATACGTAAAGAGCCTCGTGACAGAGATTATTCCTTTCGTGGAGAAGAACTACCGTGCCATCCCTAAGAAGGAGGCTCGTGCAATCGCCGGCCTTTCAATGGGTGGCGGACACACAACTGCTGCTACAATGCTCTTCCCTGGCGTATTCGACTACATCTGCCCTATGAGCTGCGGTATGCGTGACGGCGAGAATGTAGACGCTCAGATGCAGGCTATCAAGAAGGCCGGCTACAAGCTTTACTGGATCGGTTGCGGTACTGACGACTTCGCTTGGCCTGGTACAGAGGTGATGGTGGAGATCCTCAAGAGAAACGATATGGAGTACACACTCTTTGCAAGTGACGGTGGCCACGTATGGTACAACTGGCGCTACTACCTCAACACTTTTGCTCAGCTTCTCTTTAAATAGCTCAGTCAATTTTGATGACGTGACAACGCGGCGGGGTTAACGACACTCCGATTTGCAACACGTTTATAATCAATAGTTTACAAAAAGCACTGTCGTTAACCCCTGTTTTAAAAGGTGGGTTAACGACAGTGCCTTTTATAATTGGTTGAATGATAGTGACTTAGAAATCGGGGTGTCGTTAACCCCCTAGGCACGATAGCGGCAGATGGTTTATTTCACCGCCTCAGCAACCTTCTCGGCGAGGGCGAGGAAGGCAAGGCCGTCGGGGCGCGATGAGAGCGCCACAGGCTCGCCGGCGTCACCGCCTTCACGGATGCTCTGAACGATAGGTACCTGACCGAGCAGAGGAATGTCGTACTTCTCTGCCATTCTGAGACCTCCGTCGCGGCCGAAGATGTAGTATTTCTCATCCGGATGCTCTGCCGGAGTGAACCACGCCATATTCTCCACGAGACCGAAGATAGGCTTGTTCACGTCCTTGTTGCGGAACATATTCACACCCTTTTCTACGTCAGCGAGCGCCACGTCCTGCGGAGTGCTGACGATGACCGCACCCTCGAGAGGAATGTCGTGCACGAGGCTGATATGGATGTCGCCTGTTCCCGGAGGCATATCGAGAAGAAGGAAGTCCAGTTCACCCCAACGGACCTGAAGAATCATCTGCTTCAGAGCGTTGCAGGCCATAGGGCCACGCCAGATGAGCGCCTGCTCAGGACGTGCGAAATATCCGATGGACATCCATTTCACGCCGTACTTCTCAAGAGGTACAATCACTTCCTTCTCTCCCTCCTGGAATGCGTCCGGCATCTGACCCTCAGTCGCTGTCATCTTAGGCACTGACGGACCGTATACGTCTGCATCAGCGAGGCCGACCTTGTAGCCGAGGCGTGCAAGTGCCACCGCGAGGTTCACAGACACTGTAGATTTTCCGACTCCACCCTTGCCGGAAGCGATACCGATGATATGCTTCACGTTTGCAACCTCCTCGAAACCGAGATCGAGACCCGGCTTTTTCTTCGGAGCCTCGTTCCTGATGATTGTCTTCACTTCCACAGCAGTGCCTGCCGGAGCGTTTCTTATGATGGCTGCCTTGGCGCTGCCGATGAGATATTCCGCGAGAGGATCGCGGTGCTTTGCGAAGCCGAGGGTCACAGTGATGCTTCCCTCGGTAACCTCGATCTTTTCAATCATTCCAAGCTCCACAAGGTTCTTGTCGCCCTTTGCTGGGTGCTCCACCTCCTGAAGCCATTTGTTTACATCGTTCTGATTAATCATTATCAAATGTTTAGCGACCTATATATGGTCATATGTACTATTTCACGATAGTCATCTCGTTGAGCAGCCAGCCTGCTCCGCCGAACTTGTCAACGATGAAGAGGACATAGCGGATGTCCACGTTGATACATCTCTGGAGCTCTGGCTCGAACATCACGTCGCTGCTCATAGACTCCCAGTTGCCGTCGAATGCGAGACCGATGAGCTGACCCTTCGAGTTCATAATAGGGCTGCCGGAGTTGCCTCCTGTGATGTCGTTGTTGCTGAGGAATGCCACCGGCATCTTGCCGTTCTTCATTGCGTAGCGGCCGAAGTCCTTGTTCTTCCAGAGTTCCTTGAGCTTCTCAGGCACAACGAACTCCCAGTTGTCCGGATCCTCTTTCTCCATCACTCCGTCAAGAGTAGTGTAGTATCTGTAGATCACGGCGTCCTTAGGAGAGTAGCCTCCCACCTTTCCGTAGGTGAGTCGCATAGTGAAGTTCGCATCAGGATATGAAGGCTCGTCCTTCTTCCACTCGAGGAGACCTGCTGTGTACAGCTGGCGGGCCTCTGCGAGACGCTGGTTGGCAGTTCTGATAGAAGGAATCACTCTTGCGACTACGCGTCTGATGTCTGAGTTGAGCTCGAGAGCAGGATCGCCGTCGATCTGTGCTGGAGTAGCAGCTGCGAGGCGTGCCTCATTTGCGAAGATGCTGTTGTCGAAGAGGTCATCCACGAAGTTGTCCACATCCATAGTCTTGAAGTCCTGGATGCTTGGATAATATGTCTCATCCACATTGTCTCTGTAGAATCTGATCATAGTCTTGGCAACCTTGCGGTCGGTCTTCTCTGAATAGTCCTTGTAGAAAGCGGCCATTCTTTCACGTGCCTGGGCGAAAGCTGCAGCAGAGTCCGCACCCTCCTCGAGAGCGGCCTTGAATACCATCTGGAACTGTGCGGCAGCACTGCATACCTCGATGCGTGCAAGCGACTCAGTTACATATGTATATACGTCATTCTCCACAGAGTTCATATTTGCAGCCTCAGCGAGGTCCATAAGCACTGTACCGTACTTCGCTCTTCTCTCAGGTGAAGTCGCCACCCAGCCGAGGAACATACGCTCTTCGTTCTCCGCTCTTCCGATGATGTCGAGCTTGTCGAACGCGAGCTTCATTCCCTGCCACTTCTTCCAGCCGTTTGAAGAGCTTGAATACTTGCTTGCATACTGGATCTTCACCTTAGGGTCAGCGAGCATATCCTCGAGGAGGACATCCTGGCGTGCTGTACGTGCTGCGATGCGGATGTCGTTGCCCTGGATCTGCTTTCTGAGCTCTGGAGAAGTCTGGAAACGTGTGGTACGTCCAGGGTATCCCATAATCATAGTGTAGTCACCGGCCTCGATGCCTGAGAGAGAGATCTCGAGGTGGTTCTTTGCCTTGAGAGGAACGTTTGCAGGCGAGTAGTCTGCAGGGTTGTTGTTCTTGTCGGCATACACACGGAACATAGAGAAGTCACCGGTGTGACGTGGCCACATCCAGTTGTCTGTGTCTGCTCCGAACTTGCCGATCGATGAAGGCGGTGCTCCTACGAAACGGATATCTCTGTAGACCTTATATACAATCAGATAATATACATTCTCGTTGTAGAATGTCTCGATTCTTGCCTCGCAGTAAGGGTTGTCTTCCTTTGCCTTCTTGATGATGTCCTCTCTTGTCTGAGCCAGAGCCTGTGCCACTACAGGAGCCACGTCTGTGGTATCCTTGTGAGCCTTGATGGCCTTCTTCTCAGCCTTCTCGAGAATGGCTGTCACATCCTTCATATACTGGAGGAAAGTCACTGTGAGTCCCTCGCAAGGGAGCTCCTCAGAGCGGTTCATAGCCCAATATCCGTCCTTGAGGTAATCGTGCTCCACGCTGCTGAGCTTCTGGATGTTGCCGTAGCCGCAGTGGTGGTTGGTCACGAGAAGTCCCTCACCGGAAATGATCTCACCGGTACAACCTCCGCCGAACTGCACGATGGCATCCTTCAGCGATGTGCTGTTGATGTTATAGATTTCCTTCGGAGAGAGCTCGCAGCCGAGCTCTTTCATTGCCTTGCCGTTCATCTTCTTGATAAGCGGAAGGAGCCACATACCTTCGTCGGCTCTGATACTGCCCGCAAACACTGTGAGGGCGGTAAGGAGGCATAAAAACTTTTTCATATTAAAATAAGGTTGGTTCCAATTGCTTGAGGTGGAAACTCTTTCTGTGGTGCGGGGTGTATCCGTGGCGGATGATGGCATCGATGTGCTCCTTTGTAGGGTAGCCCATATTCCTTTCCCATCCGTACTGCGGGTACTCGGCCGCGAGTTTCCTCATATATTCGTCCCTGTATGTCTTCGCAAGCACAGACGCAGCTGCGATGGATGCGAACTTGGCGTCACCCTTCACCACGCACTGATACTGATAGCCGTCGAAAGGCTTGAACCTGTTTCCGTCTATCAGCAGATATTCCGGCTTGACATCCAGTCTGCGCACAGCCCTCTGCATTCCGGCGATGGATGCATTCAATATGTTTATGGTGTCTATCTCTTCTGCACTTACCTCTTCGACTGCCCACGCGACGGCCTCCTGCTCTATCACCGGACGGAGCAGTTCCCTTGCCTTTTCGGTCATCTTCTTGGAGTCATTCAGCAGCGGGTGATAGAAGTCCTTCGGCAGGATCACGGCTGCCGCAAAGACCGGTCCGGCCAGAGGGCCGCGTCCGGCTTCGTCGCAGCCTGCCTCTATCAGGTCTGCATTGAGATAGCTTAACAGATGTGGTTCATTGCGCATTCTGCAAAAATACACAATCTATTTGTCGTTGCCAAGCTATTTTTGGAGCATCGAGATGATTTGCTTCTTGCTTTCAATGTTTTCTTCAAGCAGAGTGATGACTTTTTCCAGATCCTCGATGCGTCTTTCGAGGTTGATGACCTTGCTCTGGTATTCTTCCTGGACCTCCCGGATGTCTCTCCCAGCGATCTGTGACGGCCGGTATCCGAGTACGAGTTCCTCGGTCGAAGTCTCGAATACGTCCGCCAACAGTCCCACATAGCTGTTGAGGATGGATGTCCTTCCCTTTTCAAGGTCACGGTAGGCGGTTATGGATATGTTCAGCCTGTGGGCCATATCCTCCTGGGTAAGCCTGAGCTTTTGCCGGATCTTCCTGATGTTTTCCTTAATAGAAACATTGTCCATTTCATTTTTGTTTTAAGATTCGGGACAAAAGTATTCCTTAAGGCAATGCCGGATAAACAAGAAAATCCGACGGTTCGCAAGCAAATCCGTTTAAAAAAAAGAAATGATTTAAAAATAAAGAAAAATGTGACGAAAATCTCCGGCATTTCATCGCGAAAAGTTGCGATTTCCGCGGACAAGGACGAGTTTTGCGGAAAAGAAGATCCGTATGAAGACAAGAAGCGATCAGCAGTACTCAGACCTGTGCTCCGCTATGGCATCCGGCAAGCCGGTGCAGACCCTGCTTCCGCCGGAAGTGGACAACGTGTTTTATGAACGTATGGGAATGTCTGCGGAGGACATTTTCCAGCTGCTTTCAATGGATGAAACCCTGTTCTGATGTCAAAAACTCCCGCCAATTCATTGATATTCCGACATAATTTTATTAGATTTGCGAGGATGCGTCTTCATAGACGCTGAAAGACACATAATACAAACA
The DNA here is from genome assembly GCA_017546275.1 of Bacteroidales bacterium. Lineage (GTDB taxonomy): Bacteria > Bacteroidota > Bacteroidia > Bacteroidales > UBA932 > Cryptobacteroides. The sequence goes on along the minus strand of JAFYXE010000111.1, from coordinate 1,826 downwards.
CATAACACAACAGAACTGATGAAAACTTATTCAACTAAAAACATCCGTAATGTGGTTCTGCTTGGTAGCACCAAGTCAGGTAAGACCACGTTATCTGAAGCAATGCTTTACGAAGGTAAGGTGATTGACAGAAGAGGTACAGTAGAAGGAAAGAACACTGTTTCTGACAATGCTGAGATCGAACAGTTGAACCAGAGATCTATCTATGCGACTCCGCTCTACGCAGAGTTTATGGATACAAAATTCAATATCATCGACACTCCGGGTGCAGATGACTTCGTCGGTGGAGCCGTGTCTGCATTCAAGGTCTGCGACCTCGGTGTGCTCGTTATCAATGCTCAGCAGGGTGTTGAGGTAGGTACTCAGATCTACTCACGCTATGCTAGAGAATATCACATTCCGCTTATCGCTGCTGTAAACCAGCTCGACGGCGATAAGGCATCTTGGGAGACAACTCTCGAAACAATGAAAGAGGCATTCGGCAACAAGCCGGTAGTGGTTCAGTATCCTGTAACAGTAGGACCTGATTTCGACGGCTTCATCGATGTCCTCAAAATGAAATACTATCGCTTCGAAGGCGATACAGGCAAGCGCCAGGACCTTGAGATTCCAGCAGATCGTCTTGAGGAGGCTGAGGAGCTCAGAAACGCTCTCATCGAGCGCGCTGCCGAGTATGATGACACACTTATGGAGACATTCTTCGAGCAGGGTTCTCTTTCTGAGGACGAGATCAGAAAGGGTCTTGGAGTAGGTATCCGCGAAGGAAAGGTTATGCCTATCTTCTGTCTCTCTGCCAAGAAGGACATCGGAGTGAAGCGTCTTATGGAGTTCACAATCCGTACAGCGGCTTCTCCAGCTGAGCGTCCGTGTGTGACAAAGGATGAGAAAGTATATGAGTGCAAGGAGGATGCTCCTGTATCACTCTTCATTTATAAGACAGCTGTCGAGCCACACCTTGGTGAGGTTGCTTACTTCAAGGTTATGACCGGTGAACTCACAGAGGGTATGGACCTTGAGAATCCGGAGACAGGCGACAAGGAGAGAATCACAGCCATCTACGCTGTTGCAGGTAAGAAGAAGGAGAAGGTTACAGACCTTAAGGCCGGTGACATCGGATGTACAGTGAAGCTCCGCGCAGCTAAGACAAACGTTACTCTTTGCGCTCCAGGTGCTGACATCGCATACAAGGAGATCAACTTCCCTAACTACAAGTACCGTTGTGCTGTAAAGGCTAAGGACGCTAAGGATGAGGAGAAGGTGAGCGAGGCTATGGCTAAGATCGCTGCCGAGGATCCTACATACATCATCGAGTACCACAAGGAGCAGAAGCAGACTATCCTCAAGGGTATGGGTGAGCAGCACGTGAACACTCTCAAGTGGAGACTCCAGAACGAGAACAAGCTCGAGATCGAGTTCTCGGCTCCTAAGATCTCTTACCGTGAGACTATCACTAAGGTCGCTACTGCAGACTACCGTCACAAGAAGCAGTCGGGTGGTGCAGGTCAGTTCGGTGAGGTTCACCTCCTTATCGCACCTTACCAGGAGGGCGTAGATCCAGGCAACAGATTCAAGGTTGACGGAAAAGAGGTTGTCCTCAACATCAAGGGTAAGGAAGAGTTCGACCTTCCTTGGGGCGGTAAGCTCGAGTACTACAACTGCGTTGTCGGTGGTGCTATCGACGCTCGCTTTATGCCGGCTATCCTTAAGGGTATCAACGAGAAGATGAGCGAAGGCCCTCTTACTGGTTCACTCGCACGTGATATCCGCGTTTACGTTTACGACGGTAAGATGCATCCGGTAGATTCAAATGAAATCTCATTCATCCT